>DATINR010000177.1:0-28969 GCA_035473995.1 Solirubrobacteraceae bacterium
CTGCAGACGCTCGAGAAGATCGTCGTCGTGCGCAGCTCCGGCACGGAGTGCCAGATGCAGGAGGGCCGCGACGTCTTCTACGACGAGATCTGCGCCGCCGCCGATCCGGCCTGCCCGCCCGAGCCGCTCGACGCGGAGCACCCGCTCTACATCCTCTACACCTCAGGCTCGACCGCCAAGCCGAAGGGCATCCTGCACACGACCGGCGGCTATCTCACGGGTGTCTCGGCGACCCATCGCTACGTGTTCGACCTGCGCGCAGAGTCCGACGTGTACTGGTGCGCCGCAGACGTCGGGTGGGTCACCGGGCACTCATACATCGTCTACGGGCCGCTCGCCAACGGCGCCACCTCGGTGATGTGGGAGGGCGCGCCCGACTACCCCGCCAAGGACATCTGGTGGGAGATCGTCGAGCGTTACGGCGTGACGATCCTCTACTGCGCTCCAACTGCGATCCGCGCTTGCATCAAGTGGGGCTCGGACTGGCCGGGCAAACATGATTTGAGCAGCCTCCGGCTGCTTGGATCGGTCGGCGAGCCGATCAACCCGAAGGCTTGGCTCTGGTACCACAAGGTGATCGGTGGCGAACGCTGCCCGATCGTCGACACCTGGTGGCAGACCGAGACCGGCGCGATCATGATCACGCCGCTGCCCGGGATCACGGCGACGAAGCCCGGGTCGGCCACGCATCCGTTCCCCGGCGTGTTCGCCGAGGTGCGCGACGAGTCGACCGGCGAGCCGATCGAGGAAGGCCAGGGCCTGCTCGTGCTGACGCAGCCGTGGCCGTCGATGCTGCGCACGCTGTACAAGGAGCCCGAGCGCTTCGTCGAGACGTACTTCAAGCGCTTCGGCAAGGAGACCTACCTCGTCGGCGACGCCGCACGCCGCGACTCAGACGGATACCTGTGGGTGATCGGGCGGATCGACGACGTCGTCAACGTCTCCGGGCACCGCCTGTCGACGGCCGAGGTCGAGTCGGCGATCGTCGCCCACGTCGACGTCGCCGAGGCGGCCGTGATCGGCCAGCACGACGAGGACACCGGCCAGGCGATCGTGGCCTTCGTCACGCTGCAGGGCGAGCTCGGCGGCGACGAGCAGACGGTCGAGGGGATCCGCATCACCGTCGCCGAGCGGATCGGCAAGTTCGCCCGTCCCAAGCGGATCATCTGGGCCGACGACCTGCCGAAGACGCGCTCGGGCAAGATCATGCGCCGGCTGCTGCGCGACATCGCCGAGGGTCGTGCGCTGGGCGATGTGACCACGCTGCGCGATCCGGCCGTGACCGAGCAGCTCGAGGAGCGCGTGAAGGAGCTGCAGTCCCAAGAGGACTGAGCTTGGCGGCCGCCGCCGCGCGGCCGCGCCGCTCGCTCGTCGGGCTGCGCGGGCGCGTGGCGTGGTGATCGCGATCCTCGCCGACACGCACCTGCCGCGCGGGGGGCGCAGGCTGCCGGAGCCGTGCCTGGCGAGGCTGCGCGCAGCCGAGCTGATCCTCCACGCCGGCGACATCTCGACCGCCGGAGTGCTCGACGAGCTCTCCGCGCTCGGCCCGGCCGTGCTCGCGGTGCACGGCAACGTCGACGAGCCGGCTCTACGTGAGCGGTTGCCGGCCGAGCTCCAAGTCGAGCTCGACGGTGTGAGTCTGGCGATGACGCACGACGCGGGCCCGGCGAAGGGGAGGATCGCCCGTCTGCGCAGACGCTTTCCGCGAGCCGACGCAGTCGTCTTCGGGCACTCGCACATCCCGCTGCACGAAGCGGCCGGCGACGGCTTTCAGATCTTCAACCCCGGCAGCCCGACCGACCGGCGCCGCCAGCCGCGGCACACGATGGGAGTGGCGCGAATCGAGCAGGCCGAGATCGCGTTCGAGCACGTCGCGCTCGACGGCTGACGGCGGCGCGCTAGACCTTGTGGTGCTCGGGCACCCAGGAGCCTTCCTCGTCCTGGGTGAAGTCCTGGAACAAGCCCGGCGCCTCGACCTGCATCATCCGCGCCACGCGGTCGAACACCGTGCGCAGCTCCTCCTCGGCCCCCGGCGCCGTGCGCATCTCGATCACGTGGCGCAGCGTGCGCGCGTTGGCCGTCCAGACGATGTCCGTGCTCAGCCCGATCGGCGCGAGCCGGCGCAGCGCCGAGGTGACCTCCTTCTTGACGTGGAAGGGGACGCCCTCGTCGTCTATCCCCAGCTCGGCGGCCGCGCTGACCTGGAACTCCTCGAGCTGCTCGACGATCGCGAGCACCTGCTCGCGCACCGGCTCGAGCGCCGGCGGCACGCGGAAGCCGATGTCCGTCAGGCGTACGTAGCGCAGGCTCTCCTGGCTGAAGGCCGAACCCGCGCGATGCCGCACGAGCTCATGAGTAAATACTCTCGAGCAATTCCGAATGACGAAAGAGTAGTTAGCGTGCTCCATCACGCTGCCGTGCGCCGAGCGCAGGATGTTGGCGAAGTACTCGCGCTGGTCGGTGCGCACCTTGGTCACGTTCGCGTTCAGCCCCGGCTCCCAGCTGCGGTAGCACGCGCGACCGCCGAACTCGACGAGCAGCTCTCCTCCGTTCGGCGCCTCCTCGGCCTCATCCAGGCGCCGCTGCAGCCACGACTCGCCGCCGACATCGGCCAGGTAGCCGCGCATCCCCTCCACGTCGATCGAGGGCCGTGCGATCAGGAAGACCTGGGGAGTCGTCTCGTGCATCGGGGCGAGGATGCTAGGCCGTCTCTCGGACGGCGCGAACGGGGCGCACGGGGGCGGGCGTCACGTCCGGGGCGGAGCTGTAATCTGCCCGAAGACGTGAATTCAGCACCTGCCGCCAACGCCTCGCAGACACTCGTCGAGGCCAACGATCTCAGCCGCCGCTACGGTGAAGGCGAGGCGGCCGTCGATGCGCTCTCCGACGTGACCGTCGGCTTCCCGGCCTCGCGCTTCGCCGCGATCATGGGCCCTTCGGGCTCGGGCAAGTCGACGCTGATGCACATCCTCGCCGGGCTCGACCGGCCGACGTCGGGCAACGTCCGCCTCGCCGACGTCGAGCTGAGCGGGCTCGACGACAGGCGCCTGACCGAGCTGCGCCGCGACAAGATCGGCTTCATCTTCCAGACGTTCAACCTGCTGCCGGTGCTGAACGCCGAAGAGAACATCCTGCTGCCGCTGTCGATCGCCGGGCGCGATCCCGACCGCGAATGGCTCGACCGGCTGGTCGAGACGGTCGGCATCGGCGACCGCCTCAAGCACCGCCCCGCCGAGCTCTCCGGCGGCCAGCAGCAGCGCGTCGCGATCGCCCGCGCGCTCGTCTCGCGCCCCGCCGTCGTGTTCGCCGACGAGCCGACCGGCAACCTCGACTCGAAAGCCTCAGGCGACGTGCTCGAGCTGCTGCGCCACGCCGTCGACGACTTCAACCAGACCGTCGTGATGGTCACGCACGACGCGCACGCCGCCTCCTACGCCGACCGCCTGCTCGTGCTGGCCGACGGACGGATCGTGCACGACAGCCCGTCGGTCACGACCGACGAGGCGCTCGACCTGATGAAGGCGATCGGGTGATAGGCGCTCGGGTCCGGGCAGGCAGAGCCGAGCCGGCTCGCGGGGGACTGGCCGTCACGCGGAGCACCTGAATGGCGCGGCTGATCCTCCGCGGCTTTCTGCAACGCAAGCTCCGCGTTGCGCTCACCGGCATCGCGATCGCGCTCGGCGTCGCGCTGATGGCCGGAACCTACATCCTCACCGACACGATCAACCAGTCCTTCGCGGGGATCTTCAAGACGGCAGCCAAGGGCGACTCGGTCGTCGTCACGCCGAGTGAGACGCTCGGCAACCAGACCCGATCGCAGACTTCGCCGATCACCCAGCAGATGCTCGAACAGGTGCGCAAGGTACCCGGCGTCGCGAAGGCTGCCGGCGGGATCTTCACGACGGCGACGTTCCTCGACGTGCACCGCAAACGCCTCACCAGCGGCGGGGCGCCGGCGTTCGTCGCCAGCCTCGTGCCGCAGCCCTTCGAGTCGTTCAAGCCGATCGAAGGCCACTTCCCGCGGGGGGCAAGCGAAGTCGCGATCGACCAGGCGACCTCCGAACGCTCCGATCTGAAGGTCGGCGGCGCGATGCTGATCGCCGGGCGTGCGCCGGCCAAGCGCTACGCGATCGTCGGCATCGTCAAGTTCGGCGGCGGCGAATCGTTCGGCGGCGCCGGAGCGGCTGTGCTCGTCCCGGCCGAGGCGCAGCGCGTGGTCGACGAACCGGGCCGCTTCGACCAGATCGACGTGGCTGCCGCGCCGGGTGTCACGCCCAAGCAGCTGCGCACGAGCATCCGCGCGGTGCTGCCGCGCACTGTCGATGTCCGCACCGGCACGCAGCAGGCTGCCAAGAACACCTCCGATCTGGAAGAAAACCTCAGCTTCCTGCGGACGTTCCTGTTGATCTTCGCCTACGTCTCGCTCGTCGTCGGTGCGTTCATCATCTTCAACACGTTCTCGATCACCGTCGCGCAGCGGGCGCGCGAGTTCGGCCTGCTGCGCACGCTCGGCGCCTCGCGCGGGCAGATCATGCGCGAGGTCGTCGCCGAAGGGCTGCTGCTCGGCGTCTTCGGCGCCGTGCTCGGGCTGTTCGCCGGGATCGGCCTGGCGCCGGCGCTCGACCAGCTGTTCAAGGCGTTCGGTGCGGACCTGCCCGACAGCGGCACCGTGCTCGAGACGCGCACGATCGTCGTCTCGCTGCTCGTCGGCATCGTCATCACGGTGCTCGCCGGCCTGCAGCCGGCGCTGCGTGCCACCCGCGTGACGCCGCTGGCGGCGATGCGCGAGGGCGTGGAGATTCCGCCTCGGATCATCACGGGCGTCGGGCTGCTGATCCGGGCAGGCGTACTCGCGGCGATCGTGGTCCTTGCCGGCGTGCTGCTCGCGCCCGTGCTGTTCGTGGTCGGCTTCGTCGTTCTTGCGATCTACGTCACGTATCTCCTCGTCAAGCTGATCCGCGCGGGCTCCCCGTCTCATTACCGCGTGGTCCCGGCGCTCGCGAAGGCGATCGGCGTGCTCGTCGCCTGGCGCGGGATCACGGGCCGCCTGGCAAAGGAGAACTCGATGCGCCAGCCCGGGCGCACGATGGTGACTGCCGCAGCCCTCACGGTCGGGATCGCGCTGGTCGCCTTCGTCGCCGTGTTCGCCGACGGCCTGAAGGCGACGATCGATCACACGATCAGCCGTTCCTTCGCCGGCAACCTGATCGTCGAGAACTCGCAGGGCGGGGGCGAAGAACAGGGAATCCCAGCCGGGCTGGCCCCGGCGGTCGAACGCGTGCCCGGCGTGGACCGCGTGACGCCGATCGCGTTCACCGTCGGGCGGATGCGCGGCACGAGCAGCAACGCCACGATCACGGCAATCGACGCGAGCACGTTCGGAAGCGTCTACCGGATCGAATGGCAGAAGGGCTCCAACGCGACGCTCGCCGCGCTGCGCGGCGGCGGCACGATCGCGAGCAAGAAATACGCCAAAGCCCACCACCTGCGGCTGGGGCAGACGATCTCGGTGCTCACGCCCGCGAACCAGCACGTGTCGCTGAAACTGATCGGGACCGTCGATGAAGAATTCGGCATCCTGCAGGATCTGACGATCGGGCTGCCGCTCGCCCGCTCGGCGTTCGGGCTGCGCGAAGACGCATTCGACTTCGTCGCCTATGCGCCCGGCGCCGACAACGCACGCGTGCAGCCGGCGATCGATCGCCTGCTCGCGAGCCAGTTCCCGCAGGCTCGCTCGCGCACGGCCACGCAGTTCAAGGAAGAACAGGCCAAGCAGGTCAACACGCTGCTGGCGCTGATCTACGTGTTGCTCGCGCTGTCAGTGATCGTGTCGCTGTTCGGCATCGTCAACACGCTGATCCTCTCGATCTACGAGCGCACGCGCGAGCTGGGGATGATGCGCGCGATCGGCACCTCGCGCCGTCAGCTCCGCCAGATGATCCGCTACGAGTCGGTGATCACGTCGCTGATCGGCGGCGTGCTGGGGCTCGTGATCGGAGTGATCGCCGCGGTGCTCGTCGCGGCGATCTTCCTGTCCGGATCGGGCTACATCATCGCGATACCGGCGGGCACGCTGATCGTGCTGCTCGTCGTCGCCGCAATCGCGGGCGTGATCGCCGCGCAGCTTCCGGCGCGGCGCGCGGCGCGCCTGGACTTCCTCAAAGCGGTCACCTCCGAGTAGCGCCCGCCTCGCGGGCGGCGCGCGGCTAAGCTGCCAGGCGATGGCCGCCGCCCCCGAGTCGACCGATCCCGACCGATCAGAGATCGGCCAGCAGGCTCCCGCCTGGGATCTCGAGCCGCTCGTCGACGGCGAGGGCGCCGAGGGAGTCGAGCCGCGCCTGAGCGAGGCGCTGCAGCGCGCGCAGGCCTTCGCCGAGCGCTACGCCGGCAAGCTCGAGCAGCTCGACTCGCCGGGCCTGTGTGAGGCGATGCAGGAGCTCGCCGCGATCCACGAGCTCGTGGGCCGCGCCGGGGGCTACGCTGCGCTGCGCTTCTCCACGGACACCGCCGAGCCTGCCAACGGCGCGCTGCTGCAGCTCGCGCAGGAGCGCGGCACGGCGATCGAGACGACGCTGCTGTTCTTCGACCTCGAGTGGGCCGCGCTCGAGGACGAGCGTGCCGAGCAGCTGCTCTCCGGCGATGGCCTGGAGCCCTACGCCCATCACCTGCGCAACATTCGCCGCTATCGCGAGCACCTGCTCTCAGAGCCCGAGGAGAAGATCCTCTCGGAGAAGTCGCTCACCGGCGCCGGCGCGTGGACGCGCCTGTTCGAGGAGCTGACCTCGGCGATCGAGGTTCGCCTGCCCGAGGAGACGGTCGCGCTCGACGTCGCCCTCAGCCGGCTGGCGCTGTCGGATCGTGAGACGCGGCGCACCGCCGCGGAGGCCGTCACGGAGGCGCTCGCGCCGGGGCTGCGCACGCGCGCTTTCCTGTTCAACACGCTGCTCGCCGACAAGGGCATCGACGATCGCCTGCGCCACTATCCGCATTGGCTGGCCGCGCGCAACCTCGCCAACGAGGCGAGCGACGAGTCGGTGCAGGCGCTGATCGACGCCGTGCGGGGGCGCAACGAGATACCGCGCCGCTGGTACCGGCTGAAGGCGAGGCTGCTCGGCCTCGAGCGGCTCGCCGACTACGACCGGATGGCCTCCGTGACCGAGGATCAGGCGAGCTTCCCCTTCGCGCAGGCGCGCCAGATCGTGCTCGACTGCTACTCCTCCTTCTCACCCGAGCTGGGCGAGGTGGCGGGCGCTTTCTTCAGCGAGCAGCGGATCGACGCGCCCGTGCGCCCGGCCAAGCGCGGCGGCGCATTCTGCGCCTCGGTCGTGCCGTCGGTGAAGCCCTACGTGCTGCTCAACTACACCTCCCAGCGCCGCGACGTGCTCACGCTCGCGCACGAGCTCGGGCACGGCGTGCACTTCGCGCTGGCCGCGCGGCAGGGCATCTTCCACCAGACCACGCCGCTGACGCTCGCCGAGACGGCGTCTGTGTTCGGCGAGACGATCGTGTTCGAGCGGCTGCTCGCCGAGGACTCCTCGCCGGCCTCGCGCCTGGCGCTACTCGCCGAGAACCTCGAGGACACGATCGCCACCGTCTTCCGCCAGGTCGCGATGAACCGCTTCGAGGACCTCGTGCACACGGCGCGCCGCGAGCAGGGCGAGCTGTCGGTCGAGCGCTTCGGCGAGCTGTGGGCCGAGAGCCAGCAGGAGCTGCTCGGCGACTCCGTCGAGGTGACCGACGGCTACCGCTCGTGGTGGTCCTACATCCCGCACTTCATCGGCTCGCCGGGGTATGTATACGCCTATGCCTACGGGCAGCTGCTCGCGCTGTCGGTTTACGAGCGCTACGAGCAGGAGGGCGTGGCGCTCGTGCCGCAGTACCTCGAGCTGCTCGCCGCCGGCGGCTCGAAAAGCCCGGAGGAGCTGGGGCGGATCGTCGGCATCGATCTCGCCGACCCCGGCTTCTGGGACGCCGGGCTCGACCTCGTCGAGCGCCAGCTCACGCAGGCCGAGGAGGCCGCCGAGGCCTCCGGGCGCTTGTAGCGTCGCTCGCCGCGGTGGTATAGGCCGGCGGGCGCCGCGCCGCGGCTTGTGCTGGTAGGGACCGGCCACCCCCGCTATCCTCACCGTTCCCATGCGAGGGGCCGGGCCTGCGCGGTGGCAGCAGGCTCTGGGAGACGAAGCGGAATAAGGAGGTTCCGGATGCGCGGGCACGCCAGCCCACAACGGCAACTGCCGCGAAGAGGTCGATCCGCCGTGAGCGCGGCTGGGCTGGCCGTGCTGGCGCTGTGCCTCTCGACGGCCGGCGCGAGCGCCGCGCCGCTTGCCCAAGCTGGCGCGACCGAACCATTCGCGAGCGATCAGCTGGCGGTTCTCGCGGCGCTTGCGCCGCCGGTCAACTCGGCACCGCCGGCGATCTCCGGTGCCGCGCGAGAAGGAAGCACGCTGACCGCCACGCCCGGCTCGTGGAGTGAAGAACCGACGTCCTACAAATACAAATGGCGCCGCTGCGACGCGCAGGGAGCGCATTGCAAAGCGATCGAAAAGGCAACCGCGACGACCTACATCGTGCAGGCTGCCGACGTGGGCCACACGCTCCGCGTGTATGTGGTCGCGCGCAACGCCGCCGGGCACTCGAAAGCCGCGCGCAGCGCGCAGACGGCGGTAGTCACCGGGAACGGCGCCGGCATCTTGCACTACGAGTACGTCTTCCTCGACGGCTCGATGTCGGTCTACGACGTCGACCAGTCGTTCAAACTGCTCAAAACGATCAGCTTGCCGCAGACCGAAAGCGGCGTCAGGGGGGTGACCGTCGCTCCGTCCAGCCACCTGCTGTTCATCATCTACGGCGGCGACGGCAACGGCTACAACGGCTCAGTGCTGGCCTACGACCTCGTCGCCGGACGCGTCGTCTGGACGGTGCACCTGAAAACGGGCATCGACTCCGGGCAGGTCAGCCCCGACGGCAAACGGCTGTACATCCCGACCGGCGAGAACACCCCGAGCGGGATCTGGAACATCCTCGACACGGCCAACGGCGCCGTGCTCGGCACGATCCAGGGGGGCTCGGGGGCGCACAACACGGTCGTCTCGAACAACGGCCGCTACGTCTACCTGGGCGGGCGCGAGTACAACTACCTCGACGTCTACGACACGACCAAAGGCACGGTCCGCGGGATCGGCCCGCTCGTCGGCACGGTGCGCCCGTTCACGGTCAACGGCTCGAACACGCTGTCGTTCACGACGGCGACCGAATTCGACGGCTTCCAGGTCTCGAGCATCACCAGCGGCAAACCCCTGTTCACGGTCTCCTTCGGCACGGTGCCCAAAGGCTTTGCGTTCTCGGGCCCCAGTCACGGCATCTCGCTGTCGCCAGATGAGAAGCAGCTCTACGTGATCGACAGCCCGAACAAAAAGGTTCGCGTCTACGACGTCTCGCGCGTGGCCGAAGGCGTCGCTCCGACCCAGCTGGGCGCGATCTCGGTGGCGGGCTTGAGCGGCACCGAGACCCCGTGCGCGTATGACTGCGGGCGGGGCGGCTGGCTGCAGCGCTCGGTCGATGGGCGACTGGTCTACGTGGGCGACTCGGGCGAGGTGATCGAAACGGCCACGCGCAAAGTCCTGACCACGCTGCCGACGCTGCTGAACACGAAGAAGAGCCTCGAGGTCGACTGGTCCGGCGGCGTGCCCGTCGCCACCAGCAACAGGACGGGCGTCGGCGAAGTGCCCTGAGCACGGTGGCGCGCGAGTGGCCGGCGGCCGGCTGTAGGCTGCTCGCGAAATGAAACTTAGACCGGCTCCGGACGACCTGCTCGAGCGGATCGCGCTCTCGCTGAACCTCGCGCCGCTGCCGGGCGCCTACGCGATGTACGGGATGGTCGCCGGGCGGGTCGTCGGCGTCGCGCAGCGGCTCGGCGTGTTCGCGAAGCTGCTCGAGGGGCCCGCCACGGCGGGGCGCGTCGCGGAGGAGCTCGAGCTGCAGGTCGCGGGAACGCGGCTGCTGTGCGAGAACCTCGCCGGCCTCGGCGTGCTCGCGCAGGACGGCCACACCTTCTCGCTCGCGAAGAGCGCCCGCAAGTGGCTCGACCCGGCGTCGGAGACCTACATCGGCACCTGGCTCGAACACACGACGACCTACTGGGAGTGGTACGCCGATCTCGAACGGATCGTGCGCGAGGGCGGCAGCTTCGAGATCCACCGCGAGCCCGCCGAGGACGAGGAGTACTGGCGCGTGTACATCACCGGCCAGTACGAGCTGGCGCGCCTGTCCGCGGCGGAAGTCGCCAAGGCGATCGAGCTGCCCGCGCGGCCGACGGCGCTGCTCGACGTCGCGGGCGCGCACGGCTGGTTCTCCGCCGAGCTGTGCAAGCGCCACGAGGGGCTGAAAGCCACCGTGCTCGACCTGCCCGGCAGCGCTCGCGTCGGGCGCGAGATCATCGCCAAGGCCGGGATGTTCGATCGCGTCGAGCACCGCGACGGCGACATGTTCGAGTCGGAGCTCGGCGGACCCTACGACGGGGCGCTGCTGTTCGACATCGTCCATCACCTCAGCGCAGAGCAGGTCGTGACCGTGCTGAAGCGGATACGCGCCGCGATGGAGCCCGGCGGGACTGTCGCCGTGCTCGACATGTTCCGCTCCTCCGAGGCCAAGCAGCAGCGGGCGTCGGCTGCGGGGCTCGGGCTGTTCTTCCATCTGACATCCGGGGCCGATCTGCCTAGCCCGGAGGAGCTTGCAGAGCACTTCGCCGAGGCCGGGTTCTCCGCGCCAAAGCGGACCAAGGTGCGGCGGATACCCGATCAGGGGCTGTATCAGGCGCGGGCGGTGTGACCGATCGTCCCACTGCAGGACTCGTCTTCCCATCGCAATTCGCAGCTTCTCATTATGAGGCTCCCGTCGCTGCTGCGGCCCTCAGCTGAACCGTGCTAGGGCAGCCTGCGCAGCGCCGTTGCGATCGACGAACAGTCGCGTCGCCGTGATGCCCATAGCGGCTAGGTCGGCAATCGCCTGCTCTGACTCGGATCGGGGCACGACGAACTTCCACAGCGCGGCTTCGTCACCCGGACACATCTCTACATATTCCTCAAGAGAGTCGAAGGGCGCTTCGAGATAGCTGAACAACCCGCGCTGCCGGAGCATGCGCTCATCGTCGCGGCGCGAGGGCCTGAGCAACCGCGCACCCATGCTGCCATTCCACGCCGCGTGCTCGAGATTCAGCGCCCAGATCGCCGCGGTTGGCGCTTCGTGTTCGCGGACGGTCGGGGCGCCAAAGTAGGCGAAGAACGCGGCCACGTAGGGACTATCGCTCCAGTCGAGGGCGCGGGTGGGCAGGCCGTGATGCTGCGCTACCGCTATCTGGTTGTCGACGTCCGGGGGGCACGGCGTGATCGAATCGTCATCGTCGCACTCTTCGACGAAAAGGCCAAGAAGGCGCTCTGAGGCCGCGTGTCGTTCGCCGAGTTCCATCGAGGAGGCGCGGCGGTCGAAGCTGCTGATCAGCTGCCATGACTCGTCCGCCATGCCGCGGAACGCGAACCGGTTCTCATAAAACCGGTCCTCGCCGAACAACGTCGGGTAGACGACGGTCTTGAACTCGGTCCAGCCGGTCAGCCTATGGGTCTCGATCCTCGCCATCAGGCGGCTCCCCGACGCCACGGTCTGACCGGCTTGGTGCCGGCGCCGGCACCGCGAAAGCCGAGTGCGTCCAGAAGGCACGGGTGCAAGGCGTATCGCTCGCGGTCGAGCGGGATGAACAGGCGGTCGACGTCCTCGACTCCGTGGAACACCCACTCTCCGCCATTCAGGCTGGCGTCACCAAATCCCAAGAGGCCGTTCTGCCACAAGACGGCCGTGAGGTCGACGGCATCACCCATCGTCATGCGTCCCTGCTCGGCAAGCTGGGCGAGGGCAGTCGGGCCGAACTGGTCTGTACCGACCGACCGCACGATCTCGGCGATGCGCTCGTAGATGTGCTCCTCGCCGTCGGCTTGGTCCATCGCAGGCTGGTAGGGCGAGTCACCGAGGATCTGGTTGCCGCAGACGAACAGCTGCTCGTTGCCGCACCACGCGGCGACCTTGCTGACGGTGTCCCTGATGCGCGCCTGAGGGACGGACGCCCGTCCTTCTCCCTTCGCCTTGCGTACCTCCTCGGCCAGCTCGTTGCCCATCAACACGATGTCCCGCGGGAGCATGCGTGTATGGCGGACGATGTAGTCTTCGAGATCCTCGTCCTGGTCCCTGATCGCGTTGGTGATCTGAGTGTGCCCGAGCCAGGCTGCGACGGTCCTTCGCGAATGCGGATACATGACCTGCTCGTGCGACAGCCGTTCGAGCTTGCGCGCAAAGAAGAATCTGACCGCCGGGCGATCCCAGGCGAGTACCCGGACGTGAGGATCGGTCCGGTAGCGAGTTGCGTGCTCGCTGCGAAGGATTGACGCAAAGACGTTGTCGCGGATTGCGATCACAATGTGAAGCCTTCCGCCGAAGTCTGGGTCACGCAGAAAGCGCATGACCTGGTGGAACAGTCCCTTTTGGCAGCGCAGCCAGTCGCTCGGCGCTGTCGCGTACTCCTCGTCGACGGCGTCTAGGTAGAAGAAGATCGGGGGGGCGTCTTGAATGATCTGCCGCAACCAGTACTCAAGGTCGGCCCAGATGCCACTATGAACCTCGGCGTCGAATGCCTGCCGGGTTCGATTCGTGCTTATCATCGAACCGAGCTGGTCGTAGACACTTCGTGGTGTCCCGACGTCAGGCATCGCCTCTTCGGCTAGCCTGCGCAGCGTCTTCCGATCGGGTATTGAGCCGTAGCTGCTCAATGCCCGGGCGAAGAGGAGGTGAGAACAGAGCGATCGGAGCACCGCTATGCGCCAGGCCATGCTCCAGCGCTCAGTGATGTCACCGCCGCGATACCACCTACTGAATTTCGTAACGTTGTCTGTCGCGGGTGAATTCTGGTCTACGCCGGTGGCGTAGACCGAGTCCTCGTCATTCGCGGCAGCTTGGAACCTCCGCAAGTAGACTGTCTTCCCCGATCCCTTCTTTCCAACAAATACACGCACCGCTCGGTCCGCAGGATCAGATATGAGCCCGGTCTGTGCAATTGCAGGGTCCAGTTCCACAAACGTCGGGACTTCGATCTCCGCTCGGCTCCCATCAGGGACGCCGAATGCGCCTTGCTCGAGGTTTACAGTCGTCCCGCTCGTCATACGATCGACTCTTGTGCAAACGGGATGACCGGGGTAGCAGTCGCCGGCGCAACTCCCACCGCATCGATCAGGAACGGGTGCAGCGCGACATACTCCATTCCGTCTGGCGGTGCCTCCGCTGAGCCCGAAAGCGAGAAGCGGAACGGCCCGTCGAGGTCCTCTCCCCAGCCAATCAGCCCGTGACGCCAGAGTAGGGGTCCAAAGCGCGAATGGATCGCGAACTGCTCGCGTGCGTCGTCTCCGAATGCACGAAACCGCTCTATCGTCATCACGTCCTTCTCGCAACTGCGCAGCAGCTGTATCAGCTGCTCAGTAGCACGAACCGCGGCGTCCTCGTCGGGCAGGATCTTCTTCCGCGCAGACAGGCTTCGGTTGTGCTTTTCGGCGAGTTGAGTAGACACGATCTCCAATCCGCACCACTGCAGCTCCTCTGCGGCACTGATGCGCGCGGATTCGGCCACAGCGGCGCGGATTTCCTCGTCGGCGAGCTCCGTCGCGCCGCGGTTGCGGGCCGCGAAGGTCGTCCGCGTCAGCAGGTTCCCCAGCGTGACTACGTCTCTGGGGATAAGGCGAGTGTGGCGCAGCAGGTACAGGGCGATGTCCTCATCGATGCCACGCGCGAGGTTTTTCACGGTGGCGGTCCCGAGCCACGCAGCGATGAGCGCCTTCGGATCCTCGGTTTCGTTCGCGCCACGCATGAAGAATGATTCCGGTAGGCGCTCGAGCTTGCGAGCGAGAAAGTCGAGGATCAGGCGGGCGTCCCACCGGAGCACCCGCACTCGTGGGTGCATCTCGAGTATCGGCGTCGCGCGCTTCTTCAGCTCCACCCACGTCTGGTCGCGGATGGCGACGTGGATACGCAGGTTGTCGGCGAGCATCGAGTTCGTGGAAAGTTTGAGGACCTCGGAGACGAGGCCCTGTTGACACCAGAGCCAGTAAAGAGGAGAGCGAGCCGAGTTGTCCTCGACCATGTCGAGGAAGAAACAGAGCGGACGCTGGCGGACGTGCATCTTCTGCTCGAACTCGTCATAGACTTGCTCCCACGAGTCGTCGCGCAACAGAGAACGTATTTGTGACACGGTCGAGTGTTCCTGAAGGATGCGGCCGAATTCTCCATAAATCGAGCGAGACGGCACGTTGGCGTCAGTCCATGAGAGCGCGGATCGGATGATCGCGCGCTCCCAGATCTTGCTCCAGACCTCGGCTCGCTCGACAGGGTCGGTGCTCAGGTCGTCGGCGAGCCGTGTGACGTTCGTTAGGCTCGGCAGATCGGACTCCATCGGGGCGATATCGCAGAGGCCCTCCGCGGCCAGGCGGTCGCGAAGCTCGATCAGATGCCGGGTCTTGCCCGACCCCATACGGCCGACGAGGATTCGCGCAACGGGATCGCCGTCGTCGGTCGCGAGCAGCGCTTGCGCAGGGAGCTCGGTCGTCTCGAAGGGTGGCCGAGGTAGCACGTCGCTGCCCGCGTCGGGCGCGCCGAATGGGGTCTGGGTGGGGTACTGGAGCTGCTGAGGGAACTGACTCGACTCTGGCATGGCTCTAAGTTCTTCGAGAAGGCGTTGCGTTGCTCGCTGGCGCATCGATGACTGATGGGTCAAGCGACGCGCGATGCGCATCGACCGCCCCGCTCTTCCCGCGCCGAGACTACACGAGATCGGGAGGATCCGAATGCACTGAATTGCAGCAGCGCGCACGGAGGAAACCTCCAAGTGTCGGCGATCAGGAGAAGCGTTGCGAGCGCTGTCTCTGACAAGCTATCGCGGGGTGGGCGGCTTCGCCGCGGTGCAGGTCGGAAGCTCTCCCTGTGCGCCGACCAGCCGGTGACCGGGATCGCGAGAATCACCGATACGCTGGGAAATCGCTTCAGAAAGGCGATCTGAACCCGGTCGCCGACTGACTTTGCGGCCTGAGGGTTACCCCACCGTGCGCTGCGCGGATCTTTCGCCAGAGGAATTACCAGCAGCAATTCCCCACTCCGAGCATAAGTCGGCCATCCCCTCCTCCTGCGCGGCCTTCAAATGCCGAGGCAGCGGCGCACGGACCTCGCTAGGGATTACTTGGGTTTGCAGCAGCGCCGACATGTCGTCTCGCAGTTTCGAGCTGTCACCGGCGACGTTCTCCAGCTCCAGCTGTCCGCCGCCTGTCGAATAGTCGTCGAGCTCGAAGTCCTGGTCGGAGGTGTCTATCTCGATCGCCCCGTCCTTCGGGGGGCGGCAGGCCTGAGCCAGGCGGCAAAGCCGAGAGCAGGGCACGGCCGAGAGGCGAGAGCCCTACTGGTGCCCGGAGTCGCCCGCTCCGAAGACCCGCTCGAACAGCGTGGGCACGTCTGCGATCGAGTCGGCGACCGCCGTAGGCGTGACTTCCTGCGGCAGCGCGTCCTGCCGGAACTTGCCGGTGCGCACGAGCACGCCTGCCAGCCCGGCGGCCATCGCGCCGCCCACGTCGGCCTCGACGTCGTCGCCGACCATCACCGCCTGCTCGAGCTCCATGTCGGCGAGTGCCGCCGCGAAGAACTCCTGGGAGGGCTTGCCGACGACGATGGCCTCGCTGCGGGTCGCGTACTCGAGCGCCGCCGCGTAGGCGCCTACGTCGAGCGCCATCCCGTCGCTGCGCCGCCAGTAGCGGTTGTGCTGCAGCGCGATCAGCTCGGCGCCGTCCATCATCAGGCGGAAGGCGTGGTTGAGCAGCTGCGCGTCGAAGCGGTCGCCGACGTCGCCGAGGATCACCGCGTCGATTGGCGTGCCCGGCTTGCCGCCGCCGCGCTCGCTCGCCGGCGCGCTGCCGAGCGGCGCGAGGTCCTCGCGCAGCCCGTCGCTGACGATCAGCCACCGACGAGTGCCCGCGCTCTTCGCAGTGGCGCACCGCCATCGCCGCCGGCGTGAGGATCTCCTCGACCGAGGTGTCGAAGCCGAGCTGCTCGAGGTGCTCGGCGACCTGCCTGCGCGAGCGCGAGGTCGTGTTCGTCACCAGGCGCAGTCCCGCGCTCTGCCCACGCAGCTCGGCGAGCGCCTCGTGCGCGCCCGCGATCGGCTCGTCGCCGACGTACAGCACGCCGTCGATGTCGAGCAGCACGCCGAAGTTCTCGCCGGTCGCGCTCATCGGCTCAGAACAGCCCGCCCAGCGCGCTGCCCGCGTGGTGCACGAGGTTGAACAGCGGCTGCGGGAGGATGCCGAAGAACACGGTCGCCGCGCCGGCCAGCAGCGCCACGAACAACACCTCCGGATGGCCTCGCCCGGCAGCGGCGCCGGTGGGCTCGCTCGGCGCGTCGAGCTCGGGCGAGCCGCCCGCGAGCGCCGGCAGCGGCGTGCCCCCGCCCGCAGGCGCGCCGGCGGGCGGGGGCGTCGCCGCGAAGTCGCTTCCCGGCTCGGGCGCCGGTCGCATCCAGATCGCCGCGATCACCGGCAGGTAGTAGCCGAGCGAGATCATCGAGCCGATCACGATCACCACGCCCAGCCACGTGTAGCCGCCCGAGACGGCCGCATCGATCAAGTAGAACTTCCCCGTGAAGCCCGCCGTCGCCGGGATGCCGGCGAGCGCGAGCATCGAAACCGTCATCGGGGCGGCGAGCCACGGGCGCTCGCGGCCGAGGCCCGTGATGCCCTGGATCGAGTCGCCCAGCGCCGTTTCCCGCTCGCGCGCGACGATCACCGCGAATGCCGCCATGTTCATGAAGAGATATACCGCGAGGTAGAAGACCGTCGCGCGCACGCCGAGCTGCGTCGCCACGACGACGCCCGCGAGCATGTAGCCGGCCTGCGCCACCGAGGAGTAGGCGAGCATCCGCTTCAGCGAGGACTGCCCGAGCGCGCCGACGTTGCCGACGAGGATCGTGATCGTCGCCAGCACCGCCACCGCCGGGCCCCACGTGCTCTGTGCGCCGATCAGCGCGACGTCGAAGAAGCGCAGGAACACGCCGAGCGCGGCGACCTTCGTCGCGACCGCCATGAACGCCGTGATCGGCGTCGGCGCTCCCTCGTAGACGTCGGGTGTCCACTGGTGGAAGGGGGCGACCGATGCCTTGAATGCGAGCCCGGCCACGCACAGCGCGATGCCCGTCAGCGTGAGCGGGTCCGTGGCGAGGCTGCCGCTCGACAGCGCGCTTGCGATCGCGCCGAAGTCGGTCGCGCCCGTAGCGCCGTAGATCATCGCCAGCCCGTACAGCAGCGTCGCCGAGCCCACAGCGCCGACGATCAGGTACTTCAGCCCCGACTCCAGCGAATGCTCGCGGCGCAGCTCGCTTGCGCAGAGCACGTAGAGCGGGATCGACAGGAGCTCGAGCCCCACGAACAGGGCGACCGTGTTCTGCGCCGCCGCCAGCAGCGACATGCCGCCGACCGAGGTCAACAGCAGCGCGAAGAACTCGCCGTGTCCCGCTTCGCGCGCCGCCTGCGAGCGCCACGCCAGCAGCACCGCCATCGCGGCGCCCGCGGCGAGGATCAGGTTGAGCATCAACGACAAGTCGTCGATCCGCAGCGCTCCTGACACGATCGACTTCTCCGCGTCCCACTGCCAGATCGTCAGCCCCGCCGCCGCGCCGAGCGCGACCAGGCTCAGCGCCGGCACGACGTGCGCGCGGATCCAGCGGGTGCGGGCCAGCCCGACCAGCAGCACGATCGTCGCGCCGCCGAGCAGCGCGATCAGCGGCGAGAGCGCCGCGAAGTCGACGTGCGGGCCTTTCAGGTGGGCCGTGGCGATGATCGCGCTCACGGGTTAGCCGCCTTCCGACTTCGTGAGGGTCACGCAGCCCAGCGTGTTCGGACTGTTGCAGTCGAAGGAGGAAGCGAGCTTGGGCTGGGTCGCGTCGGCATGCGCGCTTGCCACGGCCGTCTTCACCGACCGTTCGCTGCGATGCAGCGCGAGCTGCGGATACAGCGCCATGAACAGGATCACGCCGACGACCGGCACGAGCACGACGCCGTCGCTGAGGCTCAGCTCGCGCGACTGCACGCCCGAGCCGACGCGGTTGTGCATCGCCCTGATGAACAGCCGCAGCGCGTAGACGCTCGCCAGCACGACGCCCGTGAAGGCGATGATCGCGATCGCGAGCTTGGCTTTGAAGACGCCGAGCAGGATCAGGAACTCGCCGACGAAGTTCGACGAGCCCGGGATCGCCAGCGTGGCGAGCGCGACGATCAGGAAGACCGTCGCGAGCACCGGCGCGCGGAAGGCGATCCCGCCCATCTCGCGCACATCCTCCGAGCCGCCCGCCCGCTGGGCCAGCAGCGCGACGATGAACAGCAGCGGCGCTACGACGAGTCCGTGGTTGACCATCTGCAGCAGCGCGCCCTGGGCGCCCTGCGGGTTCAGCGAGAAGATCCCGAGCGTGATGAAGCCGAGCTGCGCGACCGAGGAGTACCCGGCGATCAGCCGCGCGTCGGTCTGCGTGAAGGCGACGACAGATCCGTACAGGATCGAGGCCAGCGCGATCAGCAGCATCAGCGTCTGGAAGTGCGCCGCCGCCTGTGGATACAGCGGCAGCACGATCTTCAGGAACCCGTAGGCGCCGATCTTCGAGAGCACGCCCGAGAAGACCATCAGCACCTCGATCGGCATCGCCTTGTACCCGTCCGGCATCCAGCCGTGCAGCGGGAACGCCGGCATCTTCACGAGGAAGGCGGCCGCGAAGAACAGGAAGATCCACTCCTGCGAGCCGCGCGGAAGCGGCAGGTGTTCGAGCGAGGACAGCACGAACGTGATGTGCCCGCCGCCGTGCTGGGCCGCGAGCACGCCCGTCGCTACCGCCGCGGCGAGCATCAGTAGCGAGCCGACGAGCGTGTAGATCACGAGCTTGATCGTCGCTTTCACGCGCCCAGGCTCACGGCCCCACACGCCGATCAGGAAATAAAAGGGGATCAGCATCAAATCGAAGAAGGCGACGAACAGCGCGAGGTCCTGCGCCAAGAGCGCGCCGAGCACGGCCGACTCGGCCAGCATGAAGCTGAAGTAGAAGAGGCGCGGGCGCTCCCACTCGCGCAGGTTCGCCGCGATCACGGCGACCGCGAACAGCAGCGCTGTCAGCCCGATCATGAACACGTTCAGGCCGTCGATGCCGAGCTTGTAGTGGATGCCGAGCTCGGAGATCCACACGACGTCGGTCACGTGGACGAGACCGGAGCCGGGGGAGTAGTCGGCGATGTAGCCGATCGCGAGGCCCAACGTGGCGAGCGAGCCGAGCAGCGCGAGGCCGCCGGAGGTGCTCAGGCGCGAGAACGGAGCGCCCTTCGTGCTCGTCTGCCCGGCCGGTATCTGGACGGAGTGCGCGACGTCCGTGCGGCGCAGGAGCAGCGACAGCATGGCGCCTAGCAACCCGGCGGCTGCCGGCAGCCAGAGGATGATCGAGAGCGGCGGCATCAGCTCGGCTCCGTCATCACGTCTGCAAGAGGAAGTAGAAGCCGACGCCCGTGAGGCCGAGCACGAGCAGCGCCGCGTAGTAGCGCACGAAGCCGCTCTGCGCCGCGCGCACGGCGGCCGAGCCGATCCGCACGAGGCCCGTCGTGCCGCCGATCAGCGTCTCGTCGACGAACACGCGCTCGAACGTGCCCCTCGCGAACTGGCCGATCGCCGCCGCCGGGCGCACGACGAGCACGTCGATCAGCTCGTCGAAGTACCACTTGTTGACGAACAGCTGATACGCCGGGCGCAGCCGCTTGCGCACCACCGTCGCCGTGCCCGGCCGCTGCACCCACACGCGGTAGGCGATCAGGATGCCGAGCAGCCCGAGCGCCGTGCCGAGCACGATGCCAAAGACCAGCAGGCCGCTGCGTTCGTGCACCTCGTACAGCCGCGAGCCGATGAACGACGGGGCGAGGAAGTCGTCGATCACGAAGTCGACTTTCGGGATCTGCACGAGCCCCGCGCCGAACGCCCCGATCGCGAGGATGAACATCGCCACGCGCATCGGCAGCGCGCGCTCGGCGATCGTGTGGACCGGGCCCGGGAAGCCGACGTCGGTGTCCTCGGCTTCGCCGTTGGCCGGATTGGTCGGCTGCTCGGCGTGGTGCAGGTGGCCTTCTTCGAGCTCCACGGCCTGCTTCACCGGCTCGCCGTGGAAGGCGCGGAAGATCATCCGGAACGTGTAGACCGCCGTCAGCAGCGCGCCGAGGTAGCCGACCACGTAGAGCGCCCAGTGCCAGCCGCCGCGCTCGCCCGTGACGAGCAGGATCTCGTCCTTGGAGAAGAAGCCCGAGAACGGCGGCAGGCCCGACAGCGCCAGGCCGCCGACGATGAAGCAGCCGTAGGTGAACGGCATCGCCTTGCGGAAGCCGCCCATCTTCTCCAGCGACTGCTCGCCGGCCATCGCGCCGATGATCGAGCCCGCGCCCATGAACAGCAGCGCCTTGAAGAAGGCATGCGTCATCAGGTGGAACAGCCCCGCCGCGTACGCGCCGACGGACACGCCCATGATCATGTAGCCGATCTGCGACATCGTCGAGTAGGCGATCACGCGCTTGATGTCCGTCTGCGCGATCGCGATCGTGCCCGCGATCAGGAGCGTCGCCGCGCCGATCACCGCGCCGACGTCCTCCGCCGCCGGCGCCAGTTCGAACAGCGGGTGCATGCGCGCGATCAGGTAGACGCCGGCCGTGACCATCGTCGCCGCGTGGATCAGCGCGCTGACCGGCGTCGGGCCTTCCATCGCGTCGGGCAGCCACGTGTGCAGCGGTATCTGCGCCGACTTGGCAAGCGCGCCGACGAGCAGCAGCAGGCAGCCCGCCGTCAGGTCGCCGTCGCCGCTCGCGCCGAACGCGCCGCCGCTCGTCGCGTGGAACGCGCGCAGCAAGTCGAGCGTGCCCGTGTGCTTGAAGATGAAGTACGTCCCGAGCACGAGCCCGACGTCGCCCACCACGTTGATCACGAACGCCTTGATCCCCGCCGCCGTCGCCGTCTTGCGCCGGTACCAGAAGGAGATCAGCAGGTAGGAGGCCGCGCCGACGAACGCCCAGCCGACGATCAGCAGCAGGAAGTTGCCCGCGAGCACGAGCAGCAGCATCGAGAAGACGAAGAAGTTGAGATAGGCGAAGTAGCGCGCGAAGCCGCGGTCTTCGGTCATGTAGGAGATCGAGTACAGGTGGATCAGCGTCGAGACCCCCGTGACGACGAGGATCATGAAGACCGACAACGGGTCCACCAGGATCGACATCTGCGCGTCGACGCCGACCGTCGAGGCGTAGCTCCACAGCGAGGAGACCATCTGGCGGTGCTCCGGAGCGTGGCCCTGCATCTCCAGCAGCGCGCCGAGCGCCGCGAGGAACGCGAGGAAGATCGCGCCCGTGCCGATCCAGCCCGCGCTGCGCCCGGGCAGCTTGCGGTAGCCGAGGCCGATCGTCAGCGTGCCCAGCAGCGGGAACGCCAGCACCAGCCACCCGTAGGTTGTCTGGGTCATCGCCTGCCTTAGCCCTGGAGCTCTCTCAGCTCGTCGACGTCGATCGGTAGGTGCCGGCGGTACAGCGCGACGATCATGCCCAGGCCGATGCAGACCTCGCAGGCGGCCACTGTCATCACCACGATCGCGAGGATCTGCCCGTCGCCGTTGCCCCACATGCGCGAGAACGCGATCAGCGCGAGGTTGCCGCCGTTGAGCATCAGCTCCAGGCAGAGCAGCACGACGAGCGGGTTGCGGCGCGTGATCACGCCGATCGCGCCGAGCGTGAAGACGATCGCTGAGACCGCCAGGTACCAGGCGATGCTCATCGTTTGCCGATCCCCTCGGCCATCGTGCCGGTAGACCGGGGGCGCAGCAGGTTCATCGGCGTGAGCACGTCCTGCTCCTCGTCGTCCTCCTCCAGCCCATGTCGACGCCGCGCCAAGACAACGCCGCCAACGGCGGCCATCAAAAGAAGGAACGACGCGACCTCGAACGCGAGCAGGAAGCGCGTGAGCAGCAGCTTGCCGATGTACGCCGGCGTGCCGAACGCCTCCGGTCCCGGGCTGTAGCCGGCGCCCTTGCCGTCGATCGCCTGAAGGCCCGTGCCGAGCAGCGCGATCAGCAGCTCGACGAGCAGCGCGCCCGCGACGATCGCGCCGCCGAGTCGCAGCTGGGAGCCGACCGCGCCCGGGTTGCGCAGGCGCTCGCCGAGCGGCTCGGTCTGGTCGCCGACGTAGGCGACGACGAACACGTACAGCACCATCACCGCGCCCGCGTAGATCACGACCTGGATCGCTGCCACGAACTCCGCGCGCAGCAGCAGGAACAGCACGGCCAGCGAAAGCAGGTGACCGACCAGCGCGAGCACGCTGTAGAAGGGGTTGCGCAGCACGACCACGCCGACCGCGCCGGAGACCACGCCGACCGCGGCGATGAAGAACAGAACCGCGCTCATCTGCCCGCCACCCCCCTCACTCGTCCTCGGTCCTCAACGGCGTGCGCTCGAGCGGCTCGGCCAGCAGCATCTCCTTGGTGAAGATCAGATCGGTGCGGTCGTAGTCGGAGAGCTCATAGTCGTGGCCCATCGTGATCGCGTCGAACGGGCACGCGATCTCGCAGTAACCGCAGAAGATGCAGCGCGACAGGTTGATCTCGTACACGGCCGCGTATCGCTCGCCGGCGGAGACGCGATGCTCCGGCGTGTTCTCGGCCGCGACCACGCGGATGCAGTCCGCCGGGCAAGCAGCCGCGCACAGTGAGCAGCCGACGCACTTCTCCAGGCCGGCCTGCGCCCCGTTTGACGGTATGTCCTCGAAGCGGTGCAGCTTGTGGCGCCCGCGAAAGCGCGGGAAGACGGGCGTCTTCTGCTCCGGATACTGCACCGTGACGGGGGTTTCCCGGAAGCGGCCGAACGTCGTCATCAGCCCGCGCGCGGTCTCGCCGAATGTGCGCCAGATGCTGCGCGCGGCCCCCGGCGGCGGGGTCCGCTGGACCTCGATCACGTCCTCGCCGGGGCTCCAAGCCGTGACGTTGAGGCTCGTGGGCGACTCGGCCATCAGTGGGTCACCACCACGAGCACGGCCGTGACCAGCGCGTTGAGCGTCGCCAGCGGCAGCAGGATCTTCCAGCCGAAGCTCATCAACTGGTCGTAGCGAAGGCGCGGCAGGGTCGCGCGCACCCAGATGAACAGGAACGTGAACAGGCCCATCTTGAACAGCACGATGAACGGGTCGAGGAAGCCCGGTGGGTGGATGCCGAACGGAAGCAGCCAGCCGCCGAGGAAGACCGTCGTGACGATCCCCGAGACGACGAGCACGTTGAGGTACTCGGCGAAGTAGTAGGACGCGAATCGCCCGCCCCCGTACTCCGTGTTGTAGCCGCCCACCAGCTCCGCGTCGGCCTCGGTCAGGTCGAACGGCGCGCGGTTGGTCTCGGCGAAGCTCGCTGTGAGGAAGATCAGGAAGCCGAAGAACTGCGGCACGATGTACCACATGCCTTTCTGGGCGGTGACGATGCCGGTCAGCGAGAGCGTCTGCGCCGAGAAGATCACGCCGAGCAGGGCCAATCCCTGGGAGACCTCGTAGGAGATCAGCTGCGCTGCTCCGCGCATCGCGCCGAGGAACGAGTACTTCGAGCCCGAGGACCAGCCGCCGAGCATGATCCCGTAGAAGGCGACCGCGCCGAACGCGAACAGGTACAGCGGCCCGATCGAGACGTCGAGCCCGTACAGCCCGACTTTCGTGCCGAAGATGTCCTGCGTGTTGCCGAACGGGATCAGCGCGAACGCGGCGACCGCCGTGAGGATCGAGATCGTCGGCGCAAGCGCGAACAGGAAGCCGATCGACGTGGTCGGGCGGAACTGCTCCTTGGTCAGCAGCTTGAGGATGTCCGCGAGCGGCTGCAGCGCACCGTACGGGCCGACCCGGTTGGGTCCGTAGCGGCTCTGGAAGCGGCCGAGCAGCTTGCGCTCGGCGAGCAGTACGACCGGCACGAGCTGCAGGCCCACGGCGAAGATCACGATCGCCTTGATGATCTGGATCCACCACGGCTCGTAGTAGCCGACCACGGCCAGTTGCGTCGCCGGGCTCATCCGCTCTCACCTGCGTCGCCCGTGCCCCTGCCCTCGGCCGGGGTGTCCGTGACGGTCGTGGCCTCGGCGGCTGCCTGCTCCGCCGTGGCCGCCGGGTCGGGGTCGGGCGCGCCGCCGGAGCCGTGCTGCTCGACTTCGGCGCCGCTGAAGCGCTCGGGGTCCGGCGCGGAGCGCTTCGAGGACTCCTCGTGACCCGCGTCATCACCCTGCTCGGAGTCGCTCGTGCTGCTGCGCGGACGCTCCTGCCAGCGCACGCCGCGCCCGCCGATCTGCTCGAGCGTCAGCCCGCCGTAGAAGGGCACCGCGTCGAACAGAAGCTGCGAGGCCGCGTGCTCGTTGCGCACGCCCGCGTCGAAGCCGACGCGATCGCCCAGCTCGGCGATCACCTGCCAGCCCGGCCGCGTCGAGCCCGGCCGCGCGACCGCTTGGCGCACTCGCTGCAGGCGGCCGTCCGGGTGAGTGACCGTCCCCTCCTTCTCCGCGTAGGACTCGCCCGGGAAGATCACGTTGGCGTGCTCGTGCAGGCCCTGCGTGAGCAGCGTCGCGTGCGCCACGACCGTGCTCGCGCGCTCGAGCGCCGCGCCCCAGGCCGAAGCGTCGGCGCTCGTCGCGAACGGGTCCAGCGGATCGAGCGGGTCGGCCTGCAGCAGGTACAGCGCGTTCAGCTCCCCGTCCGCCAGGCCAGCCGCGATCGCGCGCGCGTCGCGGCCGTCGCCCGCCTCGGCCGGGCGCAGGCCAGGGGCCGCGTTGGGCAAGACACCGCTCTCGCGCAGGCCGCGGCCGTTGGCCGTCGCCGGGATTTCCAGGAGGCCCGCGCCGTCGACGTCGGCCAGCGAGAGCTCATCCGCCAGCTCGAGCAGCGCACGTACGCGCTCCGCGCCCTCGGGGCCCGCCGCGAAGCGCTCGCCCCACAGGATCACGAGCTCCTCGCCCGCCTCCTCGACCAGGCGCCCGGCGAGCTCGCGCAGCTGGCCGAGCTGCTCGCCCGAGCAGCGCTCCAGGCGCATCCCATGGCGGCGCACGCCCTTGCGCAGCCGCAGGTCGAGGATCGGCGCGTCCGTCAGCGGCTCGCAGTCGAGCAGCAGCACGGCGTGGGCGAACTCGAGGTCCGAGACCTTCGCCTGCAGCCGCGGGTCGCTCAGCGTCTGCAGCAGCTCCAGCTCGAGCGAGCCGGCGACGCGCGAGTCCACGTGCGGCGAGCCGAGCCCCTCGCGCATCAGGCGCCCGAGCAGCAGGCCCTCCTCGTTCGTCGTCCCGCCGCCGGCGAGCGCCGCCGTCTTCGCGCCCGCGCGCTGCAGCGCCACGCCGGCCTCCTGCAGCGCCCGCTCCCACGAGACCGGACGCAGCTCGCCGCCGTCACGCAACAGCGGCTGGCTCACGCGCATGCCGACGTGGACGCTCGGGCCGCCGCCGTTCTCGCTCGCGCGCTGGACGCCCTCGGCCAGCGCCGGGTAGGCGAAGCGCCCGTGGTCGCACAGCCAGCCATCGTCGACCTCCGAGTGCTCGCGCGAGAGCACGCGCAGCACGCGCTCGTCGCGCACCGTCAGCTTGACGTTGCACTGCGCCGGGCAGAGCGTGCAGACCGTGCCCGCGTCCTCGATGTCCCACGGGCGCGCGCGGAAGCGGTAGGAGCGCGAGGTGAGCGCGCCCACCGGGCACAGCTCGATGATGTTGCCGCTGAACGGCGCCACGTAGGGGTGCCCGTCGAAGGTCGAGACGAACGAGTGCGCGCCGCGCTCGAGCAGCACCAGCTGGTAGTCCTCGGCGATCTCCTGGGAGAAGCGCACGCAGCGGTAGCAGAGGATGCAGCGCTCGCGGTCGATCGCGATCTTCGGCGAGAGCTCCAGCGGCTTGACGAAGTGGCGCTTGGGCTCGATGAAGCGCGAGATGCCACCGCCCCAGCCGAAGCTGATGTCCTGCAACGGACACTCGCCGCCCTTGTCGCAGACCGGGCAGTCGAGCGGGTGGTTGATCAGCAGGAACTCGACGACCGAGCGCTGCGCCTCCTTCACGCGCTCGGTCTGCGTGTGCACGACCATGCCGTCCTTGACCGGCGTCGAGCAGCCCGTCTGCAGCTTGCCGATGCCTTCGATCTCGACCAGGCACATGCGGCAGGCGCCGACCGGGTTGCCGAGTTTCGGCTCGTAGCAGAACACCGGGATCTCGACGTCGCCGTGCTTGGCCGCGTCGACCAGCATCGTGTTCTCCGGCGCCTGCACCTCGCGGCCGTCGATCGTGAAGCTGATCGTCCTCGGTTCGGGCCTGGGCATCAGCGCAGTTCCTCGCCCAGCGCCTGGGCGCTCTCGTAGGCGACGCCCGGGTGCTGCATGCGCTCGGGGTCGTGCACCCCGCCGGTGCCTGCCACGCCCGCCAGCCCCAGCTCCGCGCGCGCCCGCGCCGCCTCGATGTGCGCCTCGAACTCCTCGCGGAACTTGGCGATCATCGAGCCGATCGGCATCGCCATCGCGTCGCCCAGCACGCACAGGCAGTTGCCGATGATGTGATCCTGGACCGAGGCCATGATGTCGAGGTCCATCGGCGTCGCCTCGCCCGAGTCGATCCGCTCGAGCATCTTCACCGTCCAGTTCGTGCCCTCGCGGCACGGCGTGCACTTGCCGCAGGACTCGTGGCGGTAGAACTTCGCCACCTTCAGCGCGAGGTCGACGATCGGCGTCGAGTCGTCGACGACGATGATCGCGCCCGAGCCGAGCATCGAGCCGGCTTTGGCGAGCGAGTCGAAGTCGTAGGGGACGTCGAGGTCCGCGGGCGTCAGCACCGGCGCCGAGGAGCCGCCCGGGAACCAGCACTTGATCTCGTGCCCCTCCGGCGGGCCGCCGGCCAAGCCGTAGATGATCTCCCGCGAGGGGATCCCCAGTTCGATCTCGTAGTTGCCCGGCCGCTGCACGTGGCCCGAGATGCTCACGAGCTTCGTGCCCGTCGAGGTCTGCACGCCGATCTCCGCGTACTGCTCGCCGCCCATCGCGATGATCGCCGGCACCGTCGAGAGCGTCTCGACGTTGTTGATCAGCGTCGGGCCCTGGTAGAGGCCCTGGTTGGCCGGGAACGGGGGCTTCAGGCGCGGGTTGCCGCGCTTGCCCTCCAGCGAGTCGAGCAGCCCCGTCTCCTCGCCGCAGATGTACGCGCCCGCGCCGCGGTGCACGACCAGCGAGAGCGAGTGATCGGAGCCGAGGATCGCCTCGCCCACGTAGCCCGCCTCGCGCGCTTCCGCCAACGCCGCGTCGAGCACGTCGGCCTGCAGCACGTACTCGCCGCGGATGTAGATGAACGAGCGCTGCGCCCCCGCCGCGTAGGAGGCGATCACGATCCCCTCGATCAGCGTGTGCGGCGTCTTCTGCATCAGTTCGCGGTCCTTGAACGTGCCCGGCTCGGACTCGTCCGCGTTGCACACGAGGTACTTGTCCATCGAGCCCTGCGGCAGGAACGAGACCTTCTTGCCCATCTGAAAGCCCGCGCCGCCGCGCCCGCGCAATCCCGACGCTTCGAGCTGCTCGAGCACCTGCGCCGGCGTCATCTCCAGGGCCTTGCGCAGCGAGGCGTAGCCGCCACGCGCTTCGTACACGGCCAGCGTGTCGAGCCCCGGCTCGTCGATGTCCTTGAACAGCAGCACGTCGCTCATCGCCGGCCCTCCTCGGGGGCGTGAGGGGCGAACTCCTGCGAGTTCGCATGCGGGTCGGCCACCAGGCGCGTGGCGAGCTGCTTGTGCGGCAGCACCGCCCGCCCCGCGCGCGCGTCGTCGAGCAGCTGTGGCACGTCCGCGAGCTCGAGCGGCCCCACGTACACGCCGTCGACCGAGGCCATCGGGGCGATGTCGCAAGCGCCCAGGCACTCGAACGCGCGCACGTTGAACTCGGGGTCCTCGCCCGCCGCCTGCTCGACCGCTTCCAGAAGCGCGTCGGCGCCGCGCAGCGAGCAGGAGATGTTCGTGCACACGTACACGCTGTGCCTGCCCACCGGCTGCTGCTCGAGCATGTCGTAGAAGCTCGCCACCGAGTCCAGGTAGGCCGGCGTCACTTCCATCACGCACGCCACCTGCTCGATCGCCTCGGGCGAGCACCAGCTGTGCAGCTCCTGCGCCGCGTGCAGCGCCGGGATCGCCGCCGAATGGCGCTCCGGGTAGCGCGCCATCAGCTGCTCGATCGTCTCGCGCAGCTCCTGCGGGACCGGCGTCGTCGCCGGGTCCGGGATCAGCGCCGGGTCCTTCTCCAGGTCGGCCGGCCGATCCCAGCCGTCTGCGTGTGGTGCGTTTCCCAGGCGGGGGACAGGGGTCATCTGTCGATCCCTCCCAAAATCGGGTCGAGCATCGCGACCGTGGCGATCATGTCGGCGATGTAGGCGCCCTCGGCCATGTGCGAGAGCGCCTGCAGGTTGACGAAGCTCGGGTCGCGCATGTGCACCCGTGCGGGCTTTGAGCTGCCGTCCGAGCGCACGAAGCAGGCGAGCTCTCCGCGTGGCGACTCGATCGGGTAGTAGACCTCGCCCGGCGGCACGCGGAAGCCCTCGGTGACGAGCTTGAAGTGGTGGATCAACGCCTCCATCGACGTGGCCAGCTCGTGGCGGGGGGGCAGCGCGACCTTGCGGTCCTCCGTGATGTGCGGTCCCTCGGGCAGGCCGTCGAGCGCCTGGGCGACGATCTTCACCGACTCGTAGATCTCGGCCAGGCGCACCGCGAAGCGGTCGTAGTTGTCGCCGACCGTGCCGACCGGGATCTTGAAGTCGAAGTCTCCGTAGGAGCTGTACGGGGCGGCCTTGCGCAGGTCCCACGGATTGCCCGCCGCGCGCAGCAGCGG
>DATINR010000178.1:0-7340 GCA_035473995.1 Solirubrobacteraceae bacterium
AAGCGCCGCCGGGCGGCACGAACGCGGCCGGCAATCCCTACCCGGGGTTTGAACAGTCCTTCTCGGACTTCCCGGTGCCGGGCACGACGCCCCAGTCTTGGTACCTGGGGACGGGCGGCACGCTCAACGAACAGCCCTCGAACGTCAAAGGCGTGGACTCGTACACCTCGGATCCGACCGCCACGCCGCTGACCGACTACTCGGGCGGCACGGGCACAGGCGGCCTGTGGGGCAACGCGTCGCAGTGGTCCTGGAACTGGGTGCAGCCGCCGGCGGGCAAGGCGCTGTCCTACGTATCGGCTCCACTCGCCGCGAACACCGTGGCCGTCGGCGCGGGCGCGGTCAAGCTGTGGGTGCAGTCCTCGACCCCGGACGTCGACCTGCAGGCGACGGTCAGCGAAGTCGGTCCGGACGGCAACGAGACGTTCGTGCAGAACGGTTGGATCCGGGCGAGCGAGCGGAAACTCGCGACGACGGCGAACAACATGTTCAAGCAGGAACCGACCGCGCTCGAGCCGATCCCGACCTTCCGCAAGATGGTGCCGATGCCGGCGGGCAAGTTCGTGCCGGTGACGATTCCGCTCTACTTCGAGGGGCACGCGTATCGCGCGGGCTCGCGCATCCGGGTGACGATCGCCGCGCCGAACGGCTCCCAGCCGATCTGGTCGGTCAGTCACCCGCAGCCGGAAGGCGGCACGGCGAACGTCTCGATCGAGTTCTCCTCGAGCAAAGCGTCGAGCCTGACGCTGCCGATCGTGCCGGGCGTGAGCGTGCCGACGGCCCAGCCCGCGTGCCCGAGCCTGCGCAACGAGCCGTGCCGGCCCTACCAGGCGTTCGTCAACAACGGGTCCTGAAGGCGACCGTCCTCGCCTCGGCCGCCGAGCGGTCGGGGCGAGGGCGCGCGCGCCGTTGGTTGGCGTGAAGGAGTCGAATAGCAGCGCCGCGCCTGCCTGGGCCCGCCACCCGACTATCCTGGCCTGGTGGGCAAGGTGTTCGACGGAATCGACTCGCATCTGGCTGGATGGATCACCGCGCAGCCGATGTTCTTCGTGGGCAGCGCGCCGCTTGCCGAGCACGGTCACATCAACGTCTCGCCCAAGGGCCCGATCGGCACGTTGCATGTGCTCGACGAGCGCACGGTGGCTTATCTGGACATCGTCGGCAGCGGCGCGGAGACGATCGCGCACGTGCGCGAGAACGGGCGGCTGGTGATCATGCTGTGCGCTTTCTCCGGGCCGCCACGCATACTTCGCCTGCACGGCAGCGGCGAGGTCGTGCTCGCCCACGACGACCGTTTCGAGGAGCTCGTGCGGCGCTGCGACTTCGCAGAGCCGGCGGTCCCGGATGCCAGGCGGGCGGTCGTGCTGCTGCACGTCACGCGAGTGGCGGACAGCTGCGGCTACGGCGTGCCGCTGATGGACTTTCAAGGTGAGCGACCGCACGCAGATGCGTGGGCGCAGAAGAAGGTCCGCGCGGGCGGTGCGCAGGCGCTCGCGGACTACCAGCGCGAGAAGAACAGCGTGAGCATCGACGGGCTGCCGGCGGTCGAGCTGCCGCGTTGAGCGGCAACGGGCCGCGGGCGTAGTCGTCGGGCCCCTTGGGCTGGCGCGTGTGAGCTGCAAGCCTTGGTTTGCGCGCCGAACAGTTCAGTGGAGCTAGTCGGGCTCGAACCGACGACCTTCGCGCTGCCAGCGCGACGCTCTCCCAGCTGAGCTATAGCCCCTGGTCTGGTCGTGGAAGTGTAGCTTCCCCGGTCGCTACGGCTGCACCTGGCCGGCACGAAGTCTTTGCACGACTGGTGCCAGCTCGTGGTCGCTGGCCCACGTGATGCTCCGCACTTGATTGTTCCCGGTCGGCGCCACGCGAAGGTGGAGACTGCTGCGGGCGCTGACCTCGGAAATCGGCAACAGGTAGCACTTGCGGAGGTCCGGGGCATAGGCACTGATCGCGTCTATCTCGGTCGGCGAGTAGCTGGTTCGGACGTAGCCGCTTGGCGTGCAGCGGCTGGTCTTGAGCTCGATCGCGAGGACTCCGCCGACGCGCCGCGCCAGCTTGCATTGCACGCGCAGTAGGGTCGGCTCGAGGTCGACGATCAGGTCATAGCGTCGTCCCTCGCAAAGCGGCCGCAGCACGGTCAAGCCGAGCTGGATCACCGCTGCCGTGATCGCCGCCTCGGCCGCCGCACCCTTCCGACTCGGAGTGAGCGCTTTCTCAAGTCCAGCGTACGCAGCGCTTGGGATGGAACTGCTGCCCTTTGTCTGCGGCCCAAGATACTCAGTGCTGCCGTGGGCGCAGCGCTACTCCGGCGGAATGAACTCCGGCACGTCGAGGTCGTCGTCCGGCTCGTCGAGCCCGGCCCGGCTCGACGCCGGTCGCACGCCTGCGCCCGGCCCGGCCTGGTCGAGGCGCGCCGTCATGCTGCCGTGCGCCAGGCGCACGTCGCGCAGCAATCGCTCGGCGTTGTTGCGCAGCGAGACCGACAGCTCGCGCAGGTTGCGCGAGAGCTCCGTTCCCTCGCGCAGGACCTCGCGCGCGACCGTGTGCGACTCGCCGACGATCTCGCGCGCGTCCTCGCGCGCCTTCGCGCGGACCGCCTGCGCCTGCTCATGTGCTTCCGCGCGCAGCCTCTCGAGATCCTCGCCGCCGCTCGCCCGAGCGCGTTCGGCCTCGCTCTGGCCCTCTGCCAGCAGCTCGCCCGCCTGCGCGCGCGCCTCTTCCACGATCCGCTCCGCCTCCGCCCGCGCGCCCGCGAGCGTCGCGCCCGTCTGATCGCGCGCCCCCGAGCGCTCCAGCTCGGCTTCCGCGCGCGCATTCGCGCGCTCCTGCTCGATCTCGCCCTGCGCCGCCGCCCGCAGCTGCTCGGCCTCCGCCTGCGCCTCGCTCCTCACGCGCTCCGCCTCCGCGTGGATCGCACCGACCGCCGCCACCGCGTCGTTGCGCGCCGCCTCCGCCTGCGCGCGCGCCTCGCGCAGCAGCTCCTCCGCTTCCTCCTCCGCTGCCTGCACGCGGTTCGCCGCAGCGCGGTCCGCCTCCGCGATCCGTTCTCGCCCGCGCGCCTCCGCCTGCTCCCGCAGCCCCGCCGCCGTGCGTTCGGCCGCCCCGACGATCCCCGCCACGCGCGCCGGCGTCGAGTCGAGCGCCTCGCGCTCTGCCTCCTGTCCCTCCGATCCCGGCAGGCTCCGCTCCATCGGGTCATGGTAAACGGCCCGGCCTACGCGGCAGCAGACAGAAGACCGAGCGGCGCCGTGGCAGGAATCGTTGGATATCTGTCCTTGCGGACAGACGCGCCTTGGGCGATGATCGCCATATGGCCGACTCAAGCTCGACTCGTCAGATCGTGCTCCTCCTGTTCCCCGGCGTGCAGAGCCTCGACGTCTCCGGACCCGCCGAGGTGTTCTCAGGCGCTCAGCGTCTGCTCGACGCCGAACGCCGCGACGACGCCGACGGCCGCGATGACGCAGCCCGCTCGGCCGCAGGCGCGGGTACCGCTCGGCGCGATCCGGCCCGGCGTGGTCCCGGGCGCTACGAGATCCGCACGCTCAGCCTCGACGGCGCTCCCGTGCGCACCACGAGCGGCCTCACGCTCGTCCCCGACGGCACGCTCGAGCAGGCGCCGCGCGCGATCGACACGCTGATCGTCCCCGGCGGCGACGGCACGCGCGCCGCCGTGCGCAACGAGACCCTGCTCGCTTGGATCGCCGCAGCCTCTGCGGATGCGCGTCGCACCGCCTCCGTCTGCACCGGTGCCTTCCTGCTCGCCGCCGCCGGCCTGCTCGACGGCCGCCGCGCCACCACCCACTGGGCCTCCGCCGAGGCGCTTGCGCGGCGCCACCCCGGCGTGACCGTCGACCCCGATCCGATCTTCGTGCGCGACGGCGATGTCTGGACCTCCGCCGGCGTGACCGCCGGCATGGACCTCGCGCTGGCGCTCGTCGAGGACGACCACGACAGCGAGCTCGCGCTGACCGTCGCGCGCCACCTCGTGCTGTTCCTCCGCCGGCCCGGCAACCAGTCGCAGTTCAGCGCCACGCTCGCCTCCCAGCAGCCCGAGCGCGAGCCGCTGCGCGAGGTGCAGCGAAGCGTCGTCGAGCACGTCGCCCGCGATCACTCCGTGGAGGCGATGGCCGAGCGCGCCCACATGAGCCCCCGCCACTTCGCCCGCGCCTTCCGCGCCGAGACCGGCGTCACGCCCGCCCGCTACGTCGAGCGCGTGCGGCTCGAGGCCGCGCGCCGGCTGCTCGAGGACAGCGCCGAGCCGATCGCCGCCGTTGCCGACGCTTGCGGCTTCGGCACCGCCGAGACGATGCGGCGCGTGTTCCTGCGCGCGCTCGACGTCGGACCCGCCGAGTACCGCCGCCGCTTCCAAGCAGGCGGCGTTCGCTCCGCCGACGCCGGGCAGTGCCGCCCGCGTGGCCGTCATCAATCGATCATCAAGAAAAGGGAGCCGAGCAGATGAACACAGCGATCCTGCTGTACGACGGGTTCACCGCACTCGATGCCGTCGGGCCGTATGAGGTGCTCAGCCGCCTGCCCGGTGCGCGCGTCACGTTCGTCGCCGCCGAGGCTGGCCCCGTGCGCACCGACAACCGCATGCTCAGCGTGACCGCCGAGTGCTCGCTCGACGAACTTCCCGCGCCCGAGATCGTGCTCGTCCCCGGCGGTCCCGGCGAGGTCGCCGCGCGCGCCGGCGGTCCCGCGCTCGACTGGCTGCGCGCCGCGCACCAGACGAGCGCCTGGACGACCTCCGTGTGCACCGGCTCGCTGATCCTCGCCGCCGCCGGGCTGCTCGACGGAAAGCGCGCCACCGGTCACTGGCTCGCCATGGACAAGCTGCGCGAGCTCGGCGCCGATGCCGTGTCCGAGCGCTTCGTGTTCGACGGCAAGATCGCCACTGCCGCCGGCGTCTCTGCCGGCATCGACATGGCGCTCGCCCTCGCCGCTCGGATCGCCGGCGACGACGTCGCCCAGGCGATCCAGCTCGGCATCGAGTACGACCCGCAGCCTCCCTTCGACGCCGGCTCGCCCGAGAAGGCGCCCGCCGAGATCGTCGCGCTGCTGCGCGGGAACAGCCGCTTCGTCGTCGGCGAGCAGGCGCTTGCCGGCGGCTCCTGAGCCGGCACTCTCGATAGGCGGCGTATTGCCGCGTCGCGCACTGGCTGTTGACGTCGCCCCCGTCGACTGATCGAATCGGCCAAACAACCAAAGGGGACATGCTTTATGGCCGTGCTGGTAACGCTTCAGATCGAGGGCGACCCCGCCCGCATCGAACAGGCACTGAACAGCGACCCGGAGCGGCTCGCAGCCGTCGCCGAGCGCGCCAAGGGCAAAGGCGCCATGAGCCACCGCTTCTACGGCAACGCCGACGGCAGCGGGGTGATCGTCGTCGACGAATGGGAGACCGCTGAGGGCTTTCAGCAGTTCTTCGGCGAAAGTCAGGAGATCGGGGCGATGATGGCCGAGGGGGGCGTCACCAGCGAGCCCAAAGCCGCCTTCTGGCACGCGCTCGACACGCCCGACGCGTTCTGAGCGACGCCGCGTGCTTCGCGCGGGCTGCGGCCCCCGCGAGCGCAGGATGAATCGAAGCGGGCGGCCTCCGCAGTTGCGCCGAGGCCGCCCGCTAATCTGCGACCTCCCATGGCCGAGCACACATACGACCCGCACGCGATCGAGTCGCGCTGGCAGCGCGTGTGGGCTGAGGAGCGCACGTGGGAGGTGACCAACGAGCACGACGCCGGCGGGCGCTCGAGCAACGCCTACATCCTCGAGATGCTGCCCTACCCGAGCGGCGAGCCGCACATCGGCCACCTCAAGTGCTACGCGCTCGGCGACGCCATCGCCCACTTCAACCGCCGCCTCGGCCGCCGCGTGCTGCACCCGATGGGCTACGACGCGTTCGGCCTGCCCGCCGAGAACCACGCGATCAAGACCGGCGAGCACCCGCGCGACTCCACGGCCGCCTCGATCGCCTCCTTCCAGCGCCAGTTCCGCTCGTGGGGGATCTCGATCGACTGGTCGCGCGAGCTCGCCACGCACGAACCGAGCTACTACCGCTGGACGCAGTGGATCTTCCTCGAGCTGTTCCGTGCCGGCCTGGCCTATCGCAAAGAAGCCGCCGTCAAGTGGTGCCCGCACGACCAGACCGTGCTCGCCAACGAGCAGGTCGACGCCGACGGGCGCTGCGAGCGCTGCGGGCACCTCGTCGAAGTGCGCCAGCTCGAGCAGTGGTTCCTGCGCATCACCGACTACGCCGAGCGGCTGCTCGGCGACCTCGACACGATCGACTGGCCCGGCAACGTCAAGACGATGCAGCGCAACTGGATCGGGCGCTCCGAGGGCGCCGAGGTCACCTTCCGCTGCGAGCAGCTCGGGATCGACTACCCCGTGTTCACCACACGTCCCGACACGCTGTTCGGCGCGACCTTCTTCGTGATGGCGCCCGAGCACCCCGACGTGCCGCGACTCGTGCAGGGGACCGAGCACGAGCACGAAGTGCGCGAGTACGTCAACCTCGCGCTGAACGAGACCAACGAGGAGCGCGGCAACGCCGAGAAGCCCAAGACCGGCGTCGCGCTCGGGCGCACCGTCACCAACCCCGTCAACGGTGAGCAGATCCCGATGTACGTCGCCGACTACGTGCTGATGGAGTACGGCACCGGCGCGATCATGGCCGTGCCCGCGCACGACGAGCGCGACCACGCCTTTGCCGAGGTCTTCGGCCTGCCGATCCGGCGCGTGATCGAGCCAACCGACGCCGACGAGGCCGACGCCGACGCCGGCGACGACGCTCTGCCCTACAGCGGCGACGGCGTGCTCGTCAACTGCGGCGCCCAGTTCGACGGCATGGCCAACCGCGACGCGCTCGCCGAGATCGTGCGTTGGCTCGACCGCGAAGGCAAGGGGCACGCCTCGGTCAACTACAAGCTGCGCGACTGGCTGATCTCGCGCCAGCGCTACTGGGGCGCGCCGATCCCGATCGTCCACTGCCCGAGCTGCGGCGCCGTGCCCGTGCCCTACGACCAGCTCCCCGTAGAGCTGCCCGAGATCGAGGACTACACGCCCAAAGGCCGCTCGCCGCTGGCCGCCGCCGAGGACTGGGTCAACACGACCTGTCCCGAGTGCGCCGGGCCGGCCAAGCGCGAGACCGACACGATGGACACCTTCGTCGACTCCTCCTGGTACTTCCTGCGCTACTGCGACCCGCACAACGACGCCGCCGCGTGGGACCCCGAGGCGCTGCGCGAGTGGATGCCCGTCGACCAGTACATCGGCGGCGTCGAGCACGCGATCCTGCACCTGATGTACGCGCGCTTCTTCTGCAAGGCGCTCGCCGACCTCGGCCA
>DATINR010000179.1:0-1700 GCA_035473995.1 Solirubrobacteraceae bacterium
GAGATCGGCGACGTGATCGCCGACGCGATCGAGAAGGTCGGCAAGGACGGCGTGGTCAACGTCGAGGAGGGCCAGACGTTCGGCATGGACCTCGAGTTCACCGAGGGCATGCAGTTCGACAAGGGCTACATCTCGCCCTACATGGTCACCGACCAGGACCGCATGGAGGCGACCCTCGAGGACCCCTACATCCTGATCGCCAACTCGAAGATCGGCTCGGTTCGCGACGTGCTGCCGGTGCTCGAGCAGGTGATTCAGTCGGGCAAGCCGATCCTGATCATCGCCGAGGACGTCGAGGGCGAGTCGCTGGCGACGCTGGTCGTCAACAAGCTCCGTGGCACGTTCACGGGTGTGGCCGTCAAGGCCCCCGGCTTCGGCGACCGCCGCAAGCGGATGCTCGAGGACATCGCGATCCTCACGAGCGGCGAGGTGATCACCGAGGAGATGGGGCTGAAGCTGGAGAACACCCAGCTCTCCCAGCTCGGCCGTGCCCGTCGCGTGGTCGTCGGCAAGGACACGACGACGATCGTCGACGGCGCAGGTGACGCGACCGCGATCAAGGGCCGCATCAACCAGATCAAAGCCGAAATCGAGAACACCGACTCGGACTTCGACCGCGAGAAGCTGCAGGAGCGCTTGGCAAAGCTCTCCGGCGGCGTCGCCGTGGTGAAGGTCGGCGCGGCCACCGAGACGGAGATGAAGGAGAAGAAGCACCGCGTCGAGGACGCGCTGCAGGCAACTCGCGCGGCGCTCGAGGAGGGCATCGTGCCGGGCGGCGGCGTCGCGCTGCTGCAGGCCTCATCGGCCGTCAGCATCAGCGACAACGGCGCATCGGTCGACGGCTCGGACGACGAGCGCACGGGCGCGCGCATCGTGCTCCGCGCGCTCGAGGAGCCGCTGCGTCAGCTGGCCGAGAACGCGGGCCTCGAGGGCTCGGTTGTCGTCAACGACGTGCGGAAGGCCAAGAAAGGCTTCGGCCTGAACGCCTCGACCAACGAGATCGTCGACCTCGTCGCCGAAGGCGTGATCGACCCGGCGATGGTCACGCGCTCTGCTCTGCAGAACGCAGCGTCGATCGCCAAGAACATCCTCACGACCGAGGCGATCGTCGCTGAGCTTCCTGAAAAGGAAGGCGCGGCGGCCGGCGGCGGCGGGATGCCCGACATGTCGGGGATGATGTAGGCAGCAGCGCCTCGCAGCCCATCGTCGATGGGCACAGGTGTGGGAAGGCCCGGCTCTTGCAGCCGGGCCTTCCGTCTTTAACGACGGCGAGGGTCGAACCGCGCCCGGCTGCAAGTGCGGTGATCTACGCATTCACCCGTGCTCGCCGCCGTTGTTTCCGACCGTCAAACGGCCGAGCCTGTCTCTCTCTTTTGCGCTCCGCCGGCATGCATGGCCGGCCCGAAATCCCTTGCTGGTGGCCGTTTTTCCGTTCCTCCGTGTGGATCTCGCCGGGGCTCGGCCGGCGCGTCCCTTGACTGTCGGGGCCTGAAAAATATGGTGGCCGCTCAGGGCACGGATAAACGTCGACGGGGAGCCGCCAGCGGAGTGAGGCGTCACGAGCACCAGTACCTTAATCGGTGAAAGGACCGGTCTTAAACATCGGTGATCCGGGTTCGAGCCCCGGCTGGTGCATGCCGTTTGCAGTCACACATACACCAGCCGATGACCACGAACCTATTCGACTACTTCGAGGGTGC
>DATINR010000180.1:0-18904 GCA_035473995.1 Solirubrobacteraceae bacterium
TCCTGCCAAGGGCATTGCAGGCTAGCTACGTGTGGATCGGATAACCGCTGAAAGCATCTAAGCGGGAAGCCGGCCTCAAGATGAGTTCTCCCATCCCCTAGAGGGAGTAAGACCCCTAGTAGACCACTAGGTTGATAGGCCAGATCTGGAAGAACGGCAACGTTCGTAGGAGACTGGTACTAATGGTTCGAGGGCTTGACGGATTTTTTTGTGATGCCCGTTGTGTGGCGCTGTGCAGTTTTGAAGGACCGGGAAGGCTGGTCTCTCGCCTTTTCCGGTGGCTTTGGCGAGGGGGAAACACCTCTTCCCATTCCGAACAGAGCAGTTAAGCCCCTCAGCGCCGATGGTACTTGGCCCGCAAGGGCCTGGGAGAGTAGGACGCCGCCGGTTTACTTGAACGAACGGGCCGCCGAGAAGGCGGCCCGTTCGTCGTTCTACGCCTTGACGGGCTCCTCGCGCCGGCGGCGCCCGCGCTCGGCGTGCCGTGCTCGCGGCGCGCGTGCCGGCCGGTGTCGCCCTGCAGGACTGACCGCCAGGCCCGCGCGCCAGCTCCCGCTACGCCCCGAGCGTGACGCTGCCGTCCTCGCCCAGCGTCCAATGCGGATTGTGCGCAACCTCCCACGGATTCCCGTCCGGGTCCACGAACACGCCCGAGTAGCCACCCCAGAACGTCTCGCCCGGCTCGCGCGAGATCGTCCCGTCCGCTGCGCGCGCCTGCTCGATGATCTCGTCCACCTCAGCCGCCGAGCCGACGTTGTGCGCGAGCGTCACGCCGCCCCAGCCGCTGCCGAGCTCGACGCCGCTGTCCTCGGCCAGGCGCTCGCGGTCCCACAGCGAGAGCACGCTGCCGCCGATCTGGAAGAACACCACGTCGTCGTCCTCGGCCGCGCGACTGCGCCAGCCGAGGCCTTCATAGAAGGCCCGTGCGCGCTTCAGATCGCTTGTTCCGAGCGTGATGACGCTGAGTCTTTGCTCCATCGCTGACCTCCAGTTGGTCGACCGCCGGCTTGCCGACGGGGGAGAGGCAATGATGGCGTGCCGGCGCGATCTGCCCCGGTCGCCGCTTGGCGAGCCGGCGCGAGCGGCTCCCTGGCCCGCGCAGCGACGCTCGGTGTGGATGGGTCTTCTGCGTCAGTGGCTCGTCCAGGTCGACCTCCCAGTCGACGCCGTAGTCGTCCTCGAGCAGCAGGAACGAGCGGGTGAGACGCAGGGCGCCGAGCGTGCGCTGCGCGAGCGAGGAGTTCTTTCTCGAAGCGAACATCTGTTCGTAAGCTAGGAAGGCGATCGGACAGACGCTCCAAAACCGCCGATGCGAACGTGTGTACGTATCGGCTGGACCGCCGTAAACCCGCATCCCAGAGCCATTCTCCGCGCCGTGGCGCCTGCAACGAGAATTGCAGATCGTCTCGGACGATCGGGTCGTCGCAGACCCGATCGTCCTCAATAAATACTCCAACGGACGTGGAGCCGTGCCCGTTCGTCCACAGCGTGCAGGTGAGCAGCCGCGCGCCGCGAACTTGACTGTTCAGATGGCTGTTACGCTTGCCAGGCGCGATGCGAAAGCCCCACCGTGGGGTCGTCGCCGGCGGCGCACCCAGCTCATGGAGAAGTTCGTCATCGAAGGTGGCGTCCCGCTTTCCGGCACGATGACCCCGGCCGGGAACAAGAACGGCGCGCTACCGATCCTCGCTTCCGCACTCCTCACCGAGGATGAGGTGCTCGTGCGCAACGTCCCGCGGATCCGCGACGTCGAGGCGATGCTCGACATCCTCAAGGCGCTCGGCGTCTCCGTCCAGTGGCGCGGTCCCAACGAACTCGCGCTGTGCGCCGCGACCGCGCGCGAGATCGCGATCGAGCGCGAGCTGGCCGAGCTGATCCGCGCCTCCTTCCTGCTCGCCGGCCCGCTGCTCGCGCGCTTCGGCCGCGCCGTGATGTCGCCACCCGGCGGCGACGTGATCGGCCGCCGTCGCCTCGACCCGCACCTCGACGCCTTCCGCGCGATGGGCGCGAATGTCGAGTGCAACGGCACGATCGATCTGCACGCCCCGCGCGGGCTGCGCTCGACCGACGTGTTCATGGACGAGCCGTCCGTGATGGCCACCGAGAACGTGCTGATGGCCGCCGCGCTCACGCCCGGCACGACCGTGATCGGCAACGCCGCCTCCGAGCCCCACGTGCAGGACCTCGCGCGCATGCTCGTGAAGATGGGCGCCGACATCCAGGGGATCGGCTCCAACCTGATCACCGTCAACGGCGCCGACCGGTTGCACGGCTGCGAGCACGACGTCGCGCCCGACCACATCGAGATCGGCAGCTTCATGGCTTTGGCCGGCGTCACCGGCGGCGAACTGCGGATCAAGGACACCGTGCCCGGCGACCTGCGCATGATCCGCCTCGTGTTCGAGCGGCTCGGGCTGAGCTCGACGCTCGACGGCAACGACGTGATCGTCCCCGGCGGACAGAAGCTTGTCGCGCAGTCCGACGTCGGCGAGTTCAAGAGCAAGATCCAGGACGGTCCGTGGCCGGCGTTCCCCGCCGATCTGACCTCCATCGCCGTCGCTTTGGCCACCCAGGCCGAGGGCTCGATCCTCGTGCACGAGTGGATGTTCGAGAACCGCCTGATCTTCACCGACAAGCTGATCCTGATGGGCGCCGACATCGTCATGTGCGACCCACACCGCGCGATCGTCACCGGCCCGCGCCGGCTGCGCGGCGAGCGCGTCGAGTCACCCGACATCCGCGCCGGCATGGCCATGCTGCTCGCAGCGCTCTGCGCCGACGGGCGCTCCGAGATCGGCAACATCCGCCAGATCGACCGCGGCTACGAGCGGATCGACGAGCGCCTGCGCGAGCTCGGCGCGCGCATCGAGCGCGTCGCCACCGAGCCCGTCCCCGCGTAGCGTCCCAAGCAACCGCGTAATCTCGGGGTCGCCATGATCCACCCAATCCCCAGCGGCACCCGCGACGTGCTCCCCCAGGAGACCGGCGAGGTGCGCCTGATCACGGACACCTTGCGCCGTGTGTTCGACGAGCACGGCTACGGCGAGATCTACACGCCGGCGCTCGAGTACGAGTCGGTGCTCGCGCGCGCCGACATGGCCGAAGCGCGTCCCGCCTATCGCGTGTTCGACGAGACCGGCGCGGTGCTCGTGCTGCGCTCGGACATGACCGCGCCGATCGCGCGCGTCGTGGCCACGCGCTACGCCGAGAGCCCGACGCCGCTGCGCTTCTGCTACTTCGCCCACACCTACCGCGGCGTGCGCCCCGCGCGCGGGCAGCTGCGCGAGATGCTGCAGGCCGGCATCGAGCTGATCGGCGCGCCGGCACCGGAGGGCACCGCGGAAGCGCTCACGGTGCTGTGCTCATCGCTCGAGGCGGTCGGCCTCAAAGACTTCCGCATCGGCGTCGGCGACGCGTCGCTGTTCCCGGCGCTGATGGAGAGCCTGCAGGTGCCCGAGGAGCACCGCAAGGGCCTGCTCGAAGCGCTCGTGCGGCGCAACTTCGTCGAGCTCGAGCACCTGCTCGAGGAGGCGGGCGTCTCGGGCGAGGCGGCCGAACTGCTGCTCGATGTGCCCCAGCGCCGCGGCGGGCCGGAGTTGCTGACCGACGCGCCGGCGCCTGCCGTCGAGGCGGTCACGGGCATGCGCCGCGTGTACGAGCTGCTCGATCCGAGCGTCGCGGCGCGCGTGATCTTCGACCTCGGCCTGATCCGCAACATCGGCTACTACACGGGCGCCGTGTTCGAGGTCTATGACCCCGCGATCGGCGCTCCGATCGGCGGCGGCGGGCGCTATGACGAGCTGCTCGGGCGCTTCGGCCGCAGCCTGCCGGCGGTCGGCTTCGCGCTGTACGTCGACTCGCTGCACCAGGCGCTGGCGGGCGAGGAACGCGGCACGGGTGCGCTTTCGGAGCTGCGCACGGTTGCGACGGCGGGAGAGGCGCGATGAGCCCGGACCTCGGCCTGACGATCGCCGTCCCGCGCGGCGCCCTGTTCGGCGGCACCGTCGAGCTGCTCGCCTCGCTCGGGCTCGACACGGAGGAGCTGCGCACGAACGACCGCAAGCTGCTGTTCGAGGACATCGGCGTCGTCACGATGCGTCCCTCTGACGTGCCCACGTATGTGGAGGCCGGCGCCGCGGACATCGGCGTGACCGGCAAGGACGTGCTGCTCGAGCAGCTGGCGCACGCTCCGGGCGAGCGCGGCCGCGACGTGTACGAGCTGATGGACCTCGGCTTCGGGCGCTGCACGATGATCCTCGCGAGCAAGGCCGGACCCGATCCGGCGCTCGAGTCGCTGCGCCGTCTCGGCGTGATGCGGGTCGCGACGAAGTACCCGCGGATCGCGGCGCGCTACCTGGAGGAAACGGGCCGCCAAGGCGAGATCGTCGAGGTCAAGGGCTCGGTCGAGCTGGCGCCGCTGACGGGCATGGTCGATGCGATCGTCGATCTCACGGCGACGGGCACGACGCTGCGCGAGAACAACCTCGTCGAGCGCGAGAAGATCGTCGTCTGCACGGCGCGCCTGATCGCCAACCCGGTCTCGCACAAGCTGAAGGCGGCGCAGATCGACTCCCTGCTGCAGCAGCTGCGCGCGCTCACTGCCGCCGGCGTCGGCTAGGTCATGCGGATCGAGCGCGTCGAGATAGCCGAGCTCGAGCGCCTCGGCGGTCCGCCCGGCGTGGCGGCGCACCTGCGCGCGCTCGTGCCGGACGGCGACTCGGTCGAGGGACCGGTACGCGAGATCGTCGAGCGGGTCCGCGACGGCGGCGACGCAGCGGTCCTCCACTACACGCGCGAGCTCGACACGAAGGGCGTCGAGCCGAGCCCGCTGCTGGTCGCCCCGGAGGACCTGGACGAGGCGATCAAGCGCATGCCGCTGGAGCTCGTGGCGGGCCTGCAGGTGACGATCGCGAACGTGGCGCAGGTGGCCGACGCGGGCGTCGGGCGCGACGCGACGGTCGACCTGCCCCAGGGACAGCGGATCACGCTGCGCGAGATGCCGGTCGACTCGGCGGCGATCTACGTCCCGAGCGGCCGTGCGCCGTACCCGAGCACGGTGGCGATGGGCGTCGTCACGGCGCGCGCGGCGGGAGTGTTCGACGTGGCCGTGTGCAGCCCGCCGGGCGTGGACGGCGAGATCGACGCGGCGATCCTCGGCGCGTGCCGGCTGTGCGGCGTGGAGCGCGTCTACCGGATGGGCGGCGCGCAGGCGATCGCGGCGCTGGCGTATGGGACGGAGACGGTCAAGCGCGTGGACGTGGTCGTGGGGCCGGGCAACTTGTACGTGCAGGAGGCCAAGGCGCAGCTCTCGGCGAAGGTCGGGATCGACGGCTTCGCGGGCCCCAGCGACCTGCTCGTCGTGCTCGGCTCAGAGCTGAACGAGGGCGACGTGGAGCTGGCGGCGCTCGACATGCTGGCGCAGGGCGAGCACGGCGAGGGCAGCCTGGTCGTGGGCGTCTCGGCGGGCCCGGGCGCGATCGAGGCGCTGGGCAACGCGCTGCAGCGACTGGACGTCGAACTGCCGGGGAGCGGCGCGGCGGCGGGCACGTTCGCGCTCGTGCAGGCGCTCGACTCCCAGCAGGCGATCCAGATCGCCAACGAGTTCGCGCCGGAGCACCTGCAGCTGATCGGCGCGGACGTCGAGGCGCAGGCCTCGCGCGTGCGCTCGGCGGGGTGCCTGTTCGTGGGCGCCTCGAGCGCGACGGCGTTCGGCGACTACGTGGCCGGCTCGAACCACATCCTGCCGACGGTCGGCGCGGCGCGCTTCGCGTCGATGCTCTCCCCGCGCCACTTCCGCCGGCGCATGGCCGAGGTGCGCGTCTCGCCCGACGGCGCGGGCAAGCTGGCGAGCGCGGGCGTGCCGATCGCGCGCGCGGAGGGCTTCGAGTGGCACGCGCGCTCGATGGAGGCGCGTATCGGCGACAATGGGTCCGATGACTGAACGAACGGCGACAATCGAGCGTCGCACGGGCGAGACGGACGTGCGCCTGTCGCTGGCGCTCGAAGGCACGGGGGCGGGCACACGTGAGACTGGCGTGGGCTTCCTCGACCACATGCTCGACCTGTTCGCGCGTCACGGGCGCCTGGACCTGAAAGTGAAGGTCACGGGCGACTTGGAGACGGGCGCGCACCACACGGCGGAGGACACGGCGATCGTGCTCGGCCAAGCGCTCGACGGCGCGCTGGGCGACCGCAGCGGGATCGTCCGCTACGGCGCGGCGACGGTGCCGATGGACGAGGCGCGGGCGAGCTGCGCGCTGGACATCTCGGGGCGCCCGTTCACGCTGTTCGAGGCGGACCTGCCGCCGGGCTCGACGGGCGGCTTCGAGCACGAGCTGACGGAGGAGTTCTTCCGCGCGCTGGCGAACGCGGCCAAGCTGACGCTGCACCTGCGCGTGGAAGCGGGCTCCAACGCGCACCACATGATCGAGGCGGCGTTCAAGGCGTTCGCGCGGGCCCTGCGCCAGGCGGCGTCGATCGACCCGAACGAGACGGGCGTGCCGAGCACGAAGGGGACGCTGACGTCGTGAGCGAACAATGCCGTCTGAGGGTTCAGCTTCAAGCGTCGCAAGGACGCAGGGAGCGTGGCGTGCTCTGCACGCGAGCGACCGAGGACGCAGCGAGGCGCCGGAGATGAGCCCTGAGGTCGAGATCGCCGTGGTCGACTACGGCATGGGCAACCGCCGCTCGGTCGAGAAGGCGCTGGAGCACGTGGGCGCGCGCGCGAGCGTCAGCTCGGACCTCGAGCACCTGCGCGCAGTCGACGGCCTGGTCGTGCCGGGCGTGGGCGCGTTCCCGCGCGCGATGGAGAAGCTGCGCGAGCTGGGCCTGGACGAGCTGATCCGCGACCGCGTGGCGGCGGGCACGCCGGTGCTCGGCATCTGTCTGGGATTGCAGTTGGCGTTCGAGCGCTCGAGCGAGCTGGGCGGCGCGGACGGGCTGGGCCTGATCGCGGGCGAGGTGCACGGGCTGCGCGCGGGGACGCTGAAGTTGCCGCACATCGGCTGGAACGAGGTCCGCTTCACGAAACCTGACTCGCCGCTGATCGCGGAGTTGCCGCTGGAATGCGCCTTCTACCACGTGCACTCGCTGGCGGCGGAGCCGGAGCGCGAAGAGGACGTGCTCGGCACGGCCGAGTACGGCGCGCCGTTCGTGACGGCGGTGCAGAAGGGCTCGTTCTACGGCGTGCAGTTCCACGCGGAGAAGTCCTCGGCGGCGGGCCTGCGCCTGCTTGCCAACTTCGCCCGCATCTGCGTGGCGGCGCGCGAGCCGAGCGTGACGGACGCGACCGGCGTGCGGGCCGGCATCTGACGCCCCGTCGCCCCGTGAACCTCTACCCGGCGATCGACATCCTCGGCGGCAACGCGGTGCGCCTGGTCAAGGGCGACTTCGAGGCGAAGAAGGTCTACGACCAGGACCCGCTGTCGGCGGCACGCGCGTTCGCGGAGGAAGGCGCGCGCCGGCTGCACGTGGTCGACCTCGATGGGGCGAAGAGCGGCGAGCCGGTCAACGTCGAGCACCTGCGCGCGATCGTGGAGGAGCTCGGGCTGCCGGTGCAGTTCGGCGGCGGCCTGCGCTCGGACGTGTCGATCCAGGCGGCGTTCGACGCCGGCGCGAGGCGCGTGATCCTGGGAACGGCGATCTTCACCGACCCGGAGCTGCCGTTCCGCGCGATGGAAGAGCACGGCCACGAGAACGTGCTGATCTCGATCGACGCGCGCGCTGGCTTCGTCGCAACGCACGGTTGGCTGGAGGCGACTCAGGTCTCGGCGCGCGAGGCGATCGAACGCTGGAGCGAGGGTTCCGGCGGCGTCAAGCGCTTCGTCTACACGAACATCGACCACGACGGGATGCTCGACGGGATCGACGGCGAGGATGCGGCGATGGCGGCCCGCGCGGCCGGCGATGGCAGCGTGATCCTCTCGGGCGGGATCGGCGAGCTCGAGCACCTGCAGGCGATCGCGGCGCTGCGCGCAGAGCAGCAACTCGACGGCCTCGACGGCGTGATCGTCGGCAAGGCGCTATACGAGCGGCGCTTCACGGTCGGCGAGGCGCTGGCCGTGCTCGACGGCTGAGCGCGAAGCGGGTGCAGGGGTCGACCGCCGTCTGAACTTGCGACTTCTCTAAGTAGCGTCTATCCTTAGCTGAATGACGCCACATCAGTCAGCGCCGAAGAGCGAAGTTGGTGTTCGTGAGCTGCACGATCAGCTGAGCCGATACGTGCGCCATGCCGCAGAGGGCGGTGAGGTGGTGGTGACGATGCGCGGCAGGCGGGTCGCCCGTCTTTCGCCCATGGGGCAAGTGGACCCCCTCGCCGATCTCCGCGCACGCGGACTCGTGCGAGAGCCGACCCAGCGCAAGCGGCCCCGCACCGAGCGGCGGCAGCTCCGCTCGCTCGAGCCGGTATCGAATCTCGTCGCCGAGCAGCGGCGCTGATTGCCTACTTCGACACCTCGGCGCTGATCAAGCTCACCTTCGCCGAGCGGGGCTCGGATGTCGCCACGGAATTGTGGGACCGAGCCGATTCGGTCGCATCCAGTCAGCTCATATACCCAGAGGCGCGTGCGGCGGCGGCGTCGGCCTTCCGAACGGGCCGGATCGATGCACGCACGTTGCGCAGTGCCGTCCGGGCGATCGACGATCTGCACGCCGAGCTTCGCGTGATCGGCATCGATGGCGCGCTGGCGCAATTGGCCGGCGAACTCGCCGAGCTTCACGGCTTGCGTGGGTACGACGCCGTCCATCTCGCCTCGGCGATCGCGATCCAAGACACTGCGCTGGTCATGGTGACGTGGGACCGTGATCTGGCGGACGCATCCGTCGCGTGCGGCAACACAGTCGTTCCCGCCGTGCCCTGAACAGACGGGCTACCGTAGCCTGGTGCACTTCAAGCGCATCATCCCGTGCCTCGACGTGGATGCGGGACGCGTCGTCAAGGGCGTCGAATTCCTCGACATCCGCGACGCGGGCGACCCGGTCGAGCTGGCGGCGCATTACGACCGCGAGGGAGCCGACGAGCTCGTGTTCCTCGACATCACGGCGACGCACGAGAAGCGCGACACGATCGCCAAGCTCGCCCGGGCGACGGCGGACGACGTGTTCGTGCCGTTCACGATCGGCGGCGGCATTCGCTCGGCGGAGGATGCTCAGGCGGTGCTCGACGCGGGTGCCGACAAGGTCTCGGTCAACTCGGCCGCGCTGAAGCGCCCGGAGCTGATCAACGAGCTGGCCGAGGTGTTCGGCTCACAATGCGTGGTGCTGGCGATCGACGCCAAAGCCGACCCGTTCGTCGGTGAGGGCCTCGAGCACCCGTCGAAGTGGGAGGCCTACCTCGCCGGCGGGCGCACGCCGACGGGGCGCGACGTGGTCGAGTGGGCCCGCGAGGGCGTCGAGCGCGGCGCCGGGGAGATCCTGCTGACGAGCATGGACCGCGACGGCACGAACGACGGCTACGACCTGCCGCTGATCGAAGCCGTCAGTGAGGCCGTTAGCGTGCCCGTGATCGCTTCGGGCGGGGCAGGCGAGCTCGACCACCTCGCGCAGGCCCTGCGCGCGGGCGCCGACGCGGCGCTGTGCGCTTCGATCTTCCACTACGGCCGCCACACGATCGCCGAGGCCAAGGCGCACCTGGTCGCGGCCGGGATACCGGTACGCGTGGGCTGAGGCCGCGCTGGGACGGCCGCGGGATGTCTGGCGAGTGGAGATCGAGCGTGGCAAAGGACCGAGCTGACGGTGCCACGATTTTGGAACGCCTGCGCGAGCTGGCGGGCGGCTCGACGTTGCTCGAAGTGGCCGCCATGCGCGGTGAGGTCGAGTTGATCGGCGGCGCCGTGCGCGATCTGCTGCTGGATCCCAAGGGCACGCCGCGCGAGCTCGACGTTGTCGTCTCCGAGGACTCGTTTGGCCTCGCGGGGCTGCTCGCGGGGCGCCTCTCGCTCGACCGCCCGCCTGGCCCGGACTCGCCGACGCCGCACGTCCACGATCGCTTCGGCACGGCGACCGTGGAATGGCCGGGCGGTCGCATCGACATTGCAGAACGCCGCGGCGAGCGCTATACGCGTCCGGGCGCGCTGCCCGACGTGCATCCGGGAAGCGTCGAGCAAGACCTCGCGCGGCGCGACTTCACGGTCAACACGATCGCCGTGGCACTCGCTGGCCCGCATGAAGGCGAGCTGCACGGAGTCGACGGCGCCCTCGACGACCTCGCCGCGCGCCGCCTGCGTGTACTGCACGAGCGGAGCTTCCTCGACGACCCCACACGCCTCATGCGCATGGCTCGTTACCACGCGCGCCTGGGCTTCGAGCCCGACGAGCAGACTGCGCGCCTCGCCGAGCAGGCGATCGCCACGGGCGCGCTCGACACGGTCTCTCCATCCCGCATCGGCGCCGAGCTGCGCCTGACGCTCGCCGAGCCCGATCCAGTGACGGCGCTCGAGTCGCTGGAGCAACTTGGCGTGCTGTCGGCGCTGCATGAGGCGATCGAGCTCGACGCGCCGCTCGCCCGCGCGGCGCTTGCAGAGTTGCCGGGTTCGCCCGACGGTCGGCCTGAGGTGTTGCTGCTCGCCTCGTTGTTGCGTCCAGGACACGCCTTCGACTCGACCGACTACCAAACCCGCCTGCGCGCATTGCTCGACGGCTGGGAGTTCCCCGGTGCCGAGCGCGAGCACACGGTGCGCAGCGCGATCCTTGCCCCACGCATCGCCGAGCGTCTGCGCCACACCGATGCGCCGTCGCAGATCTACGAGGTCGCGCATGGGGAGCCACTGGAGGCAGTTGCGCTGGCGGGGGGCATCGCCGCGGCGGCCGGGCACGAGGAGGCAGCCGGCGCGGCGCGGCGCTGGCTGTCAGAGCTGCGCGACGTGGGACTCCGGATAACGGGGGACGATCTCCTTCGGGCCGGCATCACGCCAGGCCCCGAGATTGGCCGGCACCTGCGGCGTGCGCTGATGCGCAAGCTCGACGGGGAGATCGCCGCCGAGACGCCCGACGCGGAGCTTCGCGCCGCGCTCGAACCGTAGGCGCTAGAACCTCTCCATGCCCAGCTTGAATCATCCCGACGCCGCTGCGACGACGTCCTTGCGCTACGACTTGCCCGGCGATGGCCACGTTCTATTCACCTCGCGCGCGCACGCCAACCTCTCGACGCAGACCGGCGACGGGCACGAGCATGGACGGGCGGCCCGCGACCGGCTATGCGAGGAGCTCGGCTTGGACTGGCTCTGCGCGAGCCGCCAGGTGCACGGCTCGACCGTGCAGCGTGTGAGTGAGATCGCGGGAAGCGGGGGAGAGGCGATCGCGATCGACGCCGACGGACACGCGACGGCGCTCGCGGGGGTCGGCGTGATGGTGCTCACCGCCGATTGCCTGCCCGTCGCACTGGGAGCCGAGACGAGCGGGGGAGGGGCCGTCGTCGCGATGGCCCACGCCGGCTGGCGCGGCCTCGCGGCAGGCGTGCTCGAGGAGGCCGTCCGTGCGCTGCACAAGCTGGGCGCGACAGGCCCGATCGAGGCCGTCGTCGGTCCTTGCGCCGGCGCCTGCTGCTACGAGGTCGGCGAGGAGGTGCACGCCGCGTTTGCGGGCCTAGCGGGCGCGGACGGAGTGGGGTCCACAGCTGAGGAACATCGCCGAGGCAAGAACATCGATCTGCGTGCGATCGCCCGCGACAAGCTGCTTGCCGCCGGCGTCGCGAGCGTCTCTCACGCCGAGGCCTGCACGATCTGCGACGAGCGCTTCTTCTCGCACCGCCGGCAGGGCAAGGCCGCCGGAAGGCAGGCCGGGATCGCGTGGATCGGATGATTCGAGACTCGGGTCCGACATGGCGCGGCTGATCGAGAACCTCGACGTCGAGCGGATCCGCGCCAACGTCGCCCGCGTGCGCGAGGAGATCGACGCCGCCGCGCAGCGCTCGGCGCACGCGCGCCGCGCAGGGCAACCGCGACCGGTCGAGCTGCTCGCGGCGATCAAGTACATCCGCAACGAGGACCTGCCGCTGCTCGCCGAGGCCGGGATCGAGCTCGTCGGCGAGAATCGCGCGCAGGAGCTGCAGGTCAAGCACGCCGCCCACGGCGAGCTGTTCGAGTGGGACTTCATCGGCCAGCTGCAGAGTCGTCGCGTACGCGAAATCGTGCCTTGCGTGCGCCTGATCCACTCCGTCGCGTCCGAGTCCGCCTTGCGCGCGATCGAGCGCTACCTGCCGCAGGCGCGTGCGGGGCTGCGGATCCTGATCGAGGTCAACATCGCCGGCGAGCACGAGAAGGCCGGCGTCGCGCCCGAGCAGCTCGGCGAGTTCATCGAGCGCTCGCCCGTTCCCGTGGCCGGGCTGATGACGATGCCGCCGCTCGCCGACGATCCCGAGCAGAGCAGGCCGTGGTTCGCGAGGCTGCGTGAACTGGCCGATGAGCATCGGCTGGAGCACCTCTCGATGGGCACCTCGCAGGACTACGTCGTCGCCGTCGAGGAGGGCGCCAGCATTGTGAGAATCGGCACGCGGCTGTACGATTAGGCCTCGCGTTGGCGGCGGACGACTACGTTCGCCGCCGAGGCGATCTCGGCAGATTCCGACTCGCGCCCGCCGACCCGAGCATTCTGCGGGGGCGGGCACTAGCATGAGCATGGAATCCGCCGCGAGCAGGGAAATTGCCCTGCCGGGCGAAAACGCACCTACACCAATGGCTTTCCGCGACTCCTGGCACAGCGCGCTCGTCTACTTCGGCCTTGCCGAGGAGTATCACGACGACTACGACGACGGTCCGCCCGAGGCGGAGATCGAGGATCGCTACCGCGAGCGGCCCAACGTGCGCCGCCTGCGCCGCCGTCGTGACGAGTTCGACGACATCTTCGCCGAGGAGGAAGGTGGCTCGCGCCGCGGCGGCGGACGCCCCACGACTGTGCTCAAGTCGGTCGCTCCCAATGGCGACGTGCGCGTGCACCTCGTGATCCCCAAGTCCTTCAACGATGCTCAGCAGATCGCCGACAGGTTCAAGGACTCCGTCCCCGTGATCCTCAACCTGCAGTCCGCCGAAACGGACTTGTCAAAGCGCCTGATCGACTTCGCCTCCGGGCTCACCTACGCGCTCGACGGCGGCATGCAGCGAATCGCCGACAAGGTCTTCATGCTCACGCCGCGCAACGTCGAGATCTCCGCCGAGGAGCGCGCGAGGCTGATCGAGAAGGGCTTCTTCAACCAAAGCTAGCTCTGCGCTCTCAAACGTTCTGACGCGTCAGAGTCAAGTCTCGCCAGGACGCAGGGAGCGTAGTGTGCTCTGCACATGAGCGACCGAGGACGCAGCGAGACGCAGGCTATGGCACGTCAGATGCAAGTCGGGCTGATCGGGGCAGGGAACATGGCGCGGGCGCTGGCCCGTGGGTGGGGCAAGCCCGTGCTGTGCGCCGACCCCGTGCATGCGCGCGCCGAGGCGCTTGCTGCCGAGCTCGGCGGTGAGACGCTTGCCAGCAACGCCGACGTCGCCGAGCGCGCCGACCTGGTCGTGCTCTGCCACAAGCCTGGGCAGCTACATGACGTCGCAGCCGAAGTCGCGCCGCACGCCAAGGCCGTCGCTTCGATCCTCGCCGCCACGTCGCTGCAGGCGCTGCGCGAGGCCTATCCGGGTATTCCCGTCTACCGCTTCATCCCTTCACTGCCCGTCGAGGTGCGCCAGGGCGCCGTCGTACAGGGACGCGACGCCGTCGACAAGGCCGAACGGGAGCATCCCGACCGCGACGCCTCGCTCGACGCGCTCGTCGCCTCCGCCTTCGCCGAGCTCGGCACGCTCGTCGTGCTCGACGACGCGCTCGTCGACGTCGCCATGGGCCTGATGTCGTGCGCCCCCGCCTATGTCGCGCTCGTCGCGGAGGCGCAGATCGACGCCGGCGTGCGCAAGGGCATCCCCGCCGCCCAGGGCGCCGAGCTCGTCGTGCAGACGCTCGCCGGCACCGCCGAGCTGTTGCGCACGCGCGGCTACGACACCGTCGCCGTGCGCCGCGAGGTCACCTCGCCCGGCGGCATCACCGCGCGCGGGCTCGACGCGCTCGAGCGCGCAGGCCTGCGCGCCGCCTTCAGCGATGCCCTCGACGCCGTGCTGCAACCGCCCGGCGAGCCCCGGCCGAAGGGGCGCTGAGCGGATGGCCCTTGCCAGTGCTCGCACGCAGATCGCCGACTACCTCTCGACGCTGATCTACGTCTACACGCTGCTGATCATCCTCTACATCGTGATCCAGCTGCTCTTCTCCGTCGGCATCCGCCCGCCGTACTCGCGCACGCTCGACGCCGTGCTCGGCTTCCTGCGCGACATCTGCGAGCCGTTCCTGCGCATCTTCCGGCGCGTGCTCCCATCCTTCGGCGGGCTCGACTTCAGCCCGATCCTCGCGATCTTCACGCTGCAGATCGTCAACTCCATCGTCGTCAACAACCTGATCCACGGCTGAGGTCCAGATGCGTGCCGCTGGCCCATGGCTGCGCGCCGCGCTCGTGCTCGCCGTCGTCGTCGCCGCCGACCAGGTCACCAAGCACGCCGTCAACGCCGACATCGCCGAGGGAGAAGAACGCAAACTGCTGCCCGGCGTCGAGCTCGTCAACACGCGCAACCACGGCGTCGCCTTCGGCTTCCTGCCCGGCAGCCACATCGCGATCACGATTCTGATCGCCGTCGCCCTGCTCGCGCTGCTCGTCTACTTCGCCCTGCACACGCGCGAGCGGCTGATCTGGCTGCCCACCGGGATGCTGATCGGCGGCGCCATCGGCAACGTCGTCGATCGCCTGCGCGAGGGCTCCGTGACTGACTTCATCAAGCTCCCGCTCGGCTGGCCGCCGTTCAACCTCGCCGACATGTCGATCACCTTCGGCGTGCTGATCCTGTTTCTCGTGATCGACCACGCCCGCCAAGCCGCCAAGCGCGCCGAGGCATGAGCTCTGACGTCATCGAGCCCTTCGCGATCGCCTACGAGGACGAGCACCTGCTCGTCGTCGACAAGGCCGCAGGCGTCGTCGTGCACCCCGCCAAGGGTCACCGCGAGGACACGCTCTCCCAGCTGCTCGCTCACAGCGCTCGCGGCGGCGACCCCGACCGCGCCGGGATCGTCCATCGCCTCGATCGCGACACCTCCGGTCTGCTAGTCGTCGCGCGCTCAGAGCTTGCCCACCAGAAGCTCCAGCGCGCGCTGCAGCAGCGCGAGATCGAACGCGAGTACCTCGCGCTCGTGATCGGGCGCCCGCCCGCGCGCAGCGGCACGATCGAGGCGCCGATCGGCCGCGACCCGCACGTGCGCACGCGCATGGCCGTCGGCGGCTCGCACCCGCGCGAGGCGCGCACGCACTTCGAGCTCGAGCGCGCTCTGCCAGAGCACTCGCTGCTCAAGCTCAAATTGGAGACGGGGCGCACGCACCAGATCCGTGTGCACCTGCAGGCCATCGGGCACCCCGTCGCCGGCGACCCCGAGTACGGCGGTCGCGGCGCGCTCGGCCTGCAACGGCAGTTCCTGCACGCCGCGCGCCTGGCCTTCGCGCACCCCGTCACCGGCGACCCGATCGACGTCAGCTCGCCGCTCCCAGGCGATCTGCGCGAGGCGCTCGCCCGCGCCGAGCGGCTATCCTGAGCCGTTCACAGACCTTCTATCCGTCCGATCTCGGACGCGGCCCTGCCCGGCACTGCGAACCATGCGTCGCACAGCCGGGTCCGCGTTTCAGTCGGTCGTCATCAAATCAATAAATAAAGGGAGTACTCGTGGCTCAGGTAGGCATCGCGGAGCTGCTGGAGGCAGGCGTTCATTTCGGCCACCAGACGCGCCGCTGGAATCCAAAGATGCGCCGCTTCATCTTCGGAGAGCGCGGCGGCAACTACATCATCGACCTCGTCAAGACGCAGGCCCTGCTCGAGCAGGCGCAGGCCTTCGCCTCAGACATCTCCCACCGTGGCGGCACCGTGCTGTTCGTCGGCACCAAGAAGCAGGCGCGCGACACGATCAAGGACGTCGCCGAAGCCGCCGACATGCCGTTCGTCAACCACCGCTGGCTCGGCGGCCTGCTGACCAACTTCCAGACCATCAGCCTGCGCATCCGCCGGCTGCACGACCTCGAACGCTACGAGACAGAGGGACAGCTGGCGCTGCTGCCCACCCGCGAGCGGATGGCCGCGCAGGCCGATCTCGCCAAGCTGCGCGCCAACCTCGGCGGCGTCAAGAACATGCAGCGCGTCCCCGACGCCATGTTCGTGATCGACCTGAAGACCGAGGAGATCGCCGTCAAAGAGGCCCGCCGCCTGCGCATCCCGATCATCGGCCTCGTCGACACCAATTGCGACCCCGACGGGATCGACTACGTCGTCCCCGGCAACGATGACGCCATCCGCTCCTGCGCGCTGATCACGCAGGCCATCGGCCAGGTCGTGCAGGAGGGCCACTCAGTGTTCCGCGCCGAGGAGGAGAAGGCGCGCAAGGAAGCCGAGGAAAAAGCCCGCGTCGAGGCCGAAGCGCGCGCCAAGCGCGAGGCCGAAGAGCAGGCCAAGCGCGAGGCCGAGGAACTCGCCAAGAAAGAGGCCGAGGAAAAAGCCGCCGCCGAGCGGGCCTTCCACGAGAAAGCCGCCGCCGAAAAGGCCGCAGCAGCGGCTGCTGCGCAGCAGCCCGCCCCCGAGACCACGCCCGTGCCAGCGGCGCCCGCCGATCCGGCCACGCTCGAGCCCCAGCAGGAGTCCGTCACGCCGATGAACGCCAGCCCCGATGCCGGCCAGCCCGCCAAGGCGCAGTCCGCGCCGCCCGAGACCGCCGACGAGAGCGAGGCCGAGGCACCCGCGGAGGAGGCTCTCGCACCGGCTGAGGTCCCAGCGGCCGAGGCGCCGGCGCCCCCAGCCGAGCCCGCCGAGAGCAGCACCGACACGCCCGCCGAGCCCGCCGCCGAGCCGGTGGCCGTCGCGCAGGGAACAGACGAGAGCGCGCAGGCCGAGGAGCCCGCGAAGGAGGCACAGCAGCAATGAGCACCACCGAGATCGCAGCCAAGGACGTAAAGGCGCTGCGCGAGCGCACCGGCGCCGGCATGATGGACTGCAAGAAAGCCCTTGCCGAGGCCGAGGGCGACATGGACAAGGCCATCGAGCTGCTGCGCGTCAAGCAGGGCAAGAAGATTCAGGATCTCGGCGAGCGCCAGGCCACCGAGGGCACCGTGCAGGCCTACATCCACGCCGGCGCGCGCGTCGGCGTGCTGATCGAGGTCGACTGCAACACCGACTTCGTCGCATCGAACGACGACTTCACGCAGTTCGCCCGCGACGTCGCCCTGCAGATCGCCGCCACGCCGACCGTCAAGTACGTCAGCCGCGACGACGTGCCCGGCGACGTGCGCGACGCCGAGGCCAAGATCTACGAGCAGGAAGCCGCCGACAAGCCCGAGAACGTACGCGAGAAAATCGTCACCGGCAAGCTCGACTCCTGGTATCAGACGATCGTGCTGCTTGAGCAGGAGATGCACAACCCCAAGTTCGACGGCAAGACCGTGCAGCAGCTGCGCGACGAGCTCACCGCCACGACCGGCGAGAACGTCGTTATTCGCCGCTTCGCGCGGTTCGCTGTCGGGCAGTAGGGTCGGGTCTCGATTTGCGCGTTGCGATAGCAGGGGTATATACGGGGGTGTGTATACGATTGCTATCGCTCATCCGGTTTGAGCATTCGCCCCCGCGCGGGCCGTCCGGCGAAACGGCGACGGGGTAGGCTCTCGCGTCGATGGCCGAGGCCCCCGCCTTCAAACGGATCCTCTTGAAGCTCTCCGGCGAGGCGCTGATGGGCTCGCTCGAGTTCGGCACCGACCCCGAGCGCGTGGCGGCCGTCGCGCGCCAGGTCACGGCCGTGCGCGACCAGGGCGTGCAGGTGGCGATCGTCGTCGGCGCAGGCAACATCTACCGGGGCATGCAGGGCGCAGCGGCCGGGATGGATCGCGCGACGGCCGACTACATGGGCATGCTCGCGACCGTGCTCAATGCGCTGCCGCTGCAGGATGCGCTGGAGAAGGCCGGTACGAACACGCGCGTGCAGTCGGCGCTGGGCGTGTCCGAGGTCGCCGAGCCCTACATCCGCCGCCGCGCGATGCGCCACCTGGAGAAGGGGCGCGTCGTGATCTTCGCCGCCGGCACAGGGAATCCGTTCTTCACGACCGACACCGCCGCTGCCCTGCGCGCGGCGGAGATCCACGCCGAGATCATCCTGATGGCCAAGAACGGCGTCGAGGGCGTCTACACGGCCGATCCCGCAGTCGATTCCGGCGCCGAGTTCATTCCCGAGATCACGCACATGGAAGCGCTCGAGCGCCGTCTGCGCGTGATGGACTCGACGGCGCTTGCGCTGTGCATGGAGAACCACATGCCGATCGACGTGTTCAACATGGACGACGAGACGGCGCTCGCGCGGATAATCTCAGGCGAGCGCGTGGGAACGCTCGTCTCGACACCGCAAGGAGAGGCCTGATGGCAGCTGACAGCATGATCGACGAACTGCTCGCCGACGCGCGCGAGCGGATGCACAAGTCGGCCGAGGCCGCGCAGCACGAGTTCTCGACCGTGCGCACCGGCCGCGCCAGCCCGGCGCTGCTCGACCGCGTCGTCGTCGACTACTACGGCGCGATGACGCCGCTCAACCAACTCGCCACGATCTCGGCGCCCGAAGCGCGCCTGCTCAGCGTGCAGCCCTATGACAAGTCCTCGATCAAGCTGATCGAGAAGGCGATCAACGAGTCCGACGTCGGCCTGAACCCGTCCAACGACGGCAACATGATCCGCCTCGTCGTGCCCGAGCTGACCGAGGAGCGGCGCAAGGAGCTCGTCAAGGTCGTCAAGAACCTCGCCGAGGAGGGTCGCGTGGCGATCCGCAACGTGCGCCGCGACACGATGCAGCAGCTGCGCGAGCTGAAGGCCGAAGGCGAGGCCTC
>DATINR010000181.1:0-15723 GCA_035473995.1 Solirubrobacteraceae bacterium
CGTCGTGGGAGATGATGATCGCGCCCGGGCGCACCTGCGCGAGCACGCGCGCCACGATCGCGCTCGTCCCCGGCTGCGCGTAGTCGCTCGGATCGACGTCCCAGCCGACCGTCGCCATCCCGAGCGAGGAGGCGAGGTGGACCACCGACGCGTTGACGTCGCCGTAGGGCGGGCGGAACACGCACGGCGTGTAGCCCGTCTGCGCGCGGATCACGGCGAGCGTGCGCTCGAGCTGGCCACGTGGATCGCGCGTGCGCGTCATGTCCGGGTGCGTGAACGTGTGATCGCCGAGCACGTCGCCCGCGCGCAGCTCGTGCAGCATCGTTTCGCGGTACGTCGAGGTGACCTGGCGCCCGATCATGAAGAACGTCGCCTGTGCGTGGCTGCGTTCGAGCATTCGCACGAACGCCGGCGTGTCCGTGTAGGGGCCGTCGTCGAAGCCGATCGCCACCTCGCGCCGTGACGGGCCATTGCGATACAGGCTCAACCCATGGCTGCGGCAGCCGACTATGCGGTAGAGCTTGCCCGCCGGCTTCGGAGCGCCCCCCACGAGCGGCGCGACCAGCCGAAGCGGTTCGATCTGCGCTCGCCGAGCCAGCGCGCCGCCGCCCGAGCCGCATGCGAGCACGCCGCCGACGGCCAGCGCGATCGCGGCCATCGCCGCGACCAGCGCCAGCCACCGGCGCGCAGCGAGGATTCGCGCGGGACTCGGCACGGGCTGCTTGCCCATCCTTCGCCGAGCCCCCGCTGAGAGCTCCGAACGCACGGACCCAACCTTACGTGCTCTACACGGCTGCGCGCCGTCTACCCCGGCGCTTCACCCTCCGAACGCCCGGGGCCAGGCGGCTCCGGCGCGGATCGCTCGACCAACGTACGAGCTCAGCCGAGCACGAGCTCGGCGGCGTCGCGGAGCGTCGCCACGTCGCCCGAGATCAGCAGCGTGTCGACGACCGACTCGCGCCACTTCGCGAGGTCGTCGCGGATCTTCTCCTTGGGGCCGATCAGCGACATGTCCTCGATCAGCTTGCGCGGCACCTTCGCGCCGGCCTCGTCCTTCTTGCCTTCCAGGTACAGCGAGGCGATCTCGTCGACCTCCGCCTCATAGCCCATGCGGATCGCCACGTTGGCGTGGAAGTTCTTGCCTTTCGCTCCCATCCCGCCGAAGTACAGCGCGTAGAAGGGGCGCAGCGCGTCCGCCGCCGCGTCGATGTCCTCGGAGACGATCAGCGGCACCGTCGCGTTGACCTGGAACGTCTCCGCCGTGTGGCGCGCGCCTGCGCGCGCGAAGCCCTCGCTCAGCGCATCCACGTAGATCTGCTGGTGCTCCGGCGCGAACAGCATCGACAGCCAGCCGTCGCACAGCTCCGCGCACAGCGCGATGTTCTTCGGCCCCTCGGCGCCGAGGTAGATCGGGATCTCCTCGCGCAGCGGGTGGATCGAGGACTTCAACGGCTTCGCCAGGCCCGTGCCGCCGGGCAGCGGCAGCTTGTAGTGCTCGCCGTCCGCCGTCACCGGGCCCTTGCGCGCCCAGATGTCGCGCAGGATGCCGATGTACTCCCGCGTGCGCGCCAGCGGCTTGGCAAACGGCATGCCGTACCAGCCCTCGACCACCTGCGGCCCCGATACGCCGAGCCCGAGAATGAAGCGACCGCCCGAGAGCAGGTCCATCGTCATCGCCGCCATCGCAGTCGCCGCCGGCTGGCGCGCCGACATCTGCACGATCGCCGTGCCGAGCTTGATCTTGCTCGTCGACGCACCCCACCACGCCAGCGGCGTCAGGCAGTCCGAGCCGTAGGCCTCGGCCGTCCACATCGAGTCGAAGCCGAGCCGCTCGGCCTCCGCAATCGACTCCGTCACGCCCGGCGGCGGGCCGCCCGCCCAGTAGCCCGTGTTCAATCCCAGTTTGAGCTCGCCAGCCATCCTCGAATCCCCCGAACGTCGAACCTCTGCCTCGCGGCCTGAACCGCTGCAACCCTAGTGGATTCGCTCGGCCTCGCGATACGCATGTCCGGGCAGCGGCGCCGGTGTGTCGAGCACCGTCAGCGGTCCATCCTGCGCCGCACGCGCCTGCGTTGACTCGGGGTCCTGCAGGCGATGCGACAGCGCCAGCGCGAGCAGCGCGAGCACGATCAGCGCTGCGCCGTAGACGTCGGCCGTGTCGTGCAGGCCATAGCGCGTCACCGCGATGCCCGCCGCCAGCGCCGGCAGGCTGTAGGCGAGATAGGAGGCCACGTACACCGATGCAACCAGCTCCGCGCGCTGGTCGATCGGCGCGCGGTTGGTGATCGCGCGGAAGGCCCCCGCGAAGGCCGGGCCGAAGCCGAGCCCGGCAACGCCCGTCGCGAGCAGGAACAGCGCTGTCGAGCCCTCGTGCAGGGCAAGCAGCGCCAGCAGCACGCCGACGATCAGCGCGCTCAGCCCGCCGCGCGCCGCCAGGCGCGCGTGCGTGTCGCGCAGCAGCACCGACGTCAACGAGCTGACGCCCGCCATGATGAAGATGCACAGGCCGCCCGCCACGTGGCTCGAGTCGTGCAGCACCTTCGCCGTGAGCGACGGTCCCAGCGAGAGGATCAGCCCACCGAGCGCCCACGTAGCCGTCATGCACGGGATCGTCGCCAGGAAGTCGGCCCGCAATGACGCCGGCACGCCGACCGTCGGGCGCAGCGAGGCAGCCCACGTCGCCCTGCGCTCGATCGTCTCCGGAATCGCCAGCGCCCCGAGCGCCGCCAGCGCGAAGCCGGCGAGCAGCAGCCAGTAGACCAGGCGCGTCGGCTCCGGGGCGTATTCGACGAGCAGCCCGCTGCCGAGCGCGCCCGCCGCGAGGCCTGTCATCGGCGCCGAGGCCGCCAGCAGCGCGCCCAGCCGCTGGCGGTGTGGCGGCTGCAGGTCGATCAGCGCCGCGCTGATCGCCGCCGTGGCGATCCCCGTGGCGACGCCCTGCAGCGTGCGCGCCGCAAACAGCCACAGCACGCTGCGAGCCTCCGCGAACAGCAGCATGCCGACGATCTGGAGCGCCAGCGCGAGCAGCAGCGTCGGGCGCCGGCCGAGGTGATCCGACAGCGAGCCCGCGACGATCAGCGCGATCAGCAGGCCAAGCGCGTACACCGCGAACACCCCCGTCAGCACGATCGCCGAGAAGCCCCATTTCGCCTGGTAGACGATGTAGAGGGGCGACGGGGCGCTCGAGGCGAACAGGAAGCCGGCGAGCGTCGCCGCCAGCAGCCAGAAGGCCGGTGCTCTGCCGAGTTTCCTCATCGCTGCACAACGACGAACACGGCTGCTTTGTGAGGACACACAGTCGAACCTCCGCTGCATCGGGGCTGCGCCACTAGTCTGGATCGATGCCCTACACGACCGCGGACGCACGACAGGGACTGCTCGACACCGTAGCGGGCGCGATCGAACAGCTCGGTGTCTCCCTCGCCGCGCTAGGCGAGGCCTACGAGCAGCTCGACGAACAGACCGGCGATCGTCTCGAGCGCGAGCTGTTCGGGCCGGTGCAGCTCGCCTACGGCCGTGCCCAGCGCACATGCACGACCTTCGCCGAACGCCATGAGCTGGCCACGCGCACGTTCGCCCCCGCGACCGCGCCGGCGCCCTCGACCGGCGCGCACGGGCTGATCGAACACGCCGCGCAGTCCGTCGCCGAGGCCGACCGGACGCTGTCCGAGCTACAGGACTCGCTCGCGCCGATCGAGGTCGGAGACGCCGAGCTGCGCGATGGGCTGCGCCAGGTGCGCGAGCTGCTTGCACCGCTGCCGCACAGCGCGCACGAGCTCGTGCGCACGCTCGGGCGCTGACGCGCCGGCTGTGCCGCCGCGCTGGGGGCGACGCCACGCACAGGCGCGAGCAGCAAGCCGACGTGGCGCAGCAGGCGCGCGAACACGCCCTGCAACGTCTGCTTGGCGTAGGCGTGGCTCGGGCTGCTCGTGATCAGCACCGCCAGCGCAACACGCGTCGCGCCGTGGCGCAGCAGCACGACCTGGTGCTCGACTTCGCCCGTGCCCGCCCCCCAGCCACCCTTGAAGTAGAGCCGCCAGCCCGGCAGCCGCAGCCGGCCGATCCCCCAGCGCTGGCTCGGCGTCACGCTCGCGAGCAGGTGCATCGCCGCCGCGCGGTGGCGCGCCACGACGTGGCTGTCGACGTGCAGGAAGAAGCGCGCCTGATCGGCCGCGTCGATGCGGCTGAGACCCCATATGACCGGGTCCAGCGAGAAGCGGCGCATGCCCGCGCGCTCGGCCACGCCATAGACGCCGCGCGCGCCCACGAACTGCAGCACGCGCGTGGCCGCCGTGTTGTCCGAGCGCTCGATCATCGGGTCGATCAGCGCGCGATCGTGCGCGCCGAGCGGTCGATCGCGCACGCGCGCGTCGTCGAGGTAGGCGACCAGCAGCATCGCCTTCAACACGCTCGCCGAGGGCACGGTGCGCGTGACGCGCCAGCCCCATTCACGATGCTGCTGCGTACGCACTGCGAAGCTCACAACGCCCGCGCGCGTATGCGCGTACGCGATCGCCGCGCGCACGCCCGGCTTCCAGGCGGCCGCCGCGAGCGCCTGCGCCGCGCAGAGCAGACACGCCAGCCAGCACAGTGCGACCGCGAGCACCGCCGGCCGTCGGCAGGCGTGCGCGTACCTGCGCGCTGCGCACGCGCCTAGCGTCCCCCGCTCAGCGCGCGACCGAGACGACTTCCGCATTGCCGGCGGCCGGGCCGAGCCTCGTCACATAGGCGCTCCTCGCGGCGAGCGCCGTCGCGGCGAGCTGCGTCGCGCCGCCGCGCCCGGCGCCGCGGTTGGGACAGCCGCTCGCGCTGTTGTACGCATGTGTGTAGCCGCGCTGGTAGCCAGGATCGCGCGTTACCGCCGACGGCAGGCTGAGCAGCACGCGTTCGCCGCGCCCAGCGCGCGAGGAACCGGCCACCCCGGGTGAGCCGGCGGCGGGTGAGCGCGACGATGCCCCCGCCGGCCCTCCGACGGTGCCGAGCCGCAGCTGCTGCACGCAGCGCGTGACCCGCTCGAACAGCATCCGGCCGCCGAGCAGCGACGGGTTGAAGAAGGCCACGCCGCGCCTGGCTGCGCGCAGCGTCCGGCGCCGTCCGCCGGTCAGCTCGACCAGCTCGAGCGCGCTGCGCCGCGGTGTGTTGACCGTGAACACCACGCTCGCGCCGTCGAGCGCCGGGCGACCGACCCGGCCCGCCAGGCGAGAGCCCGCGAGGTAGCGCCGCACGCCTGGGTCGCTCAGCGACACCGCGATCAGGTGCTCGCCCTGCGCGTCCTCGTCGCGATAGACGACCCAGCCGTCGGACACGCTCAGCGCGTTGACGCCGCTCGCCACGAGCACCAGCTTCGGCTGCAGCGAGCCGCGATCGGCGATCGTGATCTGCGTCGGGCTCGCCCACGCCACGTTCGAGCCGCCGAGCGCCGGGTGCGCGCCGGGCAACGCCAGCGGAGCCGCGCCGTTCGGCTGGAGCAATCCGCCCGCGCCGACCTGCTGCCAGACGAGCGCGCCGTTCGCCGCCGACGGGTCAGTCGCCTGCGCGATCCTCGTGCGCGCGATCGGCGCCGCCGAGGCGCTCGCCCCGGCCAGCGCCAGCGCGCACACGCCGAGCCCGAGCGCGTCGAGCCGTCGCAGCCCGAGCCACAGCCGCGGCGCCTCGGCCATCTCGTCCAGGCGCCGCGCGCCGTCGCCCGCGCGCAGGCCCGGCGCCATCCACAGCACCGGCAGGGCGCGCCCCGCTCCGAACGCCAGCCCGACGACGACGCCGACGAGTGGGTCGCCCGAGGCGAAGCTGATGCCGGCGAGCGCCCACACGGCGAACGCCAGCACGAACGTCGTGAAACCAAGGCCCAGCAGCACCCCGTACAGCGCGCACGCCAGCGGCAGCGGCAGCGTCCAGCGCCAGCGCTCGGGCACCTGGCGGCGGATCTGCGGCGCGATCCGCACGCCGCGCCAGTCGGCCACCGCCGCCGCCAGCGCCAGAGCCGCGCCCAGCCCCTCGCGCAGCCCCGCCACGCCGTCGCCGACGAGCGAGCCGAGCAGCGCGAGGCTGCCGAACGTGATCGCGCCGCCCAGCAGCGTCCCCAGCGCGAACGTCGCGCACGCCGCGAGCGTCGCGCCGCGGCGGGCGTCACCGAGCGCGCTGCCGATCGTGTCGACCATCGAGAAGCCGCACGGCGACCACGCCCCCGCGATGCCCGCGATGACGGCCGTGAGCGCAGCGCTGACGGCCAGGCCGCCTAGCAAGGCACCATCGTTTCGTAGTACTGCACGCAGAACACATGGCGACCCTGGTAGCAGTAGCCGACGAGCGCTTCGTCGCCGTTGACGCGCACGTTGGTGTAGCCGCAGCAGTCCATCAGCCGGCGCACGCGCCCGCCGCAGCAGCGATACCACGAGCCGTCCGTGCGCAGCTCGAGCCCGTGACTCCGGCCGGCCGCCGGGCAGACCTTCGAACGCGGCGCCGGCGCGAGCGGCACGCCGCTCGGGTCGAGCAGCACCTGCCCGTGCGCATCGACCGGGTGACCCTGCGCGTCGATCGGCCTGCCGAGGTCGTCCACCGGATGCCCGTCGGCGGCGCGCAGCGGCAGGTCGTGGCGGTCGACCCGCGGCAGGCCCGTCGGGTGCGGGCAGTTGCCCGTCGTGTACGTGTGACCGCAGAAGTTCGTGTACGCCTCGGCGTCGTCCGGCAGCACCCCATTGACCAACGTGCGCCCGCCCGCCAGGGCGATCACCGCCGCGCCAGCCCACTCCAGAAACCCGCGCCGGCTGCTGCGGCGCAGCACCGAGTCTGCGAAGTGCTCGCCTCTCTGCTCAGGCGGCAAGCGACAGACCCCGCTCGCGCGATCGCGCCGTCGCGAGCACGCTCTCGAGCTGGCCGAGGCCGTTGAACGTGCCCTTCGCCAGCGCGACGCCGTCGAGGCCGAGCGCGACCGCGTACGGGCTGCCCGGCACGGCCGCAGCCGCCCACACGGCCGCGTCGCGATGCTCGTCGAAGCTCCGCACGGCGAGCAGCGGGTCGCCGGCGACGTGCTCGACGGCCGGCGCCACCTGGCCGCACAGCGGGCACCCGTCCGAGGTGAATACGGCCAGGCGCAGCAGCGTGCGCGGCCCAGCCTCGATCGCCTGCGCCCACGGCTGCGCCTCGCCCAGCTCTGGCCCCTCCGACTCGATCTCCAGCGCGCCGCGCGCGTCGCCGGCCGACAGGCGCAGCACGCCGACCTCGCGCGCGAGCGCGAGCACGGCCACGGCCAGCGCGGCGATCGCCACGACGCTGAGCGAGAGCCCGAGCGTGAGCCAGCGGTCATAGCCGCTCGGCGCTTGCGGGAACCAGCCGAGCGCGGCCGCACCCGCCAGCAGCGCCGGCGCGGCCGCGCGCACAGGCGTCGCCCAGCCGAGCCGCGAGGAGCCGCCGAAGCAAGCGCACGGCCGCCCGCCGCGTCCGGCGAGCAGCGCCGTCGCCGTCGTCGCGGCGAACAGCGCGAACAGACCCGCCGCCGCCCCAAGCGCCCAGTCGAAGCCGGCCACGAGCGCCGCCGCGACGGCCAGCTCAACGGTGACGAGCAGCCACAGCCCAGCCCTCTGCCGCGCCGCGCCGCGCACGCCGTACGTCGCGAGCGCCGGCGCCGCCTGCGGCGAGCGCCAAGCCTTCGCAGCGGCGCTCGCGCCGAGCGCGAGCGCCAGCCAGATCGAGACGAGCGTGGTCACCGGCGCGGACCTTACGCCGCGCCTCGGATTGCCGAGAATCGCCTGCTAGAGGGACTTTTTCGCGTTCAGTCCGGCTCGGCCAGCGCCGCGCCGTCGATCTGGTCGATCGCCGTGTAGCCGCTCAGCGCGAGCGTCAGGTCGAGCTCGGCGAGCAGGCAGCGCAGCACGTGTTCGACGCCCGCCTGACCGGCGAGCGCGAGCCCCCAGACGAACGGCCGCCCGATGCAGACCGCGTCGGCGCCGAGCGCGAGCGCCTTGAACGCATCGGCGCCCGTGCGCACGCCGCTGTCGAACAGCAGCGGTAGCTGCTCGCCGACGGCCGCGCGGATCGCCGGCAGCGCGTCGAGCGCGCCGAGCGCGCCGTCGACCTGGCGCCCGCCGTGGTTGGACACGAGCAGGCCGTCGACGCCGAGCTCCTGGGCGCGGCGCGCGTCCTCGGCGTGCACGATCCCCTTGAGCACGATCGGCAGCTTCGTCTGCTCCTTCAGCCACGCCAGGTCGTCCCAGCAGACCGTCGGGTTGGCGAACTGGTAGGCCCAGTGCCCGATCGCCGGGCCGGGATCGTCCTCGGGCGACTTCTCCAGCGCCGCGCGGAACACGGGGTCGCTGAAGTAGTTGGCCACGCCGATCCCCTTGAGGAACGGCAGGTAGGAGTTCGTCAAGTCGCGCGGGCGCCAGCCGAGGAACCACGTGTCGAGCGTCAGCACGACCGCCTCGAAGCCGGCCTGCTCGGCGCGGGCGACGAAGCTCGCGGCCAGCTCGCGCTCGCGCGGCCAGTAGAGCTGGTACCAGCGCCTGCCCTCCCCCATCGCCTCGGCGACCTGCTCGATCGCATGCGACGCGGCGGTGCTGTGGATGTAGGTCAGGCCAAGCGCGGCCGCGGCGCGCGCGCTCGCCAGCTCGCCCTCGGGGTGAATGATCGACTGCACGCCGACCGGCGCGAGCATCAGCGGCGCCGGCATCGGCGTGCCGAGCACCGTCACGTCAAGCTTGCGCTCGGACACGTCGCGCAGCATCCGAGGCACGATCCGCCTGCGCTCGAACGCGTCGAGGTTGGCCTGCATCGTGCGCTCCGAGCCCGCGCCGCCCGCCACGTAGCCGTCCGGGCCGGCGCCGAGCTTCGCCCGTGCGCGCTCCTGCAGCTCGGCCGCCGAGACCGGCAGCGACGGCGTCTGCTCGACCAGCCCGCCTGCGTAGATCTGGTACTGGAAGCTCGCGAAGTCTGCCGGCGGCTCGAAGGCGGGCGTCGGATCGCTCATGCCACGACCTCGCGCAGGCGGTGCGAGCCGACGTCGTAGACGAAGCCGCGCACGACCTCGCGGTGCAGCAGGAACGGCGAGCGGCTCACGCGCAGGATCGACTGGCGCACGTCGGCGTCGAGGTCGGAGAAGGACTCGATCGCAAACGGCGGCGCGATACCGCTCTGCTCCTGCAGCTCGGCGCGAAAGCCGTCGTCGGTGATCTTCAGCAGGCCGCAGTCGGTGTGGTGGATCAGCATCACCTCGCGCGTGCCCAGGCGCCGCTGGGAGACGGCCAGCGAGCGGATCACGTCGTCGGTGATCACGCCGCCGGCGTTGCGCAGGATGTGCGCCTCGCCGTGGCCGAGCCCGAGCGCCGCGAACACGTCCAAGCGCGAGTCCATGCACGTGACGACCGCCAGCCGGCGTTTGGGCTCGACGTCGAGCGACTCCGGCGGCAGGCCCTCGGCGAAGGCCTCGTTGTTGGCAAGCAGCTCGTCGATCGCGCTCATGCTCGCGCCAGCCTAGAGGTCTTCGCGCTTGGACAGCCAGCGGCGCAGCCCGGCATAGCTCTGCTCGGGCGGCAGCGCCTGCGCGTAGGAGCCAGGCGTGCCGTCGCTCGCCGGACGCCGCACGCGCTCGCGCACCTTCGCGACGAAGCCTGCCTCGTCTAGCTGCTCGGCCCACCGCTCGACCTCGTCGAGGTGCTTGCGCAGCGTGGCGAGCTGCCCGGCCACGTCCTCGTAGGCGCCGAAGTGGGTCACGGCGAGACTGCGCGGCCCCCAGTCTTCGAGCAGCTCGAGCGAGGCGCGCCATGCCTGCAGGTCGATGTCGGGCGGCGGCGTCGGCGCGAGCACCTGCCCGCCATCGATTCGCACGCCGGCGACGTCGCCCGTGAATGCGCGGCCGCTCGGCTCGTGCAGGTAGGAGACGTGGTGGGAGGCGTGGCCCGGCGTGTAGGCGACGCTGAACGGCCCGAGCCGCTCACCCCCGCACAACACGCGCAGCCGCTCGGCCGGCACGGGCAGCACCTCGCCCCACAGCCGCTGCATCTGATCGCCGTACAGGCGCGTGGCGCTGTCGAGCAGGCGCGAGGGGTCGGCCAGGTGGCGCGCGCCGCGCTCGTGCACCCATACCTCCAGCTCGGGGAAGCGCTGCGCCAAGGTCCCGGCCGCCCCGGCATGGTCGAGGTGGATGTGCGTCAGCGCCAGCACCCGCGGCGGATGCGCTTGGAGCACCGACTCGAGCGCCGCCAGGCTGCTGCTCGGCCCGGGGTCGACGATCACGTCCCCCACGCGCCACGCGCCGATCACGTGCGCGCGCCCGAGATGCATCACGTCGATCAGCTGCGGCGCCTGCTCGCCCTTGCCCGCGTCCTTCATCGCCGCGTGATTAGAGCATGTCGAACGCGTACGTCCTAGGATTGGAGTCAGTGGAGAGCTCAGCGGCCACCGTCACCGAGGGCTTCGGCGAGCTCGAGCGCCACCGGCGCGAGCTGACGGCCCACTGCTACCGCATGCTCGGCTCGCCGTTCGAGGCCGAGGACGCCGTGCAGGACACGCTGCTGAAGGCGTGGCGCTCGATCGATCGCTTCGAGGGACGCTCGTCGCTGCGCTCGTGGCTGTACAAGATCGCGACCAACGTGTGCCTCGACATGCTCGACGCCAAGCAGCGCCGCGCACGCCCGATGGACCTCGGCGAGGCGCGCGCGCCGGACGGGCCGATCGGAGAGATCCTGCCCGAGACGACCTGGATCGAGCCCGTCCCCGACGCGATCGTCGCGCCCGAGGGCGACCCGGCCGCCGTGGCGCAGTCGCGCGAGACGATCCGCCTGGCGTTCGTCGCAGCGCTGCAGCACTTGCCGCCGCGCCAGCGCGCCGCGCTGATCCTCTGCGAGGTGCTGCAGTGGAAGGCATCCGAGGTCGCCGAGCTGCTCGACACGAGCACGCCGGCGATCAATAGCGCGCTGCAGCGCGCGCGGGCGACGCTCGACACGGTCGAGACGCACGACCCCGCCCGCGGCGCGCTCTCCGAGCAGGACAGCGAGCTGCTCTCCCGCTACGTCGATGCCTTCCAGCGCTACGACATCGACGCGCTGACGAGCCTGATCCACGAGGACGCGACGCAGTCGATGCCGCCGTATGAGCTGTGGCTGCGCGGGCGCGAGGACATCTTCGCCTGGTGGGTCGGCAAGGGCGCCGGCTGCCGCGGCTCGCGCGTGATCGCCACGCAGACGGCCAACGGGTCGCCCGCCTTCGCGCAGTACAAGCCGCGCGAGGACGGCGGCAAGGGCTACGAACCGTGGGCGCTGCAGGTGCTCGAGGTCAAGGACGGGCAGATCGTCGAGATGACGTTCTTCCTGTCCACCGACACGCTGTTCCCGCTGTTCGGCGTGCCGCTGGACTACACCGAGCTACCGGCCTAGCGCCGGCTGCTCGCAGCGCAGCACGCCGGCGAGCCCGATCAGCTCGACCAGCCCGAGCAGCTCGGGCGAGGCGCCGCGCAGGCGCACCTCGCAGTGGCTGCGCCGCGCGGCGAGCGCGAGCCGCGCGAGCGCGTCGACGGCGACGGCGTCGGCGTCGATCCCGTCGACGTCGCACAGCAACAGCTCGCAGCCGCGGCCGAGCGCGAGCAACTCGCAGGTGCGCGCGAACAGCGCGGGCAGCTCGGCGCGGCCGAGCGGGCTGGGAACCGTCATCGTGACGGTTCGCCGGCGCTCGAGCATCCCCCTCGCCTCCGTCGATCGGCCGCTAACGCGCCTCGACCGGCTCTTGCGCGCTCGCGTGCGGCGGCCCGGGCGAGGCCGGCAAGTCCTGCCCCGGCGACTCCGGCGCGATGCCGCCGCTCGCCTCGGCGGCCTCGGCGACGGCGTCCTCGGCCTGCGACGAGACCCGTCGCGGCGCGTGCAGCGCGAGGCTGATCACGATCGCCAGGCCGACGAGCCCGGCGCCGATCAAGAAGGCGACGTGGTAGCCACTCGTGAGTGCGTCGGCGAGCGGCTTGCCGGCCTTCGTCAGCGAGCTCGAATGCGTCGAGGCGCTCGTCGCGAGCACGGCCAGGCCGAGTGCGCCGCCGACCTGCGCGGAGGTGTTGACGAGGCCCGAGGCCAGCCCGGCGTCCTGCGGCGCGACGTCGGACATGGCGAGCGTCATCAGCGCGGGGAAGGTCGAGCCTACGCCTGCGCCGAGCAGCAGCAGCACGGGCAGCACGTCGCTGTAGTAGTGGCCGTGCACGGGCACGCGCGCGAACAGCAGCAGGCCGATCGCCACCAGCGCCATTCCGGGCGCGAGCAGGCGCTTGGCGCCGAAGCGCACGATCAGCCGTTCTGAGTAGCGCAGTGAGAGCGTTCCCATCACGACCGTCACCGGCAGGAAGGCGAAGCCGATCTTCAGCGGGTCGTAGTGCTGCACGCGCTGCAGGTAGAGCGAGCCGAGGAAGAAGGTGCCGAACATGCCGGCCACGACGAGCGCCTGGATCGCATTGGCGCCGGCCGTGTCGCGCGAGCGGAACAGCCGCAGCGGCATCAGCGGCTCGCGCGCAGTCGCCTCGCGCCAGATGAACAGCACCAGCAGCACGAGCGAGCCGGCGGCGAGCAGCAGCGTCGTGGCCGAGCCCCAGCCTTTTTCGGCGGCCGGCGAGACGATCGTGTACACGCCGAGCATCAGCGAGGAGACGATCAGCACGGCGCCCGGCACGTCGGCCCCCTTGCCTGCGCCGGGGATGCGCATGTCGTCGAGCAGGCGCAGCGCGAAGAAGCCCGTGGCGAGGCCGATCGGCACGTTGATGAAGAAGATCCAATGCCAGTCGATCGCCTGCGTGAGCACACCGCCGGCGAGCAGCCCGACCGAGCCGCCGGCGGAGGCGACGAAGCCGTACACGCCGATCGCCTTGGCCTGCTCGGCCTTCTCGGGGAACATCGTCACGATCATCCCGAGCACGACGGCCGAGGTGGCGGCGCCGCCGGCGCCCTGCACGAAGCGCGCCACGACGAGCATCGTCTGGCTCTGGGAGAGGCCGCAGACCAGAGAGGCGAGCGTGAACACGACCAGACCGCCGAGGAAGATGCGCTTGTGCCCGACCATGTCGCCGATCCGCCCGGCCAGCAGCAGCAAGCCGCCGAAGGCGATCAGGTAGGCGTTGACGACCCACGCCAGGCCCGACCCCGAGAAGCCGAGGTCCGTCTGGATCGAAGGCAGAGCGACGTTCACGACCGTGACGTCGAGCACGATCATCAGCACGCCCGTGCACAGCACGTACAGGGCCAGCCAGCGGTTTCGATCGGCTGTGCTCGTCATCTCACGTCTCCTTCGTCGTCGTCTTCATCGATCTCATAAAAATTTTTGATTGGAACGAAGATCGCCCGTGCCGGCGGCGTGCGCGGCGGCGAGCGTGCAGCCCCCTTCTCCCAAGCTCAGACGAAGACTCCGCGCGAAACTCATCGGCGGCGCCCGGCGAGCGATGAGGAATGCCGGCGCGATCCGTCTTACCCACAGTTCTATCAATCGCGCCAGCGGCGCAAGCGAGAGGAGTCGGAGATGTTCGGCGACACCAAGGCGTTCAGCGGCTTCGCCGTCGACGACGTGGCCAAGGCGCAGGAGTTCTACTCCCGGACACTCGGGATCGAGACCTCCGAGGAGCACGGCATCCTCACGCTGAAGCTCGACGGCGGCGCGCGTCCGACGATCGTCTATCCCAAGCCCGGCCACACGCCGGCCGAGTACACGATCCTCAACTTCCCCGTCGAGCAGATCGAGTCCGCCGTCGACGAGCTGACCGCGCGTGGCGTGAAGATCGAGCGCTACGACGGCTTCGAGCAGGACGAGCGCGGGATCATGCGCGGCGGCGGGCCGTACATCGCCTGGTTCAAGGACCCCGCCGGGAACGTGCTGTCGGTGCTGCAGGAGCGCGAGTAGGAGCTCGCGCCGCTCAGCGCCCGGCCAGCGGCTGCACGAAGCGCAGGAACGGCTCGACGGCGAGCCCCGCTTCGCCGGTGGCCGCTTCGACCAACGGCAACGTGTCGAGGCGGCGGCCGTGGCGATGAACCCGCTCGGCCAGCCACGCCTGGATCGTGCCCGTCTCGCCGCGGCGCAGGTCCTCCTCGCGCGGGCCGAGGTCGCGCTCGATCGCCTCCCACAGCTGCGCCGCGATCAGGCAGCCGAGCGCGTAGCTCGGGAAGTAGCCGAAGCTGCCACCGCCCCAATGCACGTCCTGCAGGCAGCCGAGCGCGTCCGACGGCACCTCGACGCCGAGCAGGCGGGCCATCCCCTCGCGCCATGCCTCGGGCAGGTCGGCGACGGCCAGCGTGCCCTCGATCATCGCCAGCTCGAGCTCGAAGCGCAGGATGATGTGCAGCGGGTAGGTCAGCGGGTCGGCCGAGACGCGGATCAGCGACGGCTGCACGCCGACCAGCGTCGCATGCAGCTCCTCGGCCGTGACCGTGAAGCCGCCGCCGGCGAGCTCCTCGGCCAGCACCTCGGCGAAGGCGCGGCTCCGCGCCACGTGGTTCTCCCACAGCTTGCTCTGGGACTCGTGGACCGACATCGACGTGCCGCTGCCGAGGTTCGTGCGGTCGAGCGCCGGGTCGATCTGGCGCTCGTACAGCGCGTGGCCGAACTCGTGCAGCGAGCTCAGCAGCGACTCGACCTCACCGTCGCCGTAGCGCGTCGTCACGCGGCTGTCGCGCGGGCCGATCCAGGCCGTGAACGGGTGCGCCGAGACGTCCACGCGCCAGCTCTCGGCGTCGACGCCGACGCGGCGCAGCACGCCGGCGACGGCGACTTCCTGCGCCGACACGGGCACGGCCAGCGTGCGGCTCGGGGTGTGCGCCGAGGCCTCCGCCACGAGCGGCGTGAGCCCCTCTGCGAGCGCCGAGAAGACGCGGCGCAGATCCTCCGTGGAGAGGCCGAAGTCGTAGTCGCCGAGCAGCCCGTCGTAGGCGCTCTCCCCCTGCTCGGCCACGCACTCGCCGTAGGCCCGCGCCAGCTCGACGTTGCGCTGTAGCGCCGGCGCGAAGGCCGCGAAGTCGTCCGTCTCGCGCGCCTCGCGCCAGCTCTCCTGGCCCTGCGCGCTGGCCTGCGCAAGGTCGGCGGCGAGCTCGATCGGCACGCGCCGGGCACGCTCCCAGTCGCGCCGGGCGAGGCGCACGATGTCTGCGTCGAGTCCGTCGAGCGGCGCGTCGTCGAGCTCGGCCAGCCACTCGCCGACCTCTTCGCCCGTCGAGCGTTCGTGCGTGAGCCGCGCGAGCGTGCCGAGCTGCTGCGCGCGTGCCGGGGCGCCCTCGGCGGGCATCATCACGAGCTGGTCCCACGCGGCGAGCATCTGCGTGGCGGACAGATCCGACAGCTCGGCCATGCGGTCGCGTAGCTTTTCTTGGGCGCGCATCGCGTGAAGCGTATGGGCGCCACTCCCGGAAAGCCGGGCAAAGTGGCCGATAAGATGGGCTCGTGACGCCCGGCGCCGAGGAACGGACTGTCACGCGCGAGCGGATCGGCTTGCTGCTGGTCGAGGACGACGAGGGCGACGCGCGCCTGGTCGAGGACGAGCTGGCCGAACGGCTGCCGCTGGCGAGCATCGCGCGCAGCCGCACGCTGAAGGAGGCGCTCGCGACGCTCGGCCCGCAGATCGACTGCGTGCTGCTCGATCTCGGGCTGCCCGACGCGCTCGGGCTCGACGCCGTCGCGCAGCTGCGCGCGCAGATGTCGGCGATCCCGCTGATCGTGCTGACCGGCCTCGACGACCAGGCGGCGGGCGTCGCTGCGGTCGAAGCCGGCGCACAGGACTAC
>DATINR010000182.1:0-10491 GCA_035473995.1 Solirubrobacteraceae bacterium
GGCTCGTCGCCGTCGGGGCTGGGGGTGTCCTCCGTACCAGCCATGTGTCCTCCTGATTGAAGTCCGGGAGAGGCAATCATGGCATCGATCGGCTGCGACTTGACCCGATGTCCCTGGCTGCTTCGTGCGGCCCAAGGGCTCGCCTCGTGCGCCGCGGCCCGCGCGTGTTTGTAAGGTGGCGCCATGACCAGGCACAAGGTCGACTACCTGCTGATCGGCGGCGGCCTGGCCTCGGCCAACTGCGCGCGCTGGCTGCGCGAGGAAGGCGCCGAGCGCGAGGTGATGCTGGTCGGCCGCGAGCCGGACCCTCCGTACAACCGCCCGGAGTGCACGAAGGGCTACCTGCGCGGCGAGGAGCAGCGCGAGGAGACGTTCTTCCGCCCGGATGGCTGGTGGGAGGACCGCGACATCGAGCTGCTCACGCGCACGAGCGTCACGTCGCTCGACGTGCAGACGCGCACGGCGAAGCTGTCGAACAAGCAGGAGGTCGAGTTCGGCCAGGCGCTGATCGCGACGGGCGCGAACGTGCGCCGCCTGAACGTCGACGGCTGCCATCTCGAGCAGATCCACTACATGCGCACGCTCGGCAACGCCGACGCGATCCGCGAGGGCACGAAGGACGCCGAGCACGTCGTGCTGATCGGCGGCTCCTACATCGGCTGCGAGGTCGCGGCGTCTCTGACGAAGCTCGGCAAACGCGCCACGATCGTGATGCAGGAGGCCCACACGCTGGAACGCGGCTTCGGCGCGAAGGCGGGCGCCTTCTTCCAACGGCTGCTCGAAGATCACGGCGTGACGGTCCACGCCAACGACGAGCTCGAGCGCTTCGACGGCGAGGGTACAGTGGCAAAGGTCGTCACGCGCGCCGGGCTCGAGCTGGAGGCCGATGCGGTCGTGATCGGCGCCGGCGTGACGCCCGACGTGCAGCTCGCCCAGCGCGCGGGCATCGAGATCGGCGAGCGCGGCGGCGTGCGCTGCAACGCCTACCTCGAAAGCTCCGCCCCGGGCGTGTTCGCGGCGGGCGACATCTGCGAATACGAGTCGCCCGTGCACGGCGGCGCGCACATGCGCATCGAGCACTGGGACGTGGCCTTCAACCAGGGCAAGACGGCCGCGCTGAACATGCTCGGCCGGGAGCTGGCGCACACGGAGGTGCCGTACTTCTACTCCGTGTTCGCCGACTGGGGCGAACTGGAGTACGTCGGCCCGGCGTACGAGTGGGACGAGGAGATCGTGCGCGGCTCGCGCGAGGACGGCGCCTTCACGACCTGGTACCTGAAGGACGGCGTCGTCAAGGCGGCGCTCACGTTCGGGCGCTCCGACGACCTCGACGCGGCGAGGAAGCTGATCGTCGACGGCACCGTGCTCGAGCAGGCGCAGCGCGCCGCGCTCAGCGACCTCGACAGCCAGCTGGACACGCTGGGGCGCTGAGCCTGCGCTGGGAGGGTCGATGATCGCCGGCGCGGTTCCGCAGTTCACACGCGAAGCTGAACACCTGCTGCGCGCGCCCGGGCACTTCGAGTGGTCGACCGTCACGCTACTCGCGCTCGTCGTCTACGTCTATGCGGTCGAGGTCCAGCGCGAGAACTGGAGCGCGATCCTCGCGGGCCTGGCCTTCTGGCTGATGGACTGGTTCAACGAGATCGTCAACGCGCTCGTGCTGCACTTCGACGGCCACGCCGCGCTGTGGACGGTGACCGGCACCAGCAGCTTCGTGATCCTGATCGGTCTCACCGTGGAGATCTCGCTGTTCTTCGCGATCAACGGGATCATCTTCACCAAGCTGCTGCCGGCCGATCGCAGCGCGCGCATCCTCGGGCTGCCCAATCGCTGGGCGCTTGCGACTGGTCTGTCGCTCGTATCGGTAGGCGTCGAGCTGCTGCTGCACGCCGACGGCGTCTTCCACTGGCACTACTGGTGGTGGAACGTCGCCAGCTTCCCGGTGATCGTCGTGCTCGGCTATCTCACGTTCTACGTCGTCGCGTTCGTCGTCTACGACGAGTCGCGCCGCTCGCGCCAGCTGCAGATCGTCGGCTCGCTCGCCGCCCTCGATCTCGCAGGCGGTCTGGTGTTCGGCCCGCTGCTCGGCTGGATCTGAGCACCTCGCCCGCGGCGAGCAAAGGCCGCCCCGGCTAAGTCTCGCCGCCGGCCGCGCGCCCGGCGAAGCCGGTCGGCAGGCGGTTGAGCTCGTGTGAGGAGATCACGCGGTCGATCAGGCCGTACTCGCGCGCCTGCTCGGCCGTGAAGTAGCGGTCGCGGTCCATGTCGTCGTGCACGCGCTCGACCGGCTGGCCGGTGTGATGCGCGTAGATCTCGTCGATGTGGCGGCGCAGCTCGAGCGTCTCCTTGGCGTGGATCTCGATGTCGGCCGCCTGACCCTGAAAGCCGCCCGATGGCTGGTGGATCAGGATGCGGCTGTTGGGCAGCGCCATGCGCTTGCCCGGCGCGCCGCCGGCGAGCAGCAGCGAGCCCATGCTCATCGCCACGCCGAAGCAGATCGTCTGCACGTCGGGCTTGACGAACTGCATCGTGTCGTAGATCGCAAGGCCCGAGTAGACGACGCCGCCGGGCGAGTTGACGTAGATCGAGATGTCCTTCTCCGAGTCCTCCGACTCCAGGTGCAAGAGCTGCGCGACGACCAGGTTCGCCACCTCGTCGTCGACTGGCGTGCCGATGAACACGATCCGCTCGTTGAGCAGGCGCGAGTAGATGTCGAACGAGCGCTCGCCGCGCGCGCTCTGCTCGACGACCATCGGAATCAGCGGCATGGGCTATCCTTTCGACAACTTGATGGTTGTCAAAACACCATAGCAACCAATCGGTTGTCAAGGAGGCCGAGGAGATGTCAGAGCGGACGCGGGAGCGAGAGGCGGCGCGCACGGAGGTCGAGATCGAGGCCTCGCCGGAGGAGATCTGGGAGGCGCTCGTCACCGAGGAGGGGCGCGAAACCTGGCTTCAGGAGCCCGATCGCGAGGTGCATGTCGAGGTCGTGCAGGCTCCCAGCCGGCTCGTCTGGTGGTGGGGCGGCGAGGACGAGCCGGCCACGCGCGTCGAGTTCGAGATCGTCGCCGTGCCGGACGGCGCGCGCGTCGTCGTGACCGAGTCAGAGCCGGCCTTCCCGATCTCGCTGCTCGCGATGAGCTTCGCGCGGGTGCTCGCTTGAGCGACGAGCTCGGGCAGGTGTTCGCCGCGCTGTCCGACCCGACCAGGCGCGCGATGATCGAGGCGCTCTTGCGCGAGGGCACGACCAGCGTGCCGCGCCTGACCGCCGAGCTGCCGATCACGCGCCAGGCCGTCGCCAAGCACCTCGCCACGCTCGACCACGCCGGCCTCGTCGAGCGCGCACCGGCCGCCGGGCGCGAGGTGCGCTACCGCCTGCGCGACGGCGCGCTCGTCCCCGCCGGCGCGTGGCTCGCCGAGACCGAGGCCGCCTGGGATAGCCGCCTCGCCCGCCTGAAGGGCGCCGTCGAGCGCAAGCGCTGACGCTCGGGTACGATCTCGCTCACAACGGCCGGTGGTCAAGGGAAGTCGGTGCAAATCCGACGCGGACCCGCCACTGTGACCGGGGATGCCAGCCGCGGCGCGCGAAAGCGCGCAGCCACCGGGACCGCCTTCGCGGCTCGGGAAGGCGCGGAGAGGTAGGCCCGGGAGCCAGGAGACCAGCCTCCGGCCGAAAGCCCACAAGCCCTCGTGGAAAGGGGTTGGCTCACATGTCCTGCTCTTCTCGCAGTGCCCGAAAGCCCTCGACGCTGCTCGCTTCGCTGCTGCTCGCTCTGTCGTTGCTCGTCACACTCGCGCTCAGCGCCGCTCCGGCCGCGCTCGCCGGAGCGAACGTGACCGTTCGCGTCGAGGGACTCGCCCAGACGCTGCTGGGACCGACCCAGGTCACGACCGATGCCGGCGCGTCGGTCGTCAAGGACGGCAACAAAGAACACAGCTGCAGCGGCGTGACCGCCGCCGGCGCGCTCGAGCTCGCCACTGCCGGCAACTGGGGCGGGGAATGGTTCGAAGGCTTCCACGGCTACTCCGTCGAAACGATCCTCGGCGAGACGCACGCTTTCGAACCGGCCGCCGCGGCCAACTACTTCTGGAGCTTCTGGCTCGACAACAAAGCCGCCTCGACGGGCATCTGCGAAGGCGAACTGCAGGCCGGCCGGAGCATCCTCTTCTTCCCCGAATGCTTCAGCGAAACGGGCGCCTGTCCGGCGCCGCCCAACCCGCTCGGCATCTCTGCCCCGGCGGTCGCGCAGCGCGGCGCCCCGATCGAAGTGACCGTGACCTCCTACGACAACGTCAGCGGCGCCGCCTCGCCCGCGGTCGGGGCGGCCGTGACCGGCGGCGGCGCCGGCGCGACGACCGATTCCGCCGGGCACGCGACGCTCGCGATCCCGCAGGCGGGCAACGTCCGGCTGCAGGTCACCGCGCCCGGCTCGGTGCGCACGGAGACGACCGTGTGCGTGCACGACGGCAACGACGGCACCTGCGGCACGACGAGCCCCTCCGGGAGCTCGACCCCGGCGCCGGGCGGCGCGCCGTCGGCCTACAAAGGCCCGTACGCGGTCGTCGCCCAGGCGACGGGCGTGCAGGACGGGCACGTCTACCCGCGCGGGCGCGGGCCGAAAGTGCTCGCCGGCACGATCGCCACGCACACGAGCGTGACCTCGGTCAGCCTGAAGCTACGCCGCTCCTATCGCGGGCGCTGCTTCGCCTACGACGGCGTCGCCGAGCGCTTCAGGCGCGCGCGCTGCGGGCAGGGGAGCTTCTTCGCCGTCGGCTCGGCGCCGAGCTTCTCCTACCTGCTGCCGGCCGCGCTGGCGCCCGGGCGCTACGTGCTCGACATGCAGGCCAGCGACGCCGCCGGCAACCGCACGACGCTCGCGCGCGGCACTTCGAGGATCGTGTTCTATGTCCGCTAGCGCAGTGGCGGGGAGGTAAGGCCGGCGATGAGCGCCCGGCGCCTTTCGCTCGCGCTGCTGCTCGCGCTCGCGCTGCTCGCGTCGGGCTGCGGCCTCGGCGCGGGCAAGGCGCCGAGTGGCGTGCGCCTGCTCGTCACGCGTGACTTCGGCGCGGCCACGATCCGCTCGTGGAGCGCGCCGCAGGCGCGCGGCGAAGAGACCGTGATGAGCCTGCTGACGCGCAACGCGAAGGTCGCCACGCGCTACTCGGGCGGCTTCGTGCAGAGCATCGACGGCGTCGCCGGCGGTCGCGAAGGCGCGCAGCCGGTCGACTGGTTCTACTACGTCAACGGGGTCGAGGCGAGCAAGGGCGCGGCGAGCACGCGCGTGCACCCGGGCGACTACGTCTGGTGGGACCGCCACGACTGGAGCCAGACCGATGACGTGCCGGCCGTCGTCGGCTCCTTCCCGCAACCGTTCCTCAACGGCCTGAACGGCAAGCGCCTGCCGGTCCGCGTCGAATGCGCCGAGGTCGGCGGCGAAGCGTGCAAGAGGGTCGCCGGGCAGCTGCGCGACCGGGGCGTCCCGGCAGGCGTCTCGGCGCTCGGCGGCGGTGGGGGCAAGCTGACGCTGCGCGTGCTCGTCGCGCCGTGGAGCACGCTCTCGCGCGAATTCGCGCTGCGCGAACTGAAACAGGGGCCGCAGGCGAGCGGCGTCTACGCACGCTTCGCCGGCGGCGGCGGTGGCACGCTCGCGCTGCTCGACGCGCGCGGGCGCCCCACGCAGACGCTCGCCGCCGGCGCGGGGCTGATCGCGGCCACGCGTAGCGGCGAAGAAGCGCCCGTGTGGGCCGTCACGGGCACCGACGCCGCCGGCGTGGAGGGCGCGGCGCGCGCGTTCGGCGCGGCGAGCCTGCGCAACCGCTTCGCCGTTGCCGTCGCGCCGGGCGGAGCAACGCTGGCGCTGCCGAGGCCGGGTGCGTGATGGGCAGCTCGTTCTTCTACCGCCGCCTGGCCAGCCCGCTGCATGCCACGCGCGCGTGGGTCGGCGCGCTGTGGATCGTCTCGCTGACCGAGGCCGCGCTGATCCTCTATCACCCGCTCGTGCTGCTCGCGCTGCTGCTCGGCGTGCTCGGCGCCGGCTGGGGGGCGAGGGTCGGCGCCCGTCTGTCGCGCTCGCTGCGCACGGCGCTGATCGTGGCGGCGCCGATCGTGCTGGTCAACGTGCTCGTCAGCCGTCAGGGGCTGACCGTGTTCGCGCGCCTCGGCGACCTCGGCCCGTTCGGGCAGGGCAACCTGACGCTCGAGGCGCTCGCCTACGGCGGCGTGATCGCGCTGAAGGTGGCGCTCTTGATCCTGATCACGTCGCTCGCCGGGCTGGCCGTCGACCCCGACGAGCTCTTGCGGATCTTCCGTCGTCTGTCGTTTCGCTCGGCGCTGACGGCGACGCTCGCGACGCGCATGCTGCCCGTGCTCGCGGCCGACTCCCAGCGCCTGGCCGAGGCGCAGCGAACGCGACCGGGTGGCGCCCCGGGCGGCGCGCGCGGCAAGGTCGCGCTGATCAGCGCCGTCGTCGGCGGCTCGCTCGACCGCGCGATGGACGTGGCGGCGACGCTCGAGGTGCGCGGCTTCGCCGGGCCGTCGCCGGCGCGTCGGCGCCTCAGTCGGCACCGGGCCCCGCGCCGGTCGCGGCTGGGCGCCCGCGCCCGCGCCGACCGAGCGTACGTGCTCCGTCGCCCGTTCTCGCGCCACGACCTCGCCTTTGTCGCCTCGGCGGTGGCGGTGCTCGCGCTGGCGACCGCCGGACGCCTGGCTGGGATCGCCTCCTTCGACGCCTATCCGCGGATCGAGATGGCGCTCGACCCGGGCACGCTCGTGCTCTGCGCGGCGCTGCTCGCGGCCGTGCTGCTGCCGTTCTGCGACCGCAGGGGGATCGACCCGTGAGCGGCGCGCTGATCTCCTTCGAGCAGGTCACCTATCGCTACCCCGACGCCGAGTCGCCGGCGCTGCAGGACGTGAGCGTCGAGCTTCACCCGGGCGAGTTCTGCCTGTTGGCGGGGCTCTCGGGCTGCGGCAAGTCGACGCTGCTGCGCGCCGCGTGCGGGCTCGTGCCGCACTTCCACGGCGGGCGCTTCGCCGGCCGCGTCGAGGTCGCCGGCCTGGACACGCGCGAGCACGGACCGGCCCGGCTCGGCGCCTTCGTCGGTGCGCTGTTTCAGGACCCCGAGACGCAGCTCGTGACGAGCTCGGTGCGCGCCGAGCTCTCGCTCGCGCTGGAAAGCCGCGGCGAGGGCGCCTCGGCGGTGGCGCGCGGGGTCGAGGAGGTCGCGCTGGCACTCGGCATCGACGCGCTGCTCGACCGCTCCACGCACGAGCTCTCGGGGGGCGAGCAGCAGCGCGTGGCGCTCGGCGCCGCACTGGCCGGCCGCCCGCGCGTGGTGCTGCTCGACGAGCCGACCTCGCAGCTGGACCCGGTCGCGGGCGACGAGCTGATCGGGCTCTTGCGCCGCCTGAACCAGGAGTGGGAGACCACGATCGTGCTCGCCGAGCATCGCCTCGAGCGCTGCCTCAGTGCGGCCGACCGCGTGATCGCGCTCGATGCCGGGCGCGTCGTCTGCGACGGCGCGCCGGCCGACTTCGTGCGCTGGACCTCGGCGCACTCGCCCGCGCTGCAGACGCCGGGTGCCAAGCTGTTCGCGATCGCCGGGCTCAGCCCGGCGCCGGTCAGCGTGCGCCAGGCGCGCGCGACGCTGCGCGCGAACGGCTTGCTGCCCGAGGCGAGCGAGCCGGCGCCCGAGCCGCAGCCTTCGCGCCAACGCCGGCGCCGGAACGCGTCGCAGCCGGCGCTCGCGCTGCGCGGCGTGTGGCACGAGCTGCGCGACGGGCCGGCGATCCTGCGCGGCGCCTCGCTGCAGCTGACGGCGGGCGAGACGGTCGCGCTGATGGGCCGCAACGGCGCGGGCAAGTCGACGCTGCTGCGCCACGCGGCGGGGTTGCTCGAGCCCACGCGCGGGCGGATCGAGCGCGCGGGGCGCGTCGCGCTGCTGCTGCAGAACCCGGGCGACTACTTCATCCACGAGCACGTCGCGCAGGAGACCTCGCGGCGGGCGCTCGCGGCGGCCGGCCTGGAGGAGTTGGCGGCGCGCCACCCGCGCGACCTCTCCGGTGGCGAGCGCCAGCGCCTGGCGCTGGCGATCGTGACCGACGGCGAGACGCCGGCGGTGCTTGCGCTGGATGAGCCGACGCGCGGGATGGATCGCAGCGGCAAGGCCGAGCTGGCAGAGGAGCTGCGCAGGCGCGCAGGGGAGGGGCAGGCGGTGATCGTCGCCACGCACGACCCCGAGTTCGCGGCGGCGTGCGCGCGGCGCGCGGTGCTGCTGGCGGACGGCCGCGTGATCGCGGACGGGCCGACGGCGGAGCTGCTCGCGGGCGGCTGGTACTTCGCGACCGAGACGGCGCGGATCCTCGGCGGCGCGGGCGGCGCGCTGCTGCCCGAGCAGGGGGCGGAGCTGTTGCGAGGCGAGCGCCCGGTGCAGGCGGTGCCGGCGTGAGCTGGCCGCTGGCCTCCTTCCTGCTCGTCGGCGTCGTGCTGGCGCTCGGCTGGCTGGCGTATGAGCGAACGCGCCCATCGGCGCGGATGATCGCGGTCGTGGCGACGCTCGCGGCCGTCACGGCGCTGGGCCGCGACGCGTTCGTGGCGGTGCCCGACGTCAAGCCGATCACGGCGCTGACGCTCGTCGTCGGCTACGCGCTCGGCCCGCTGCCGGGCTTCAGCGTCGGCGCGCTCGGCATGCTGGCCTCGAACTTCGTGCTCGGACAGGGCCCGTACACGCCTTGGCAGATGGCCGCGTGGGGCCTCGTCGGTCTGGCCGGCGCGGCGCTCGGCACGCTGAGCGGCCGGCGGCTCGGCCGCGTGCAGCTCGCGCTGGCCTGCGCGCTGGCTGCGTTCGGCGCCAAGGAGGTGATGAACGTCTACACGTGGACGCTCGGCGCGAGCCACACGCCGGCGGCGTTCCTGGCGGCGGCGGGCACGGCGCTGCCGTTCGACCTGACCGACACGGTCGCGAGCTTCCTCTTCGGCCTCGCCTTCGCGCCGGAGCTGGCGCGGCTGCTGGCGCGGCTGCGCGCGCGCCTGGACGTCAGCTGGGAGGCGGCCGAGCCGCGCGCGGAGATCGCGGCGAGCCGGCCGGTGCGCGCGCTGGGTGCGCCGGGACCGCTCGTCGCGCTCGCGCTCGCCGTAAGCCTCGGCGCCGGCCTGGCGGGCGGCCTCGCCCAGCCGCCGCCGGCCTCGGCGGCCTCGTTCTCGCGCGAGCTCGCCTATCTGGCCTCGGCGCAGAACCCTGACGGCGGCTACGGCGCGAGCACCTCGCAGCACAGCAGCGAGCTGTACACGGGGTGGGTCGCGATGGGCTTTGCCGCGGCCGGGCGCAACCCGGCGAGCGTGCGCCGCGACGGGCGCTCGCTGCTTGACTCGCTGCGCGGCGAAGCCTCGACGCTGACCAACCTGGGCGACGTCGAGCGCACGGTGCTCGCGGTGCATGCGTGCGGCGCCTCGGCGTACTCGTTCGGCGGGCGCAACCTGGTCGCCGAAGTGCTGCGTGGACGCACCGCCGGCGGCTCGTTCGGCGGCCTGGTCGACCTCAGCTCGTTCGCCGTGTTCGCGCTGCGCGCGGTCGGGCACTCGGCGAGCTACGGGCCGATCCGCAAAGCGGCGGGCTGGATCGAGCGCCAGCAGAACGCCGACGGCGGCTTCGGCTTCGGCGCGCACGGCTCGCGCAGCGACATCGACGACACGGGCGCGGCGCTGCAGGCGCTGGCGGCCGCGGGCGCACGCAACCGCGGTGTGCTCGCACGCGCGGTCGCCTACCTGATGCGCGCGCAGGGCGCCGACGGCGGCTTCCCGCAGCAGTACGGCGGCGAATCGAACGCGCAGTCGACGGCGTGGGCGGTGCAGGGCCTGATCGCGGCGGGCGTGAAGCCGGGCTCGGTGCGGCGCAAGGACAGCCGCTCGCCGGTGGCCTACCTGGAAAGCCTGCTCGCGCCGAACGGCAGCATCCGCTACTCGCGCACGAGCGCGCAGACGCCTGCGTGGGTCACGGCGCAGGCGCTGGTCGCGCTGGCGGGCAAGACCTTCCCCGTCGGTTGAGCCCGCTTCAGCGGCGCTTTAAGCGTCGTTCTAGGCTTTGAGGCATGTCCGCACGCGCCTACACGGCCGGCGCGCTGCCGCGCGGCAGCTCGACCTCGCGCTCGCCGCGGGGCGGCGTCGCGCTGCCGCTGCTCGTGTCCGCGCTGTGCGTGGCGGCGATGGCGCTCGTATGGGCCGTCTCGACGCACGTCGAAGCGTTCCGCGTGCACGACGCCGAACTGCTGCGCCGCTTCGCGCTGGGCGGAGGCGAGCTCACGAACGAGGTCGCCCGCGTGATGCTGCATCTGCTCAACCCCGTGCAGTTCACGATCTGGGCGGTGGCGATCGTGCTGTTCGCGCTCGTGCGCGGCGGTCGCCGGCTGGCGTTCGCGCTGGCGGTCGTGATGGCGCTGGCGCCGCTCAGCGCCGATCTGCTCAAGCCGCTGCTGGCCGAACCGCACGTCGGCTTCGG
>DATINR010000183.1:0-11981 GCA_035473995.1 Solirubrobacteraceae bacterium
GATCGGCCCGTGCTTCATCTCGCCCGCCGCGTAGGCGTCGGTCGAGATGTAGGAGATCTCCTTCAGCTTCAACGCGCCCTCGAGCGCGACCGGCAGGCCCACGTGGCGGCCGATGTAGAAGAAGAAGTCCGCGTCCCAGCACGTCTTGGCGATCTCCTGCGCCTCGCCCTCGGCGCGGTCGATCATCTCGTCGATGCAGTGCGGCAGGCGCTTGAGCTCGCCGACGAGCTCGCTCACACGAGCCGGCTCGAGCGTGCCGCGCAGCTCGGCCAGGCGCAGCGCCAGCAGATACATGACCGCGACCTGGCAGACGAACGTCTTCGTCGCCGCCACGCCGATCTCGAGGCCTGCGCGCGTGTACAGCACTCCGTCGGCCTCGCGCGTGGCCTGCGAGCCGCGCGTGTTGGTGATCGCGAGCACCGTCGCGCCGCGCTCGCGCGCCAGGCGCATCGCCGCGAGCGTGTCCGCCGTCTCTCCCGACTGCGAGATGCCGATCACGAGGTCGCCCGCCCCGACGACCGGGTTGCGGTAGCGGTACTCCGAGGCGATGTCCATCTCGACGGGCACGCGCGCCCACTCCTCGAGCGCGTAGCGCCCGATCAGGCCCGCGTGATAGGCCGTTCCGCAGGCGACCACGACGATCCGCGTGACGCCCGCGAGAATCGACTCGTCGAGCGCTCCCTCCTCGTCGAGGTCGACGCCGTCGCCCCGCGCGGTGCGGTCGAACAGCGTGTCGGCCACCGCGTCGGCCTGTTCGTGGATCTCCTTCAGCATGAACGTCTCGTAGCCGCCCTTCTCGGCGGTCTCCTGATCCCAGTCGACCTGTTCGACCGCGCGCTCGACCGGCTCACCGTCGCCGGTCATGATGCGCACGCCCTCGGGGCGCAGCACGACGATCTCGCCGTTCTCCAGGTACTGCACGGTGCGCGTCTCCGAGAGGAATGCCGGCACGGCCGAGGCGACGAACTGCTCGCCCTCGCCGCGGCCGATGATCAGCGGGCACTCCTTGCGCGCGCCGACGAGCACATCGGGCTCCTCGAGCGCCATCGCCACGAACGCGTAGTGACCCTCGAGTTCGTTGTAGGCCAGGCGCACGGCCTCGGCGAGGTCGTCGCTGTAGTGGCCCGCGATCAGGTGGGCGATCACCTCGGCGTCGGTCTCCGAGGTGAACACGGCGCCTTCGGAGAGCAGGCGCTCCTTCAGAGCCATGTAGTTCTCGACGATCCCGTTGACGACCACGTGCACGCGGTCCTCGTTGTCGTAGTGAGGATGCGCGTTCTCCTCGTTGACCCGCCCGTGCGTGGCCCAGCGCGTGTGCCCGATCCCCGTGGTCGCCGGCTTCGGCGCGAGCGCGACCGAGCCGTTGGCGTGAGCCGGAGCCTGTGCCGCCTCCAGCTTGGCCTCGAGCGCGCTCAGGTTGCCGACCGCCCTGACCGCCTCGATCTGCCCGTCGGCGATCACCGAGATGCCGGCCGAGTCATAGCCGCGGTACTCGAGCTTGCTCAGCCCCTCGAGCAGCAGCTCACGTACCGGACGTCCGCCAACGTAGCCAACGATGCCGCACATCAGATCGAAGATACCAGCGCTCTTCGGCCCGGCTCGGGCTGCACGGCCCTCACCAGACGACCGTTCTAACCGAGCTCCGCCTGCACGAGCGCGACCAGCCGCTCGCAGACCTCGTGCGCCTCGTCCTCGGTCGGCGCCTCGACCATCACGCGCACGAGCGGCTCGGTGCCGCTCGGGCGCACGAGCACGCGACCGCGGCCCGTCAGCTCCTGCGCCGCCGCCTGCACCGCCTGATCGACGCCGGCCGCCTGCGAGAGCGCATCGCGATCGCGCACGCGCACGTTGACCAGGCGCTGGGGCAGCTTCGCCATCGCATGGCGCTCGCTCAGGTCGCCGCCCGCCAGCGCCTCCATCGTCAACAGCGCGCTCGCGATGCCGTCGCCCGTGCGGTTGAAGCCCATCTCGATGATGTGGCCCGACTGCTCGCCTCCCAGCGCCCAGTCGCGCGCGCGCAGCTCCTCGAGCACGTAGCGATCGCCGACGCTCGTCGTCACCACGTTCACGCCGGCCTGCTCCATCGCCGAGTGAAAGCCGTAGTTGGTCATCACCGTGACCGCGACGCCATCGCCGCTGAGCCGTCCGTTCGCGCGCAGGTGCAACGCCGCCAGCGCGAGCAGCTCATCGCCGTCGACCACGTTGCCCTCGCGATCGACCGCGAGCACGCGGTCGCCGTCACCGTCGAAGGCGAAGCCGAGCGCATGACCGCCCGCCACCACGCGCTCGGCCAGCGCCTCGACGTGCGTCGAGCCGACGCCGGCGTTGATGTTGCGGCCGTCGGGCTCGTCCGCGATCACGCTGACCGTCGCGCCGAGGCGGCGGAAGATCTCAGGCGCCACGTGGTAGGTGGCGCCGTTGGCGCAGTCCAGCAGCACGTCGACGCCGTGGAGGTCCAGGTCCACGAAGCGTGTGTGCAGCTCGCGCAGATAGTCCTCCGGCGCGCCGCGCAGCTCGCGCACGCGGCCGATCGCCGTGTTCGCCGGGGGAGCGTCGCGATCGAGCAGCGCCTCGATCGCGTGCTCGGCGTCGTCCGTGAGCTTGTAGCCGTCGCCCGCGAAGAACTTGATGCCGTTGTCGTGAAAGGGGTTGTGCGAGGCCGACAGCACGACAGCCAGGTCGAAGCCGTAGCGCCCGAGCAAGAGCGGCGCGGCCGGCGTCGGCAGGACGCCGCCCACCAGCGCGTCGCCGCCCGCCGCGCTGACGCCGGCGGCCATCGCCGCCTCGAGCATCTCGCCCGACTCGCGCGTGTCACGCACGATCAGCACCTGCGGATGCTCAGCTCCGGTCTGCTCGGTGGCCGCGCGACCGAGCGCAAGCGCCAGCTCGGCCGTCACGAACTCGCCGGCGAGTCCACGAACTCCATCCGTTCCAAACAGCTTGCGGGGCATGCTGACCCTCGTTTATCGGCGCTAGCGCTTGGAGAACTGAGGCTTCTTGCGGGCCTTCTTCAGGCCGGCCTTCTTGCGCTCCTTCGCGCGCGAGTCGCGCGTGAGGAACCCACGGCGCTTGAGCTCGCCGCGGAGGTTCGGGTCGGCCTCGAGCAGCGCGCGCGAAACGCCATGGCGCAGCGCCCCGGCCTGGGCCGAGATGCCGCCGCCGTGCAGGCGCGCAACGACGTCCATCTTCTCCTGGTAGCCGACCGTCTCGAGCGGCTGGCGGATGTTGCGCTGAAGCGTGTCGCGGGGGAAGTGCTGCTCGAGCGTGCGCCCGTTGATCAGGTAGGTGCCCTTCCCCGGACGGAGCGTAACGCGCGCGATCGCCGTCTTGCGCTTACCCGTCGCGCGGTAGCGCGCGCCGGCCGCCAGGTCGATCGCCGCCGTGGCGATCGGCTCGCTCAGGGCCTCGTCGCCCTCCTCGGCCTCGCCCTCGGCCTCGGGCGTGGCCTCGCCCTCCTCGTCGGTGACCGCATACGGGTCCTCGTAGGCCGTCTCGCCGCGTCCCAGTGGGTCGGCGCCCTCGGGCACGATGTCGACCTCGAGGTGCGCACCGGGGACGGTCGGTTTGGCACTCGGCGCTGCGACGTCGGCGTCATCGCCTTCGTCCTCTTCCTCGTCGACCGCGGCCTCGACGGCGGTCGCATCCTCGGACTCCTGCAGAGCCTCGAGCGCTGCATCCTCCGCCGTTCCGGCGATCTCCTGCGCGTCCTCGGTCGGCACCGCGTGGCCCTCGCCGCTCGGCTCGACAGTCGCCGGCTCAGGCGCCGGGTGCTCGGCCGGCGCATCGCGCGCCTCCTCGGCGGCCTCGAGGGCCGCATCCTCGGCCGAGCCCGCGATCTCCTGAGCCTCGCTCGGGACGGCGTGCCGGGGCGCCTCTGCGCCCTCGGCCGTCGGCTCGGCGCCCTCGGCTGCGGCGTCGGTGTTCTCAGGGGTCTCGTCGTCGGCCATCAGCGCTCAATCTCCAAAAGTTGCGGGTTCTGGGCGACGTGCGGGTGCTCGGGCCCGGCGTAGATCTTCAGCTTGGTCAGCTGCTTACGCGCCAGGCGGTTGCGCGGCATCATGCCTTTGACGGCCAGGCGGATGATCTCCTCGGGCCGGCGCGCCTGCATCTCCTCGAACGTGCGCGAGCGCAGGCCGCCCGGGTAACCCGAGTGGCGGTAGTAGCGCTTGTCCTGGCGCTTGTTGCCCGTCACGTGGATCTTCTCCGCGTTGATCACGATCACGAAGTCGCCCGTGTCGCAGTGCGGCGTGTACTCGGGCTTGCGCTTGCCGCGCAACATGTCCGCGACCTGCGTCGCCATGCGGCCGAGCGTGAGCCCGTTCGCGTCGACGAGCAGCCAATTGCGCTCGCGGTCGGTCGGCTTCGCTACGTATGTCTTCGTCGAGGGTGCCATGGGCGTGAAAAAGGCCACGCGTGCCGAGTGCTCCGGACGCGCGGCGAGGCCGACATCATAGGCGAAGTCGGGCGACTTCGCGGGCTACTCCGGGATTACTCCCACTCGATAGTTCCCGGCGGCTTGCTGGTTATGTCGAGAACCACCCGGTTGACCTCGCGCAGCTCGTTGATCATGCGCGAGGCGATCGCCTCCAGCAGGTCGTATGGCAGGCGCGCCCAGTCGGCCGTCATCGCGTCATCGCTCGTGACCGCGCGCAGCACGACGACGTAGCCGTATGTGCGCTCGTCGCCTTGCACGCCGACCGTGCGCACGTCGGGCAGCACGCAGAAGGACTGCCACAGCTCGCGGTACAGACCGGCCTTGCGGATCTCCTCCTGCAGGATGTGGTCTGCCTCGCGCAGCACGTCCAGGCGCTCCTTCGTCGCTTCGCCGCCGACCACGCGGATCGCGAGGCCCGGACCGGGGAACGGCTGGCGCCAGACCAGACGCTCGGGCAGACCCAGCTCGATCCCGACCGCGCGCACCTCGTCCTTGAACAGCGCGCGCAGCGGCTCGACCAACTCGAACTGCAGGTCCTCCGGCAGGCCGCCCACGTTGTGGTGGGACTTGATCGTCGCCGCACCCGTGCCGCCGCCCGACTCGATCACGTCCGAGTAGAGCGTGCCCTGCACGAGGAAGCGCGCATCCTCGCCGCCGCTGCTCTCGGCCAGCGTGGCCGCCTCCTCCTCGAACACGCGGATGAACTCGGCGCCGATCACCTTGCGCTTGGCCTCCGGCTCGGTGACGCCCTTGAGCTTCTCCAGAAAGCGCCGCTCGGCGTCGACTGCGACGAGCGGAACCTTGAACGTGTCGCGGAACGCGCTGACGACCTGCTCGCCCTCGTCCTTGCGCATCAGGCCGTGGTCGACGAACACGCAAGTCAGCTGGTCGCCGATCGCGCGGTGCACGAGCAGCGCCGCAACGGAGGAGTCAACGCCGCCCGAGAGCCCGCATACGACCTGCGCATCGCCCACCTGCGCGCGGATCCGGCGGATCTGTTCCTCGACGATCGACGCCGGCGACCAGGTCGGCTCGCAGCCGCAGATCTCCGTCAGGAAGCGCGTCAGGATCTCCTGCCCGTAGGGCGTGTGCACGACCTCCGGGTGAAACTGGATGCCGTAGATGCCGCGGGTCGTGTCCTCCACGGCCGCAACCGGCGAGGAGCTCGACGACGCCAGCGCCGTGAAGCCCGGCGGCGGCTCATACACCGTGTCGCGGTGCGACATCCAGCACGTCTGCTCGCGCGGCAGGTCGTGCAGCAGCCGTCCCGGCTCCGAGACGTGCAGATCCGAGCGGCCGAACTCGCCCACCTCGGCCTGCTCGACGCGCCCACCCAGATCGTGCACCAGCAGCTGCATGCCGTAGCAGATGCCCATCACCGGGACGCCCAGCTCGAGCAGCTCGCGCTGCAGGTGCGGCGCGCCCTCGGCGTAGACCGAGGCCGGGCCGCCCGAGAGGATGATCCCGCGCGGCTTGCGCTTGGCCACCTCCTCGACCGCGACCGTGTGCGGCAGGAGCTCTGAGAAAACGCCGCAGTCGCGGACGCGGCGCGCGATCAGTTGGCTGTACTGACCGCCGTAGTCGAGCACGACGATCTCCGGAACGCCCCCGACTTCGTCTGGCAGCGTCCTCGATCGCTCATGGGCGAAGCCCACTTCGCTCCCTGCGTCCTTGCCATCCTCGCCGGGACCGCTCCGGACGGTCGCCGGCATGACATCGGCCACCGTCCCCCCGTCAGTCATTGACGAGGGCTGCTGCCTTCCCGTTCGTGGCGCCCATGCCGACCTGCTGGTCGCGCTGCAGCGACTTGCCCTCGGTCTGCAGCGACGGCGCGATCACGACCTCCGCGCGGTTGAACTCCGCCAGGTCCTTGTGGCCGCACGTGGCCATCGACGTGCGCAGGCCGCCGAACAGGTTGAACGTGCCGTCGTTCTCGCGTGCCGGGCCCGTGAGAATCTCTTCGAGCGTGCCGTTCTGGTGCGTCGCCACCCGCGCGCCGCGCGGCAGGCTCGGATGGAACGTCGCCATGCCCCAGTGAAAGCCGCGGCCCGGGGCCTCGTAGGCCCGCGCCAGCGGCGAGCCGATCATCACCGCGTCCGCGCCCAGCGCGATCGCCTTGGAAACGTCGCCGCCGTTGCGCATGCCGCCGTCGGCGATCACCTGCGCGTACTCGCCGGTCTCGAGCATGTGCGTCGAGCGCGCGTGCGCCACGTCCGCGATCGCCGTCGCCTGCGGGACGCCGATGCCGAGCACGCCGCGTGTCGTGCACGCCGCGCCCGGACCGACGCCGACGAGCACGCCCGCCGCGCCCGTGCGCATCAGGTGCAGGCCCGTGTGGTAGGAGGCGCAGCCGCCCACGACCACCGGGACGTCGAGCGAGGGGATGAACTCCTTCAGGTTGAGCGGCTCGGAGACCGTCGAGACGTGTTCGCCGGAGACGACCGTGCCCTGGATCACGAGCACGTCGAGGCCCGCCTCCATCGCGATCTCGTGGTACTGGAGTACCCTCTGGGGGGTCAGCGAGGCCGCGACGACGACCTTCTGCTCCTTGATCTCGGCGATCCGCTGCGCGATCAGCTCAGGCTTGATCGGCTCGGCATAGATCTCCTGCATCTCGCGCGTGGCGAGGTCCTTGGGCAGGGTCGCGATCCGCTCGAGCTGCTCCTCGGCGTCCTCGTAGCGCGTGAAGATGCCCTCCAGGTTGAGCACCGCCAGGCCACCGAGGTTGCCGATGATGCCCGCCGTACGGGGCGAGACGACGCCGTCCATCGCCGAGGCGAGCAGCGGCAGCTCGAACTGGTAGGGGCCGAGCTTCCAGGAGATGTCGATGTCGTCGGGGTCGCGCGTGCGCCGTGAAGGCACGATCGCGATGTCGTCGAATCCGTATGCGCGGCGGCCTTTCTTGCCACGCCCAATCTCTATCTCCATCGGTTGATCCTCGCAATCGCTCCGGACGAGACGACCCCGCTGCAAGCGGGGTCGAAGGGGGGTCGGCGAGGCGCCTGAATGGTGTTGTCACGGACGTCGGCCAACGGATTTCGAGCATAGCAACGGGGCCTTGTGTCCTGAGCCCTTGGATATCCTCGTCTGACATGAGCGAGGGAGACGAACATGGGCTCGCCCACGAGCTATGACCCACACGCGATCGAGGCCCGCAGGCAGGCAGCCTGGCGCGAGCGCGGCGCCGCCCGGACGCCCGCCGTCCAGGACGATCTGCCGCACCTGTACATAAAGCCCTCCGCGCCGTTCACCTCGGGCAACGTGCACATCGGGCACGTGCGCAGCTACTCGATCGGAGACGCCTACGCGCGCTTTCGCCGCGCGCGCGGCGACCAAGTGCTGTTCAACTTCGGCTTCGACGCCTTCGGCCTGCCCGCCGAGCTCGGCGCGATCGATCGCGGCATCCCGCCGAGCGAGTGGGTCGCGCGCTGTGCCACGCACATGACCGGGCAGCTGCAGCGGCTCGGCTTCTCCTTCGACTGGGAGCGCACGTTCCTCAGCTCCGACCCCGTCATGTACCGCTGGTCGCAGTGGCTGTTCCTGACGCTGCTCGAGGCCGGGCTGGTGTACCGCGGCACGGGCACCGTCGACTGGTGCGACACCTGTCAGACGACGCTCGCCACGATCCAGGTCGAGGACGGACTCTGCTGGCGCTGCCACAACCCGGTACGGCTGATCGAGCGTCCCACCTGGTATCTGCGGATCAGCGCCTACGTGCCCGAGAACGACCGCCGCCTGCAGGAGCGCGCCGACTCGGGCAAATGGGACGAGGTCGCGCTGGCCAGCCAGCGCTTCGTGCTCGGCCGCGTCGACGGCGTCGAGGTCGAGCTGAGCGCGCAGGACGGCACGAAGCTGACCGTGTTCACGCCGCACGCCGAGGCGCTCGAGCAGGCGCGCTTCGTGCTGATCTCGCCCAAGCACCCCGAGATCGACGCCTGGGCGGACGAGCCCCAGGTGCGCGAGCGCCTGGAGGAGCTGCGCTCGGGCGGCCTGGAGCGCAGCTCTCGCGACGCGGCCAAGATCCCGCTCGTCGACACTCGTCGCACGCTGCCCGCCCCCGCAGGCGGCGCTTCGCTGCCCGTGCTGATCTCCCCCGGCGTTGACGGGCGCTTCGGCGCGACCGCCGTGTTCGGCGTTCCCGAGGCCGACCGCACCGACGAGGTGCTGGCCGAGCGGATCGGAGCGCTCGTCTCAGAGGCCCGCGAGGGCGTCCCCCCCTCGATATCCGGCGAGCAGCCGCATGCGAAGCCGGAGCCGCGCCAAGCCGTCCGCTACAAGGCCGAGGACTTCTCGATCTCGCGCCAGCGCTCGTGGGGCACGCCGATCCCGATCGTCTACTGCGAGGAGCACGGCGCCGTGCCGCTGCCCAAGGAGCAGCTGCCGGTGGCGCTGCCGCTCGACATCACCCCCACGGGCACCGGCAACCCGCTGGCCGAGCTGCGCTCGTTCGTCGAGACGACCTGCCCGCTGTGCGGCGGCCCTGCCGAGCGGGAGACCGACACGCTCGACTGTCACTTCGACGCGCTGTGGCTGTGGGTGCCGGCGTGCGTACCGCCCGAGTCGCGCGAGGACTCACTGGAGCAGATCCTCGCGCTGCCGGACCTGCGCCATTGGCTGCCTTCCGAGCGCGTCGTCGCCGGCTCGGACAGCGGCAACTTCGTGTTCGATCAGCGGATCGTCACGAAGGCGCTGCGCGACATCGGACCGCTCGCGTTCCTCGAGGACGGCGAGCCGTTCGCAGGCTGCCTGTTTCACGAGATGGTGATCAGCGAGGGGCGCAAGATGAGCAAGCATCTCGGCAATGTCGTCGACCCCGACGCGCTCGTCGAGCGCTACGGCGCGGACACGGTGAGGCTCGCCGTGCTCTACGCCGCGCGGCCGCAGAAGACGCTCAACTGGAGCGACTCGGCCGTGCTGCGCGCGCATCGCTTTCTCACGCAGGTATGGGAGTTCACGCAGACGCGACTGGCCGCGGCGCAGCAGGAGCAAGGGGCCGGCGAGAGCCAGGCTGCGGGGGCCGACGGCGAGCCCATCAGAGACACGAGCGAGCACCTGCGCCTGAAACTCGCTCAGTGGACGGAGAAGGGCGTGGAGAAGATCACCGAGGACATGGAGGGCCTGGAGATGCACAGCGCCGTGCGCAACGTGATGCGGCTGTTCGACCGCATCAAGGACTTCGAGAAGCGTGTGCTCGCGCGCCAGCCCGCGCTCGGCGCGGCCGACGACGAGGCGCTGTTCGCGGCCCTCTCGCTGCTCGCCCAGTTGCTCGGACCGTTCGCCCCGCACATGGCCGAGGAGCTGTGGATATCGCTCGGAAAGGACGAGAGCGCTGTGCAAACGCCTTGGCCAGGCGTATCGTTGCAGGAGATAGCCGCATGAGCCCGCAGACGATCGAGACCCCCACCGGGGCAAGGCAACGGACGCGCTCGTGCGCAACGGGCCTCGTCTGCCATCGCTGCGAGAACAGCTACCCACTCGAGTCAACCGTCTTCTCGTGCCCCGATTGCGGCAAGGGCCTGGACATCGTCTACGACTACGAGCTCGCCGCCAGCCACTTCCGCGACTTCCCCAGCTCCGAGCGCCCGCAGAACGTCTGGCACTTCGAGGAGCTCTTGCCGATCGTCGACGCCGGCGCGCAGGCGCGCGTGGGACAGCACTCGGGCTACACCCCGCTGATCCGCGCCGACCGGCTCGCCGCGGAGCTCGGCATCGCCAACCTCTACCTGAAGGACGACTCGAGCAACCGCCCGAGCCTCTCCTACAAGGACCGCGTCGTCTCGATGTCGGTCGCGCGGCTGCTCGAGCGCGGCAAGACCGAGATCGGCTGCGTCTCGACGGGCAATGTCGGCACGGCCGTCGCCTCGCTCGCAGCCAAGGCCGGCGTGGCCGCCTACATCTGCTACCCCAACCGGCTCGAGGAGATGAAGGCGCGCTCGTGCATGGCGCTCGGTGCCAAGGTCCTGCAGGTCGAGGGCAACTACGACGAAGCCAACCGCCGCTGCCGTGAGCTCGCCGAAGCGACCGGCATGGACTTCGCCAACATCACGCTGCGCCCGTTCTACGCCGAGGGCGCCAAGACGGCGGCGTTCGAGATCGTCGAGCAGCTCGACTGGGAGTCGCCCGACCACATCCTCAGTCCGGCTGCCGGCGGCACGCTGTCCTCGCGCATGCACAAGGGTCTGAACGAGCTCGAGCTGCTCGGCCTCGCCGAGACGGCCAGGACGGCGATCCACATCGCCCAGCCCAGCGGGTGCAACCCGATCGCCTCGGCGATTCTCGCGGAGGAGGCCGAGGTGCACCCGGTGATGCCCGAGACGGTCGCGCACTCGCTGGCGATCGGTGCACCGGGCGACGGCTATCTGGTGATCGACGCCGTGCACAAACGCGGCGGCACGGCGGCGTTCGCCTCGGACCCTGAGATCTTCGCCGGCATCGACCTGCTCGCGGCCACGGAGGGTCTGCTGACCGAGCCGGCCGGCGGCACGACGGTGGCCGTGCTCGAGAAGCTCGCCGCAGCGGGTCGCTTCGCGGCGGGCGACACGGTCGTCGCGCTGATCACGGGCAACGGTCTGAAGACGCTCGACGAGCACCCGGCGAAGCGCTGGCCGGACAAGATCGCGTGCGAGCTCGACGCGATGCACGCGGCGCTCGACGAGCTCAAGGCGGCGCCGACGTTGATGCAGACCGCACACGAAGCGCTGCAGCTCTAGCCCGAGGGCTCGGCGAAGCCGCGTCGCGGCATCCTGCCGCGTGCCACTCAGCCGCGGCGCAGCAGCCGCCCGACGGCGGCCATCATCTCCTCGGTGCGCTGCTCGCGCTCGCCCTCCTCGCCGCCGAGCACGCAGACGCGCGCGTGGTCGTCGAGCAGCCCGAGCGCGACCTTGTCGAGCGCGGCCTCGATCGCGGCGATCTGCGTGAGCACGTCGATGCAGTAGCGGTCCTCGGCGACCATCTTCGAGACGCCGCGCACCTGCCCCTCGATCCGCGCGAGGCGCTTGTGCAACTCATCCTTGCTCGCCGTGTAGCCGCGTGCGGGCGGCGTCGTCTCGATCTCGGCCATTCCCACAGGATACCCCCAGGGGGGATGGGGCGTTCCACGGACCGCCGCTGCGGCCTCCCGCGGATGACGGCCGAGGACGAGCCGATACAGTGCCCTCATGGCCGCAGAGTTCCCCGCAGATCCGCTGCTCGACCCCGAGGAGCGCCACCGCAAAGAGCGCGAGGCCGTCGAGGAGGCCGGCGGCGGCGAGTCCGAGGGCTTCGAGCTGGCCGAGCAGGAACTGATCGAACACACCTCCCACGGCGACGAGCACGCACCGGCGAAGATCTCCCAGGACGCCTTTCGCGAGGGCGAGGACGAGGCGAGCGGCGCCGAGTACGGCGAGGCCGACGAGGAGCGACTCAGCGACTAGCTGTAGTTCCTGAGCACGTTGTTCATCCGGGCCTCCTTGGAGGCTGGGTGGTGTCGAAGCCCCCAGAACCAAGGAGGACACCGGATGAAGCTGCACGCTAACGCTGGGCTCAGTCTGAAGGGTCGTCGGTTGCT
>DATINR010000184.1:0-6869 GCA_035473995.1 Solirubrobacteraceae bacterium
GTGGCGACTTACCGCGACCTGGGCGCTTTCCAGCTTCTGCTCTCGCTGCAGGACGACGACGCGCTGCTGTCCTACTGCCGCGGCGTGCTCGGTCCGGTGGAGCAGGACGAGGGCGACTACGGCGAGGAGCTGTTGCGCTCGCTGGACGTGTTCATCGAACACAACGGCCACTGGGAGAAGGCGGCGGGCGCGCTGTACTGCCACCGCCACACGCTGCGCTACCGCGTGCGGCGGGTGGAGCAGCTGACAGGCCGGGACTTCTCGAGCGCGCGCGATCGCATCGAGTTCTGGCTGGCCTTGCGCGGGCGGGAGCTCGCACGGCGATGATTTTTTCGATGAAGAGAACCCGACCGAGCGCCTTGGCGCGGCCGGGCACCACGAGGAAACGGAGCCCGCTGCGATGAGAATCGGCGTACCGAGCGAGATCAAGCAGGACGAGTACCGCGTGGCGATCACGCCGGCGGGGGTGCGCGAGCTCACCTCGCGCGGTCACGAGCTGATCCTGCAGGCGGGCGCGGGGCTGGGCAGCGCGATGGACGACGAGCAGTTCGCGGCGCAGGGCGCGCAGATCGTGGCCGACGCGCAGGCTGTGTTCGCGGAGGCGGAGCTGGTGCTGAAGGTGAAGGAGCCGCAGGCCTCGGAGGTCGAGCTGCTGCGCAGCGGGCAGACGCTGTTCACGTACCTGCACTTGGCGGCCGAGCCGGAGCTGGCGCGCGGGCTGCAGCGCTCGGGGGCGACGTGCATCGCGTATGAGACGGTCGAGGACGCCAACGGGCGGCTGCCGCTGCTGGCGCCGATGAGCGAGGTGGCGGGCAAGATCGCGACGCAGGCGGGTGCGTTCATGTTGGAGAAGCCGCTGGGTGGGCGCGGCATCCTGCTGGGCGGCGTGCCGGGCGTGGCGGCGGCGACGGTGCTCGTGATCGGCGGCGGCGTCGTTGGGATGAACGCGGCGTTCATCGCGATCGGGATGGAGGCGGACGTGTTCGTGTTCGACCGCTCGATCGACCGGCTGCGCGAACTGGAAGTGGCGTTCGGCGGCCGCGCCTCGACGGTCTACTCCTCGACGCTGGCGATCGAGGAGATGCTGCCGCTGGCGGACCTCGTGATCGGTGCGGTGCTCGTGCACGGTGGGCGCGCCCCGCACGTGGTCACGCGCGAGCAGCTGAAGCTGATGAAGCGACACGCGGTGCTGGTCGACGTCTCGATCGACCAGGGCGGCTGCTTTGAGACCTCGCGCCCGACGACGCACTCGGAGCCGACGTACGAGGTCGACGAGATCACGCACTACTGCGTGACGAACATGCCGGGGGCGGTGCCGATTACCTCGACGTATGCGCTGACGAACGCGACGCTGCCGTACGTGATCGAACTGGCGGAGCTCGGCGTAGAAGGCGCGCTGCACGCGAACCACGCGCTGCGCGGAGGGCTCAACGTGCGCGCCGGCGAGATAACCCATCCAGCCGTGGCGGAGGCGCTCGGCGAGCCGGCGGTGAGCGTGTAGCTTGACGGCTCCGGACGCGACGCCCCAGACCCCGATCGACGCAGAGGAGAGCAGCGAGATGGCAACGACTGTAGAGCCGCTGAAGAACTACATCGACGGCGCGCTGGTGGGCGCGGAGGGCGAGACCGAACCGGTGCTCAACCCGGCGACGGGCGAGGAGCTGGCGCGCGCGCCGATCTCCTCGGCGCAGGAGGTGGACCGCGCGGTCGGCGCGGCGCGGCGCGCGTTCGAGGGCTGGTCGCAGTCGACGCCGCAGCGGCGCTCGGAAGCGCTGCTTCAGATCGCGGCGGCGCTGGAGGAGCACGGCGATGAGATCGCGCGGCTGGAGGCGCTCAACGCGGGCAAGCCGATCGAGGCGGTCAAGAGCGACGAGATCCCGGTGGCGGTCGACAACCTGCGCTTCTTCGCGGGCGCGGCGCGCGTGCTGGAGGGCCGCGCGGCTGGCGAGTACATGGAGGGCTACACGTCGTTCACCCGGCGCGAGGCGGTCGGCGTGATCGGTCAGGTGACGCCGTGGAACTACCCGCTGATGATGGCGATCTGGAAAATCGCGCCGGCGCTGGCGGCGGGCAACACGGTAGTGCTGAAGCCGGCCGAGACGACGCCGATCACGACGCTGCGCCTCGCCGAGCTGACGGCGGAGATCCTGCCGAAGGGCGTGCTCAACGTGATCACGGGCCCGGGCAAGCCGACGGGCGAGGCGCTGATCTCCCATCCGGACGTGGACATGCTCGCGCTGACGGGCTCGGTCGAGACGGGCAAGCACTTGGCGCGCACCGCGGCGGACACGCTCAAGCGCGTGCACCTCGAGCTGGGCGGCAAGGCGCCGGTGGTCGTGTTCGACGACGTCAGCCTGGAGAGCGCACTGGAGACGATCGCGGGCACGGGCTACTACAACGCGGGGCAGGACTGCACGGCGGCTACGCGCGTGCTGGCGGGTGCGAAGGTCTACGACGACGTGGTCAGCGGTCTGGCCGAGCAGGCGAAAGGGCTCGTGATCGGCGACACGCTGGCGGCCGACACGACGCTCGGCCCGGTGAACTCGGCGAAACAGCGCGAGCGGGTCGAGGGCTTCCTCGAGCGCCGCCCCGATCGGGCGGAGATCGTCACGGGCGGCAAAGAGCCGGACCGCCCGGGTTTCTACCTCGAGCCGACCGTCGTGGCGGGCCTTGAGCAGGACGACGAGATGATCCAGCGCGAGATCTTCGGCCCGGTGATCACGGTGCAGCAGTTCTCCGACGAGCAGCAGGCGATCGCTTGGGCCAACAGCACGCGCTACGGGCTGGCCTCGTCGGTGTGGACGCGTGACGTCGGGCGTGCGCTACGCGTCTCGCGCGCGCTGCGCTTCGGCTGCGTGTGGATCAACGACCACATCCCGCTGGTCTCGGAGATGCCGCACGGCGGCTTCAAGGAGTCGGGCTACGGCAAGGACCTGAGCGTTTACTCACTGGAGGACTACACGGTCGTCAAGCACGTGATGGCCAACCTCGAATAACCCTCCCAGGGCCCTGGGAATCGGTGCTCAGGACGCCTGAGCGCTTTACACAGTTTTGACGACGTTTGATTAAGCGGAATAGTCGCCGCCTGCCCTGTGCTGGCGGGAGTTCAAGCGCCCGCCGGGTCAGCTAACGTCGCGCCTGTGAACGGTTCGATTCCGCCGGATTCCGAGCTCGGAGACCCGCGGACTGAGGAAGAGAACGAGGCACGCACGGACGCGGGTTTACTTCGCGACTACGACATCCTGCGCCTGCGCGCGCCCAACCCGGGGCCGCTCACGCTCTCGGGAACGAACACTTGGGTGGTCGGCAGGCGCCCGGCCTGGGTCGTCGACCCGGGGCCGCTGATCGACGAGCACGTGCGCAAGCTGATGTCGGCGATCGAGGCGCGCGGCGGACTCGGCGGTGTGGTGCTGACGCACGACCACGAGGACCATGCCGAAGCGGTGGAGACGCTGCTCGAAGTGCACCCGGCGCCGCTGGCGGCGGCGCGCGGGCGCGTCGACATCGTGTTGGCCGAGGGCAAGCGCGTGGGTCCGTTCGAGGCGGTGCCGACTCCGGGGCACTCGCCGGACCATTACGCGTTCATCGCCGACGGCGCGTGCTTCACGGGCGATGCGGTGCTCGGCGACGGCAGCGTCCTGATCACGCCGCATCCGGGGGCGATGTCGGGCTACCTGCTGGCGCTGACGGGCCTGCGCCTGCGCGAGGACTTCAACGTCCTGTGCCCGGGGCACGGCGAGGTGGTGTGGCAGGCGCGGGAGAAGCTCGAGGAGTACATCGGTCACCGCATCGACCGCGAAAACCGTTTGATCATCGCGCTCAACGAAGGCCTGCGTTCGGTCGGAGACCTGCTCGCGGCGGTCTGGCCGGAGGTTCCGGAGGAGCTGCGCCCGGCGGCCACGGCGACGCTGGCGGCGCACCTGGACAAGCTGGAGGACGAGCAGATCCTGCCGCGCGGCGTGCAGCGCCCGGGCTTCGACCCGGACGAGTGGTGAGCTGGCCGGGCCGCGAGGGCTCGGCAGCGGACGTGGCGCCCTTACGGGGCCCCGATCTGCTCAGACGAAGCGCGGGTACAGCGTCATGCCGCCGTCGACGAACAGCGTCGCGCCGGTGACGTAGCCGGCCTGGTCGCTGGAGAGCCAGGCGACGGCGCGGGCGACGTCGCTGACGTGACCCCAGCGCCCGAGCGGGATCTCGCCGACGACCTTGGCGCTTTCGTCGGGGTCTTCGAGCACGGACTGGTTGATCGGCGTGTCGATCGCTCCGGGCCCGACGCTGACGACGCGGATCCCGAGCGGCGCGAGCTCCTTGGCGATCGACTGCGTGAACATCATCATTCCGCCCTTGGAGGCGCAGTAGTGCGAGAAGCGCTCCCAGGCGATCCGCTCGTGCACGCTCGAGATGTTCACGATCGTCCCTGCGGAGCCCTCGGCGTGCATCATCCGCGCGGCCTCGCGCGCGCAGAGGAACGAGCCGGTGAGGTTGACGTCGATCACCTTCTGCCAGGCGTCGAGCGGCATCTCGAGCAGCAGGTGCTGCTGCTCGAGGCCGGCGTTGTTGACGAGCAGGTCGACGCCGCCGAAAGCGTCCTTGGCTTCGCCGAAGGCGCGCTGCACGTCGGGCTCGGATGAGACGTCCATCTTCACGGTGAGCGCCTTGCCGCCGCCGGACTCGATCTCCCCGGCCATGCGCTCGGCCTCCTCGGGTGCGGCCAGGTAGTTGATCGCGACGGCGGCGCCGTGGGCGGCGAGCTCGAAGCAGACGCCCTTGCCGATGCCCGAGTCACCGCCGGTGACGAGCGCGCGGCGGCCTTCGAGCAGGCGTGCATCAGGCGGGTGCAGGGTGAAGGGCGTGGCGCTCATGTCCGTCTTTCGGAAGCCTACCCCGCTACCGTTCTCGCAGATGTCGCCGCGCGTTCCCTCTCAGGCCAGGCGTGCGCGGAGCTCAGCTGAGGGCAGCGGCGCCCGCAGTGAGCCGAAGGCGGGGGCGCAGCCCGCGAGCACGCCCTCTTCGCGAGGCTTCGGCAAAGCCTCTCCGTTCCCGCCGATCGCCGACTACGGGTTCCTCTCGGACTGCCACACCGGGGCGCTGGTCGCCTCGGACGGCTCGATCGAGTGGATGTGCCTGCCGTACTTCGACTCGCCGTCGGTGTTCGGCGCGCTGCTCGACCGCGGCGCGGGAAGCTGGCGCGTGGGTCCCTACGGGGTGTACGTGCCGGCCGGGCGCCGCTACATCCCGGGCACGAACATGATCGAGACGACGTGGATGACGCCGCAGGGTTGGATCCGCGTCGTCGACGCGCTGGCGATGGGCGAATGGCACGACAACGAGCACGGCTCCAGCCACACGCGCCCACCGACGGACTTCGACGCGGACCACCTGCTCGTGCGCATGATCGAATGCGTCCAGGGCCAGGTCCAGGTCGAGGTCGTGTGCGAGCCGATGCTCGACTACGGCGCCACGCCGGCGGAGTGGAAGAAGGTCGAACTGGAGTCCGACGCCGAGGAGCCGCCCGACGCGCACGACGCGCTCGCGATGGACGCCTCGGACGGGCGCACGATGTTCAGGCTGTTCAGCGACATCCGCATGGGCATCGAGGGCAACCGCACGCATGGGCGTCACACGATGTCCGAGGGCGAGAAACGCTTCTGCGCGATCTCCTGGACGGAGTCGCGGGGCGGTCCGCACACGGCGGAGGAAGCCGAGCAGATCCTCGAGCGGACGGGGCACTTCTGGCGTGGCTGGCTGGCCGAAGGCACCTATCCGGACCACCCCTGGCGCAAGCACCTGCAGCGTTCGGCGCTCGTGCTCAAGGGGCTGACGTTCATGCCGACGGGCGCGCTGGTCGCGGCGCCGACGACCTCGCTGCCGGAGACGCCGGGCGGGGAGCGCAACTGGGACTACCGCTTCTGCTGGATGCGCGACGCGTCGTTCACGCTGTGGGCGCTGCACGCGCTCGGGCTCGACTGGGAGGCGGACGACTTCATCGAGTACGTCGCCGAAGTCCCGCGCAACGAGGACGGCTCGCTGCAGATCATGTACGGCGTCAGGGGCGAGAAAGAGCTCGAGGAGTCGACGCTCGGGCACCTCAAGGGCTACGAGGGCGCCGTCCCGGTGCGGATCGGCAACGGCGCGTACAACCAGCGCCAGAACGACGTGTTCGGCGCGGTGCTCGACTCGGTCTACCTGCACTCCAAGCAGCGCGACCACATTCCGGAGCGACTGTGGCCGGTGCTGATCGACCAGGTCAAATGCGCGGCGGCCGTGTGGCGGGAACCGGACCAGGGGATCTGGGAGGCGCGCGGAAAGCCCCAGCACTACGTCTCCTCGAAGCTGATGTGCTGGGTCGCGCTCGATCGCGGCGCGCGGCTGGCCGAACGGCGCGGGCACGACGAGTCGGCCGAGGAATTCCAGAGCCTCGCCGACGAAGTGCGCGACGACCTGCTCGAGCACGGCGTCGACAAGCGCGGCGTGTTCCGCCAGCACTACGACACGGACGCGCTCGACGCCTCGACGCTGCTCGTGCCGCTGCTGCGCTTCCTGCCGCCCGACGACGAGCGCGTGATCGCCACCGTCTGCGCGATCCGCGACGAGCTGACCGAGAACGGGCTCGTGCTGCGCTACCGCACCGAAGAGACCGACGACGGCCTCAGCGGCAAGGAGGGCACGTTCCTGATCTGCTCCTTCTGGCTGGTCTCGGCGCTGTCGGAGATCGGCGAGGACCGCGAAGCCGAACACCTCTGCGAGCGGCTCTTGTCCTACTCCTCGGCACTCGAGCTCTACGGCGAGGAGCTCGAGGCCTCGAGCGGTCGCCATCTCGGCAACTACCCGCAGGCGTTCACCCACCTGGCGCTGATCAACGCGGTCAC
>DATINR010000185.1:0-4424 GCA_035473995.1 Solirubrobacteraceae bacterium
ACGAAGCTGAACATCTCGACCTTCTCGAACTGATGCACGCGGAAGATCCCGCGCGTGTCCTTGCCGGCGGCGCCGGCCTCGCGGCGAAAGCACGGCGAGAAGCCGGCGTAGCGCGCGGGCAGCTGCTCGGCCTGCAGGATCTCGCCGTCGTGCAGCGAGGCGAGCGCGACCTCGGAGGTGCCGACGAGGTACAGCTCATCCTCGGGAAGGCTGTAGATCTGCTGCTCGGTGTCGGGCAGGAAGCCGGTGCCGTAGAGCGCGCGCTCGCGCACGAGCACGGGCGGGATGACCGGTTCGAAGCCCTTGCCCCGCAGCTTCGCAAGGACCCAGCCGACGAGCGCGAGCTCGACCATCACCAGGTCTCCGCGCAGGTAGGCGAAGCGCGCGCCGGACAGGTTCGCGCCGTGCTCCATGTCGATCATCTGACCGGCCAGCTCGAGGTGGTCCTTGGGCTCGAAGGAGAGCACGCGGGGCTCGCCCACCGTGCGCAGCTGCTCGTCCTCGGGGCCGTCGGCGGCCGTCGGGTCGGGCAGGTTGGGCAGGCGCGCGATCAGCTCGTCGAGGCGCTCCTTGGCGCTCGCGGCCTCCTCGCCATGGCGCTTGACCTGCGCGCTCAGCTCCTGCATCGCCTCGCGCAGCTCGGGCGCCTGCTCGCCGCGCGCCTTGGCGGCGCCGAACTCCTGCGAGCGGGCCTTCTGCTCGGCGCGCAGGCGCTCGGCGGAGGTGGTCGCGCCGCGCCACTGCTCGTCGGCCGCGAGCAGCTCCTGCACGAGTGCCCTCAGCGACTCGTCGCGTCGCGCGAGCGCGTCGGCGACGCCGCCCGGGTCCTCCCTGATGCGCTTGAGGTCGAGCACGCCTCGCCGCCCTGCGGGCGCCCTATTTCGTCGAGAGCTTGATCGGCGTTTGCGGCGCCTGCTGCTTCTGGCTGCCGGAGTACTTGCCGAGGAAGTCGGCGATCGCCTTGGCGTCGTCGCCGACGACGATGTTCTGCGGCATGATCGCCCCCGAGAAGCCGCCGTTGCGGATCGCGTACAGCACCTGTTCGGGCTTCTCTTCGCGGATGTTGAAGTTCGGCCCGTTCACGCGTATCCGGTTCTTGATGCTCGTGGCCGAGCCCTGCGCGCCGACGACCGACAGCGTGTGGCAACCGGAGCAGTGTTCGCGGAACAGCACGGCGCCGCGGTAGTAGGGGCTGTCCTTGGCGACGCTCACTCCCTGCGAGCCGCACGCGCTGAGCGCGAGTGCCGCGACGAGCAGGGCCGCGAGCGGGGCGGCGATCTTCGCGCTGAGCCTTGGCTTCATGCGCGCCGGAATATATAGCTCGCGCGGGCATCCAGCCCGCCCTCCTAGTGAATGCGCCTCCCTCGGGGCGGCGTTGACCGGGGCTTCGCCCCGCTGGCCCCGCGGTTTAGAACCCATGAGCGGTGCCCGCTGCCCGCAGCGCCAGGAACACGACGACGAGCGCGGACAGCGCCATGATGCCGATCTCGCGGCGGACGATGTCGCGCACGACACGGCGCTGCTCGTCCTCGGGCAGCGCGCCGACGGCGCTGGCGTCGGCGAGCTCGCGCTGGTCGAGCACCATCTGGGCGGAGGCGAGTCGTAGCTGCTCGGCGAAGAAGGCGACGGCGAGCGGCAGCAGCGCGTACAGGTAGAAGAGGTTGTCGGTGGAGTAGTTCCCGGCGGCGGCGAGCGAGCCGACGGCGAGCGCGAGCACGAGCGCGGCGCCCTGCCCGGCCCGCAGCAGCACCCAGAATGCGGCGGCGGCGCGCTCTGAGGGATCGCCGTCGTGCCACAGCCAGGCGCCGAGCAGACCGGCGAGCAGATCGAGGGCGGCGACGGCGATCGAGCCGGCGACGACGGCCTGCGTCATGCGCGCGCCGGACGCTCGCCGGCACGTGTCGCACGGGTGCCACCCACGAACGTCTCCTCACCCCTGCCGGCGCCTGTTTCTAGCCGCGATTTCGAGCCGATTGCCACTATGTAACAGAGTGCCACAAGCGGTGATATAACAGCGTCCGGTGCTCCGCAGCTATCTCCCGGCGATCGTTTTCCTGATACTCGGCGGCGCCGTGGGCGGAGCGTTCGCGGCGCTCAATTCCTACATCGGGCCGCGGCGGGCGACGCCGCACAAGCAGGACCCCTACGAGTGCGGCCTGCCGTCGGAGGTCAAACGCGGCATGCGCTTCGGGATCAGCTTCTACCTGATCGCGATGCTGTTCATCTTGTTCGACATCGAGGTCGCCTTCCTCTACCCGATCGCGGTCGAGCTGCGTGCCTTCGGCAGCTTCGCGCTGGCGGAGACGATCGTCTTCATCGTGCTGCTGTTCGTCGCGTTCGTCTACGTCTGGCGTCGCGGGGCACTCGAGTGGAAGTAAAACGCGAGCCTGCGCTGCGCGTACGCGAGCTGAACGCGCACCAGCTCCTGCGCGGCGGCGAGCTGGAGGGCGCGAACCGCCCGGCGCGGCTGGAGGGCGAGGAGCTCGAACAGTACGTCGAGGAGCGTGTGCTGCTGACGACGCTCGACAAAACGGTCGCGTGGGCTCGGTCCAACTCGTTCTTCCCGCTCGGCTTCGGGCTGGCGTGCTGCGCGATGGAGCAGTTCCACGCGGCCGGTCCGCGCATGGACATCGCGCGCTTCGGCTTCGAGGCGTTTCGCGCCTCGCCGCGCCAAGCCGATCTGATCATCCTCGCGGGACGGGTCTCGATCAAGATGGCGCCGATCATCCGCAAGCTGTATGACCAGATGCTCGAGCCGAAGTGGGCGATCTCGATGGGCGCCTGCTGCAGCTCGATGGGCGTGTTCAACAACTACGCGCTGGTGCCGGCGGACAAGTTCATGCCGGTCGACCTGCACGTGCCCGGGTGCCCACCGCGCCCGGAGGCGTTGATGCACGGGATCCTCAAGCTGCGCAAGCTGGTGCAGGACGACCCGGAGATGGGCTGGCGCGAGCGCTACGACGCGGTCGGCACGGAGGAGGCTCCCGCGGATGTGTAGTCGCCGCCGGCCGGCGACTCGAAGGCGATTGAATGCCTGACGCGACCGGGCTGGAGCTGCTTGCCCAGGAGCTCGGCGACGCGTCGCTCGAAACGGTCTACTTCCGCGAGCGGGCGACGCTGGTGGTCGATCCGGCGCAGATTCGCAGTGTCCTGAGCACGCTGCGGGCGAAGGGCTACGCGTTCCTTGCGAGCGTCCACGGCGTGGACCACTACCCCGAGGAGCCGCGCCTGGGAGTGCTCTACGAGCTACTGGACATGAGCCGCGTGGACCGCGTGACGGTCAAGGTCCGCGTGCCGACCGACGCGCCGCACATCGACTCGGTGACGACGCAATGGCCTACGGCCGATCATCAGGAGCGCGAGGTGTACGACATGTTCGGGGTCGTATTCGACGGGCACCCGGACCTGCGCAGGATCCTGATGCCGGAGGACTACGAGGGACACCCGCAGCGCCGCGACTTCCCGATCGGCGGCGAACCGGTGATCTTCACGCGCAACGAGAGCAAATGGCTGGAGGCACGCGAGTGAGCGCCGGCGGCAAGCAGCCGGCGCTGTCGGAGTACCGCAGGCGCGAGCAGAGCATCACGCTCTCGCCGCTGGACGAGTCGATCGAGATCGAGGAGGGCGGCCCGGACACGACGCAGGAGCTGCTGACGCTGAACTTCGGCCCGCACCATCCGGCGACGCACGGCGTGCTGCGCCTGCTGGTGACGCTGCAGGGAGAGATCGTGCGCGACATCAAACCGGTGATCGGCTACGTGCACACGGGGATCGAGAAGACGGCCGAGGACAAGGCCTACTGGAAGGTGATCCCGATCGTCGAGCGGATGGACTACCTCTCCTACTACTTCAACGCGATGGCCTATTGCAGCGCCGTGGAGACGCTGCTCGAGGTGCAGGTGCCGACGCGCGGTCAGTACCTGCGCGTGATCCATCTCGAGCTGAACCGGATCGCCTCGCATCTGATCTGGCTCGGCACGAGCGCGCTCGATCTCGGCGCGGTCTCGATCTTCCTGTACTGCCTGCGCGAGCGCGAACTGATCCTCGACCTGTTCGAGATGTCCTCGGGCGCGCGGATGCACACGCGCTACTTCCAGGTGGGCGGCGTGATCGAGGACATCCCGCCGGGGTTCGAGCGCAAGCTGCGCGAGTTCCTCAAGGTGATGCCCGAGCGCGCGGACGAGTACGGCGCGATTCTCAACTCCAACCAGATCGTGCTCGAGCGCCTGCGCGGCACCTGCCCGCTGGACGCGGAGACGCTGCTGTCGCTTGGCGTCACCGGTCCGCTGCTGCGCGCGGCGGGCAATCCGTGGGACCTGCGCAAGGCCGCCCCGTACAGCTCCTACGGAGACTTCGACTTCAAGATCCCGGTCGGCACGGTCGGCGACAACTACGACCGCTTCGCGGTGCGCCTGGCCGAGATC
>DATINR010000186.1:0-7596 GCA_035473995.1 Solirubrobacteraceae bacterium
CTTGCGACACCAACGGCAGTACTTGCGCAGCCCGATGCGATCGGGGTTGTTGCGCTTGCTCTTATTCGTCTGGTAGTTGCGGCGCTTGCACTCCTCGCAAGCGAGGGTGATCGCGATCCGAACGTCTCCGCGGGCCATGTCTTATCCCTGCGTAAAAGGTTTGCATTCCGGGTCCGGACGAAGAAAAACCCCGCCCAGACGCGAGGTAGGAGTGAGTTTAGCGCGCTTGCGGGGCCGGGGGGTGCGACCTTCTCCGGGGCGCTGCCAAGAGGCTTGCCGCGCGGCGCGCGAGCTGTTTCTGTCGGCCTCCCGCGACGGCCTCGGAGAGCGCCCGACCGCAGCTCTCGATCTCTTTATTGATTTTTCGAGAAAGGACGCCGGCTACTCGTACAACGTGAGCGTGCCGAGGATGACGTAGAGCGCGACGAGTGCCCACCCCTCGAACTCGGCCGCCTCGCCGTCGCCGGTGATCTGGGCGAGCGCGAGCACGGTCAGCACGAGCGCGCCGATGTAGACCGGCGCGAGCGTGAACGTCAGCGTCGTCGACAGCGCAAAGGAGATCAGCACGAGCAGCGGGAAGAGGAAGGCCGCGATCTGGGCGACCGAGTTTTTGACGACCGAGATGGCCAGATCGGAGCGGCCCTTCCAGGCGAGCACGATGCCGGCGGCGTTCTCGACGGCGTTGCCCGCGATCGCGACGATCACGAGCCCGGCGAAGGCCTGGGAGATGTGCAGCTGCTCGATCGAGGGCTTCAACGCGTTGACGAACCAGTCGGAGACGAACGCAGAGGCGGCACCGCCGACGAACAGCAGCGAGAGCACGAGCGAGAGCGGCAGGCGCGGCCCGTGCGCCTCGCCCGCCCCCGCGGCGGCCCCTCGCTGCGCAACCACCTCGCTCGAGGCGTCCGGCGCGTCGCTCGCGCCCGGCGCCGAGTCCGAGCGCAGATAGGGCACGACCCACGTCACGTAAACGATCAGCAGGCAGACGGCGCCGACGATCGAGATCGCCTTGACGTGGTGGCTGGCCGGGTCGTGCGAGCTGAGCGAGAGGCCGAGCAGCACGATGATGAACACGGTCACCTGCAAGAGCGTCGCCGTGTCGCGCGGCAGGCGCTTGGAGAAGCGCATGACCCCGTCGTGCGAGCGGCGCGCGCCGACGACGATCACGAGGCCGAGCACGAGCAGCGCGTTGGCCAGCACCGAGCCGACGATCGCCGTCTGCGCGACGATCAGCTCGCCCTTCTGCAGCGCGAAGATCACGACGAACAGCTCGGGCAGGTTGCCGAGCGTGGACTGCAGCAGGCCCGTCACGCCCGCCCCGAAGCGCTCGCCGAGCTGCTCGGTCGCGAACGACACGATCCAGGCGAGGCCAGCCAGCGCGAGCGTCGCCAGCAGGAAAGCCAGCAGCGGCGCCCAGCCGCTGTAGTCGGACACCCCCGCCAGCGCCGCCAGCAGCGCAATCGCGGGCAGCGCCAGGCGCTCGAACGGGGTCAGGGCGGACACGACCGGGGCGAGCTTAGCCCGCAGCCGCGCGCTAGTGGCTCTCGAGCACGCGGTCGATCAGGCCGTACTCCAGCGCCTGCTCGGCCGTGAAGAAGCGGTCGCGCTCCATGTCCGCGCGAACCTCGGCCGTCGGTTTGCCCGTCGCTTCGGCATAGATCTCATCGATCCGCTCGCGCACCTTGAGGATCTCGCGCGCGTGGATCTCGATGTCCGTCGACTGGCCCTGGAAGCCGGCCGAGGGCTGGTGGATCAGGATGCGCGAGTTCGGCAGCGACGCGCGCTTGCCCTTCGTGCCTCCCGCCAAGAGCAGCGAGCCCATCGACATCGCCACGCCGACGACCATCGTCGCGATGTCGGGCTTGACGAAGTTCATCGTGTCGTAGATCGCCAGGCCCGAGTAGATCGAGCCGCCCGGCGAGTTGATGTAGATCGAGATGTCCTTGTCCGGGTCCTGGCTCTCCAGGTGCAGGAGCTGCGCCACGACGAGGTTCGCCACCTGGTCGTCGATCGGCGTGCCCAGGAAGATGATCCGCTCGTTGAGCAGGCGCGAGTAGATGTCGAACTCGCGCTCGCCGCGCGCCGTGCGCTCGATGACCATTGGGACCAGCGGCATGGCAGCCACCCTAGCGGGCGCCGTCCACCGAAGGTCCGCGCGATGCCGCTGCTAGCACGCCCGCTGCGCCGTGCGTCCCCGGCGATGGCCGCATGTCCGAGTGTCCTCTTGAGTTCTGCTGGGTAAGCCCTGAAACGACGATGACCACAAGCGAACCCTCGACCAACAACTCCACACCGCAGATGCCAACGACGCTCCGCTACGCCCAGATGCCCTCGCTCGCAGGATCCTTCGCCGCCCCCGCGGGCGACGCGGGATCCGCGCGGCGGCGCCTGCGCCTCCCCCGTGCCCTGTCCGGCATCTGCCCGGTGGCGCTGCTCGCCGTGCTCGATCTGCTCGTGCTGGCGCTCGTCGGCGTGCTCGCCCAGTCGGCCACGGCGATGACCAGTCACGCCGGCTGGCCGCGCAACGAGCACCTCGTGATGGACCACGGGCCGGCCGGGCGCAGCAACACGCTGTACGGCGTCAACGGCAAGCACAACTACCTGCTCGGCGGCTACGGCGACGACACGATCTACGGCGGCGACTCGGGCGACGTGATCTGGGGCGACTACCACCCGTCCGGTTGGCCCGACCACCAGACGGCCGTGATCCACGCGGGCAACGGCAAGAACTTCATCTACTCCAACGACACCGTCAACTACGTGTGGACCGGCACCAACCCGGCAACCGTCGTGCACGCCCACGAGGGCTCCGGCGTGATCCACTGCGAAAACCCGCAGATCATCGTATTCACGAGCCACCACGCCAAGCCGCACTACAAGCTCGACGGCTGCAAGCGGATCAGCTTCTACTCGGTCGGCTACTGACGCCACGCGGCGTCGGCCCGGGGCACGCTCGGCGCGCGGGCGCGCCTCAGAGATTGACCGAGCGCATCACGGCCTCGGGGTAGCGCTCGCCGGCGGCCGGCGGAAGCGCACGGGCGATCGCCTCGGCCTCGGCATCGTCGAGCACGACGTCGGCCGCGGCGAGGTTCTCCTCGAGGTAGGCCACGCGCTTGGTGCCGGGGATCGGCACGACGTGCTCGCCGCGGCTCAGCACCCACGCGATCGCGAGCTGCCCCGGCGTGATCCCGCGCTCGGCGGCGAGCTCGCGCACGCGCTCGGCGAGCGTCAGGTTCTGCTTCAGGTTCTCGCCCGTGAAGCGCGGGCCGGCCAGACGGTAGTCGCCCTCCTCGAGCTCCTCCTCGGAGCTGAAGCGGCCCGAGAGGAAGCCGCGGCCGAGCGGCGAGTAGGCGACGAGCGCGATGCCCAGCTCGTTCAGCGTCGGCAGGATCTCGTCCTCGACCTCGCGCGTCCACAGCGAGTACTCGGTCTGCACGGCCGTGATCTGGTGGACGGCGTGCGCGCGGCGGATCGTCTCGGCGCTCGCCTCGGAGAGGCCGATGTGGCGCACCTTGCCGGCCGCCACGAGCTCGGCCATCGCGTCGACGGTCTCCTCGATCGGCGTGTCCGGATCGACGCGGTGCTGGTAGTAGAGGTCGATGTGGTCCGTGCCGAGGCGCTTCAGCGACGCCTCGCACGCGCTGCGCACGTAGTCGGCGCCGCCGTCGATCACGCGGTCGATCAGGTTGCCCTCTTCGACGAGCTTGATGCCGAACTTGCTCGCGAGGAACACCTCGTCGCGCTTGCCGGCGATCGCCGAGCCGAGCAGTTCCTCGTTGGTGTACGGCCCGTACATGTCCGAGGTGTCGAGGAAGTTGCAGCCGAGCTCGAGCGCCCGGGCGATCGTTGCGCGCGCTTCGTGCTCGTCGGTGCTGCCGTAGAAGGCCGACATACCCATGCAGCCGAGGCCGATCTCCGAGACCTCTGGACCGCCCGGTCCGAGTGTGCGGGTCTTCATGCGCGCTCCTTTCGCTCGCCGGGATATCGTGCGCTCTCGTGTTCCCGCTGAACCTACCCAATGTCCTGACGGTGCTCCGGATCATGCTCGTGCCGGTGCTCGTCGTGGCGCTGCTCGGCAACACGCCGGCCGGCGACGTGCTCGCGGCGATCGTCTTCGCGCTGGCGTCACTGACCGATTTCGTCGATGGATATCTTGCCCGCGCACGCGACTCGATCACGAACTTCGGCAAGCTGATGGACCCGCTCGCCGACAAGCTCTTGATCGTGGCCGCGCTGATCGCGCTCGTCTCCCAGCAGCGGCTGGCGGCGTGGATCGCGATGGTGATCATCACGCGCGAGCTCGCTGTCACGGTGCTGCGCATGGGCGCCACCGCGCAGTTCGGCGTCGTCGCCGGCGCGAACATGCTCGGCAAGATCAAGACGTGCCTGCAGATCGCGGCCATCCTCGCCGTGATCGCCGTGCACGGCAGCCCCGTGTGGGTGACGGCGCTGTTGTACGTGACCGTCGCCGTGACCGTGCTCTCGGGCCTCGACTACTTCTTCGGGCTGCGCCGGCAGATCGCACAGGCGCAGGCCCAGGCGCGCTCGCGCGCGCCTGGCGCCGAGGGCTGAGTCAGCCCGGCCGGCCGGCGTCGAGCCACTGCTCGAGGCTCGTCTGTCGCGACGGCAGCTCGCCCGTCTCGATCTCGCTGCGCAGCTCGGCCAGCGTGCCGTGGCGTTCGGCGACGACGTTGTGCTGGTGGATCGTCTCGAGGTTCTCCTGGCGCGCGGAGACGAAGCTGCGCCCGTCGAGCTGGGGGAACTCGCGCACGACGCCGGCGACCATCTCGCGCACGCAGTCCTCGACGAAGCGCGGGCGGCGGTGCGCCTTTTCGACGACCGCGACCTCGTCGGTGCGCTTCATCAGCTCGTAGATCTCCGAGGACATGCTCGACTCGGCGATCGCCAGCAGCGCGGCAGCGTCGATCTGCTCGACGCACTCCTCGATGCAGCCGATCTGCAGCGTCGCCAGGCCGCGCTGGTTGTGCGTGGCGACGGGCACGCGGTCGAAGATGCGCTCGACCTGCTGCTCGTCGAAGCCATCCGCGAGCAGGCGCTCGCGCGCGCGGCCGGCGATCAGCTCCTGCGCGCACGGGCACGCGGTCATGCCGGTCGCCGAGACGCCGACCGTGCGGCGCGTGCCGTGCGCGTAGGCCACTGCGCGCCCGTGCAGCGTGTAGATCTCCTGCGTTTGGATACCCGAGACGGGCGCCGGCTTGTGCTCGGGGTAGCGCGCCGCGATCGTCACCTCAGCGCGCTCGGCCTGCTGGCGGGTGCGCACGAGCTCGGCGATCTGCTGCGCGAGCGTCTCGGCGCGAAACGGCGACTCGCTGAGCACGACCTCGCCGATCGCCTCGTTGACGACCTCCTCGAAGCGCGACATGTGCGCGCCCTTCTGCTCACGGCTGAGATCGACGAAGCACTCCAGGCGCGCGAAGAACAGCTCGTCGCGGATGTGGATGACCTTCTCGACGCCCGTCACGCCGACGCGCGAGAGCCCGACCTGCACACGCGGTGCGCGTGCCTGGACGTCGTCGCCGCGGCCGTCGAGGGCGGGAGGCGCAGTGCTCGAGCCGATCGGCTGCACGCCGGCCAGCGTAGCGCGAGGGGAGCTGGAGACGGCGCACCGGCGGGTTGGAGACAGGCTGGAGACGGTCGCCAGAACCACGGCCGGCGCACCGGGACGCTGGCGGCGTGCGGTGCTCTGCAGCACGACAATCGTCCAGGGATCGGCGTGCAAGAGACCTCGGCGCGGACCGTGTTCGGGTTGCTGAGAGGACTTGTTCGAGACAGCGGCACGCATCCTCCGCCGATTCTGGTATCAATCCGCGTTCGGCCAAACGGACGATCAAACGGCGGGAGCCGGTGGTCTGGGGGTCCAGGTTGAGGGAGAAGTCAGAGGTTGCAGTGATCGCCACGGACACAGTGGTCGAGATGGAGGAGCTGCAGGGCGTTCTCGCGGCCGGTCGTGAGAGGGGACTCGTGACTGCCGCGAGCCTGCGCAGCGCCATCGAGGAGGCCGAGCTTTCGAGCGCGCAGGCGCAAGACCTGTTCAGCTACCTCGAGGAGCACAGCATCGAAGTCGTCGAGGCCGAGGAGGCGAACGTCGAGCTGCACGTCGTCGGCGCAGACGCCGGCGAGGCGACCGGCGCCGACGCGGCGCTGCCCGCGTCCGAGGATCTCGACGAGGAGGAGCGCGAGGACGAGGAAGCCGGCGATGTGCGCGTGCGGCTGCGCGAGCTCAAGCAGGCCGAAGCCGACCTCAGCGTCGACCCGAGCCTCGACTCGCTGCGCCTGTACCTGCGCTCGATCGGCCGCGTGCCGCTGCTCAACGCCGCCGAGGAGGTCTCGCTGGCCAAGCGCATCGAGCGCGGCGACATGTCGGCCAAGCAGCACATGGTCGAGGCCAACCTGCGTCTCGTCGTCTCGATCGCCAAGGGCTACGTCGGGCGCGGGCTGACCTTCCTCGACCTGATCCAGGAGGGCTCGCTCGGGCTGATCCGTGCGGTCGAGAAGTTCGACCATCGGCGCGGCTACAAGTTCTCGACCTACGCCACATGGTGGATCCGCCAGGCCGTCAGCCGTGCACTCGCCGACAAGGCGCGCACGATCCGCATTCCCGTGCACATGGTCGAGCGCCTGAACAAACTGATCAGCGCCGAGCGCATGCTGATCCAGCAGCTCGGGCGCGAACCGACGGCCGAGGAGATCGCGAAAGAGCTCGAGTGCGAGGTACGCGAGGTGCGCGACGTCTTGCGCCTCGCCCAGCAGCCGGTGTCGCTGGAGAAGCCGATGGGCGAGGAGGACGACTCGGCGCTCGCCGACTTCGTCGAGGACGTCTCCGCCGAGTCGCCCTTCGAGATCGCCTCCGAGGCGCTCCGCCGCGAGAACATCGGCCGTGTGCTCGCCTCGCTGCCGCGCCGCGAGCGCGAGGTGCTCGAGCTTCGCTACGGCATCGTCGGCGGCCGCGCCCGCACGCTCGAGGAGGTCGGGCGCGCCTTCAACATCACACGCGAGCGCGTGCGCCAGATCGAGAACCGCACGCTGAAGAAGTTGCAGACGCTGCCCGAAGCGCAGCAGCTGCGCGAGGCTTCTTAGCCCCAGCGCGGGGCGTCTCGGGCTCCGCGACATCGCGTCTCACGCAGCCGAGAGTTGTGTCCCAAGCAGGACGTAGGTTGCGGTCATGGACCGCATCTCGCCACGACGGCAGGGCGATCTGGGCGAGCTCTCCGCGATGGAGTGGCTCGGCTCCCAGGGCTATGCGGTCTTCTATCCGATCGGGCACAGCCCTGACATCGACCTGATCGCCGACGACGGCCGTGTGCTTCAGCGTGTGCAGGTGAAGACGACGACCCAGTGGCGTAACCGCCGTTGGGAGGTGACGCTCTGCCCGCGCGGCGGAAACCAAAGCTGGAATGGGCTCGTCAAGCGCTTCAGCGCGTCCCGCTGCGACAGCTGTTCGTGGCCGTGGCCGACGGCCGACGCTGGTTCATGCCCGCCGCTGCAGTTAGCGGTGGCAGCCTGATCGTTCTCGGCGGTCCGAAGTACGCCGAGTATGAGGTCGAGCCTGGCCGCCCGCTGGTCTCGGAGCGCACC
>DATINR010000187.1:0-2494 GCA_035473995.1 Solirubrobacteraceae bacterium
GCCCGCGCCGACGACGGCGCCTTCGCCCACGCGCGCCCCTTCGATCAGCATGCAGCGGCTGCCGATGAAGGCGTCGTGCTCGACGATCACCGGGCTCGACTGCAGCGGCTCGAGCACCCCGCCCACGCCGACGCCGCTGGAGAGGTGCACGCGGTCGCCGATCTGCGCGCACGAGCCGACGGTGGCCCACGTGTCGACGAGCGTGTCGTGGCCGACGTAGGCGCCGACGTTGACGAAGCTCGGCATCAGGATCGAGCCCGACGCGAGGTGCGAGCCGAACCGCGCATAGGCGCCGGGCACGACGCGCACGTTGGGGCTGCTGCGCTTCGGCGGCAATCGGTCGGCGAACAGCATCGGCCCGGCCTCGGTGTGCTCCATCGGGCAGACGCGGAACAGCAGCACGATCGCGCGCTTGAGCCACTCGTGCACGCGCACCTGCCCGTCGTCGTCGAGCTCGGCGACGCGCACGCGGCCGCAGTCGAGCAGGTCGATCACGCTCAGCACGGTCGCCTGCACGTGCGCGTCGCGGTCGTCGAGCTCCGAGCGGCGCTCCCACAGGCGGTCGATCTGCTCGCGCAGCGACTCCAATCCACCGAAGTCGGCGATGCTCGCGAGCGTCGCCATGCTCAGCTCAGCTGCGCCGTCGCTACAGCGGCGATCGGCTGCTCGATCGGCGCCGTCGGCGGCATGCCTGCGCCATGCTCGCGCTCGCCCGGCGCGAGCACGTCGGGCTCGAATTGCAGCGTTGCGAAGTAGTCGCGCCGCACCTCCTCGGCCCGGCGGATCAGCTCGACGCTCCCGTCGGCGCGCAGCAGGAGCTCCTGCGGGCGCAGGCGGCCGTTGTAGTTGAAGACCATCGCCAGGCTGTGCGCGCCGGTGTCGTGGATCAGCAGCAGGTCGCCCAGGTGCAGCTCCGGCAGCTCGCGCTGGATCGCGAACTTGTCGTTGTTCTCGCACAGCGAGCCGACCACGTCGATCGTCCGCTTCGGCCGCGTGCCGTCGTCGCTGTTCAGCGTGAGGTGGTGGTAGGCATCGGCGTAGAAGGCCTGGCGCATCAACGCCGCGATGCCCGCATCGACGCCGGCATAGTCGCGCCACTTGCTCATGCGATTGATCACGCGCGTGACGAGCGCGCCGTGCGGCCCGGTGATGTAGCGGCCGGACTCGAGGAACAGCTTCGGGCTGCGCCCGGTCCGCTCGCGGTGGGCACGAAGCAGCTCACCGGCCCCCTGCCCGAACGCGTGCACGTCGAGCGACGGGTCGCCGGGACGATAGGGGATGCCGAGGCCGCCGCCGGCGTTGATGAACTCGAGCTCGATCCCGAGCTCGCGGTGCAGGCTGTCCTCGAGCGCCAAGAGCATCGCGACCGTTGCGAGCAGCGGTTGCACGCTGAGCACGTTCGAGGCGATCATCGCGTGCAGGCCGAAGCGTTCGGCTCCGAGCTCGCGCACCTGCTCGAAGGCGGCCGCGAGCTGGTCGCGGCGCAGCCCGAACTTGGCCTCCACGGGCGAGCCGATCAGCTTGTCGCCAAGGCGCTCAGGACCGGGGTTGAAGCGGAACGAGCAGACCGCCGGGACGCCCGGCAGCTTGTCGATCAGCGTGACGTCGTCGATGTTGATGATCGCCCCGAGCGACAGCGCCGCCGCGAACTCCTCGCGCGTCGTGTTGTTGGAGGTGAAGAAGATCTCCTCCCCGCGCGCGTAGCTGTCGGCCGCGAGCTCGAGCTCGGCGATCGAGCTGCACTCCATCCCGAGGCCGTGCTCGCGCAGCATGCGCGTGATCGTCAGGTTCGGCAGCGCCTTGACGGCGTAGTACTCGTGGAAGGGCAGCCCGCCGAACGCCGCCGCCAAGCGATCGGCGCTCGCGAGGATGCCCACCTCGTCGTAGATGTGAAAGGGCGTGCCGAAGTGCTCTGCGATCTCCTCCAGACGTGGCTCCAGGCGCCGCGTGAAGTCCTCGCTCATCGGCACCGCTGCACCCCCGCGCGCCTCGGCATCCCCGCCGCTCCCTACGCGGTGCGATGCGCCGTGATGATCGCGCGGCTGCGCGGCCCGCTCAGCGGCCGGCGGTAGACGATCGTGGCCGTCGAGACGCGCTTGAAGCCCGCCCGCTTCAGTTCCCCCGCGATCCAGCCCTCCGACAGCCAGTAGAAGCCGGGCACGTTCGCCGACTGCTGTACCGGCTCGTCCGTTTTCGGCGCGTCGTTGGAGATCACGACCGTCCCGCCCTCGGGCTTCAGCCAGCTGTGGAACAGGCTCAGCGCCCGGTGCGCGCCGTCGTTGCCGTCGTGCAGGTGACCGAGCAGGCCGTCGGCGTAGACGACGTCCCAGTACTCCGGCTGCGCATCCCACTCGTACAGGTTCTGGCAGATCGCCGGCACGCCCGCCTGGCGCGCCAGCTCGACGGCCTCCTCGAGCGCGTCGACGGCGAGCACGGGATAGCCTTCGCGCCCGAGCACGCGCTCGACGAAGGCGTTGCCCGAGCCGAGGCTGAG
>DATINR010000188.1:0-2364 GCA_035473995.1 Solirubrobacteraceae bacterium
CCCTGCTTGCGGTCGCTCACGCCGGCGGCGTCGAGCGTGCCGCGCACGACCTTGTAGCGGACGCCAGGCAGGTCCTTGACGCGGCCGCCGCGGACGAGCACGACGGAGTGCTCCTGCAGGTTGTGGCCCTCGCCGGGGATGTATGCGGTGACCTCGATCGAGCCGGAGATACGCACGCGCGCGACCTTGCGCAGCGCGGAGTTAGGCTTCTTCGGGGTCGTCGTGTAGACGCGCGTGCAGACGCCGCGGCGCTGCGGGGCGGCGACCTTCTTCTTGCGCCCGGCGCCCGACTTCAGGCCAGGGGTGGCGAGCTTCTTCTTCGGGGCCACGCGACCCTTGCGCACGAGCTGAGAGGTGGTCGGCATTCGGCCCGGGATGCTAGCAGCGCTAGGCGCTTGCGGCTGCGCCGGCTGCACGCACCGGAGCGGGCATCATCGCGGCGGCGACGATCACGGCGACGAAGGCGATCGCCTGCAGCGTGATTCCGAGCGGGCTGCCGGCCATCGGGTCGCCGAACACGAGGATCCCGCCGGTGATCCCGGCGATGTTGGCGGCCGTGCCGGTGACGGCGATCACGGGGACGGCGTCTCCATCCTGCAGTCCGCGCGCGGAGGCGTAGAAGGCGACGATCGAGGCGGCGACGGCGACGATCAGCCAGGGGCTGAGCAGCAGGCCGAGGAAGCCGTGCGCCCCGGTGATTCCGGTGAGCGCCTTGATCGCGGTGTCGGAGACGCCGAAGAGGATGCCGGCGGCGGCGCCGAGCATGACGCCGTGGTGCTCGACGGGGCCGCCCATGCGGGGCCCCATGATCAACAGACCGCCGAGGCCGAACAGGCCGGCCTCGAAGGCGATCATCGCAGCGGTGGAGAACTGCGAGTGCGCGCCGTGCATCGCCGGCGCGGTGATGCCGAGCACGGCCAGGCCAGTGGCCATCAGGAACAGGCCGATCCACTGGCGGCGCCCGACCTCGAAGCCGAACAGTCGGTCGGCCATCACGGCGATGAAGACGACGCCGGCGGCGAGCGCGACCTGGATCACGGACATCGGCGCGAGCGCAAGCGCCGCCACGTGCAGGCCCCAGCTGATCGTGGCCGTGATCATGCCGATCGTGAACCACTTCGAGGAGTACAGCGAGCGCGCCGCTGCAAACGGGTGGCGCACGTCGATCTTCGGCACCGAGTTGGCGCCACGGTGCTTGTAGAAGAAGCCGAGGTTCGCGACGAAGGCGCAGGCGAGCGCTAGGAGGATGCCGAGGTCTAGGGTCATGAAGAAGTTGGGGAGTTCAGGCGCTGCGTGAGTGGGGATCGACGGTCTTGACCGGCTGCTTTACTGCCTGCCCCCAACGTTCGGCATATCGGCCGTCGCTGGAGAGTACCCCCCATTACCTTCGTGGAAACTAAAGAGATAGATAAAGAAATCTCAGGTTTCTCAAGCGCCGATCCGCACAAGCACGGCGCCGAATACGCGGCGCGCGACCCGCAGGCGGGATCGGCGGCGGACAGGCCGCTGCTGCTGGTCGACATCGACGGCGTGATCTCGCTGTTCGGCGGCACGGAGCGCTCATCGGGGAGCCCGTTCGCCGGACGGGCCGGCTCGTTCCATTCGATCGACGGCATGCCTCATTTTCTTTCGTCCACGGCGGCCGCTCACCTGCTCGGCCTGCAACGCCATTTCGAGCTCGCCTGGTGCAGCGGCTGGGAGGAGAAGGCCAACGAGCACCTCCCCCACCTGCTCGGCCTGCCGCCTGCGCTGCCGTTCCTGCGCTTCGAGCGAAGCGTGGGGCGCGCCAACGCGCACTGGAAGCTCGCGGCGATCGACGAGTTCGCCGGCGAGCGGGCGCTGGCGTGGATCGACGACGCGCTCAACCCGGCCTGCCACGAGTGGGCAGCGGCGCGCTCGGCGCCGACGCTGCTCGTGCAGACCGAGCCCGAGCACGGGTTGACCGAGCGCGAGGCCGTGCTGCTGAGTGCCTGGGCGGCGGAGCTGCGCGCGGCCGCCGGCGGATAGGCGGGTGGCTTCCGGCTGGCTGAGAGCGCTCCCAGCCAGCCGGTATCCCGCCGTAATGCCTACTCCCCGCTCGGCTCCTCGGGAACCTCGAGCTCGGCCAGCTCCTCGACGAAGCCCGGGTCGGTGTCGCCGGCGCCGATCTTCTCGAGCGATGCCAGGTCGGCGTCGAACTCCTGCCCGTAGCCGCCGCCGAAGCTCTCGCCGCCGGACAGCCCCAGCTCGGCCGCGATCTCGTCCTGGTCGAGCAGGCCGACATCGTCGATCGCGCGAGGCAGCGGTTCGGACGGTTCGATCTCGATCCGCCGGTAGCGCTTCAGGCCGGTCGCCGCCGGGATCAGCTTGCCGATGATCACGTTC
>DATINR010000189.1:0-2425 GCA_035473995.1 Solirubrobacteraceae bacterium
GATCTCCAGCGCCAGCTCGCGCGTGGCCGTGCGGATCTGCTCGAGCATCTCCTCGCCGAGCGAGTGCGGCGGCAGCACGCAGGCGCTGTCGCCCGAGTGGATGCCGGCCTCCTCGACGTGCTGCATGATCCCGCCGATCCAGGCCTCGCGCCCGTCGCACAGCGCGTCGACGTCGACCTCCGTGGCGTTCTCGAGGAAGCGGTCGAGGAAGATCTCGGCCTGCTGCCCCGGCAGATCCTCCGCGGCGCTGACGCCCTGGCGCTCGAGGTAGTCGGCGAGGCCGTCGCGCGAGTAGACGATCTCCATCGCGCGCCCGCCGAGCACGTATGAGGGCCGCACGAGCAGCGGGAAACCGACGTCGCCGGCACACTCCAGCGCCTGCGCGACCGAGCGCGCGGTCGCATACGGCGGCGCTTTGTAGCCGAGGCGCTCGAGCAGCGCGCCGAACTGGCCGCGATCCTCGGCCAGGTCGATCGCCTGCACGCTCGTGCCAAGCAGCGGCACGCCGGCCGCCTCCAGGCCCGCCGCGAGCTTCAGCGGCGTCTGCCCGCCGAACTGCAGGATCAGCCCTTGCGGCTGCTCGGCCTCGACCACCGCGAGCACGTGCTCGAGCGTGAGCGGCTCGAAGTACAGCCGGTCGGAGGTGTCGTAGTCGGTCGAGACCGTCTCGGGGTTGCAGTTGATCATCACCGCCTCCATGCCGGAGTCGCGCACGGTCATCGCGGCGTGCACGCAGCAGTAGTCGAACTCGATCCCCTGGCCGATGCGGTTGGGCCCGGAGCCGAGGATCACGATCGAGGAGCGCCTGGGCCCGCCGCCGCTGCCGTGCTCGGAGCGGTTCACCTCGCTGCGCGCGGCGCGCTCCCAGCCAGAGTAGAAGTAGGGCGTGCGCGCGGGGAACTCGGCCGCGCACGTGTCGACCGACATGAACGAGCGCTCGCCTGCGAACGGCGCCTCGGGGTGCAGCGCTAGCGCCTGCAGCTCGGCGAGGAACCACGGGTCGATCTTCGTCGGCTCGTGCACCGCCTCGACGCTCGCGCCGCGGCGCAGCAGCTCGAGCACGAGCTCGTAGCGGTCGGGGCACGGGCGCTCCAGGCGCCGGAGCAGCTCCTGCTCGCTGAGGTCGTCTACGACCGGCGGCTTGTCGAGCTCGCGTGAGACGAGCGCCTTGGCGAAGGCCTGCTGGAAGGTGCGCCCGATCGCCATCGTCTCCCCGACCGACTTCATGTGCGTCGAGAGCACCGGATCGGAGCCGGGGAACTTCTCGAAGGCGAAGCGCGGCCACTTGACCACGACGTAGTCGATCGTCGGCTCGAAGCAGGCGGGCGTGACGCCGGTGATGTCGTTGTCGATCTCCTCGAGCAGATAGCCGACGGCCAGGCGCGCGGCGATCTTCGCGATCGGGAAGCCGGTGGCCTTCGAGGCCAGCGCCGAGGAGCGCGAGACGCGCGGGTTCATCTCGATCACGAGGATCTCTTCGGTCTCGGCGTTGACGGCGAACTGCACGTTCGAGCCGCCCGTCTCGACGCCGACGGCGCGGATCACGGTCAGCGCCTGGTCGCGCAGCTGCTGGTAGAGGTGGTCGGTGAGCGTCTGCTGCGGCGCGACGGTGACGGAGTCGCCGGTGTGCACGCCCATCGGGTCGACGTTCTCGATCGAGCAGACGATCACGACGTTGTCGGCCGCATCGCGCATCACCTCGAGCTCGAACTCGCCCCAGCCGATCACGGACTCGTCGAGCAGCACCTGGGAGATCGGCGAGGCCTCGATCCCGGCGGCGACGATCGCCTCGAACTCCTCGTTGGTGCGCGCGATCCCGCCGCCGCGCCCGCCGAGCGTGAAGGCCGGGCGCACGACGCAAGGCAGCCCGACCTCGGCGGCCGCCGCCTGCGCCTGCTCGAGTGAGGTAGCGATCGCGCTCTTGGGCATGCACAGCCCGGCCCTGGCCATCGCCTCGCCGAACAGCTCGCGGTCCTCGGCGCAGGCGATCGCGTCGTAGTTGGCGCCGATCAGCTCGACGTCGTACTTCTCGAGTGTGCCGTCGTCGTGTAGCGCCTTGGCGAGGTTCAGCGCGGTCTGCCCGCCGAGCGTGCCGAGCAGCGCGTCGGGGCGCTCGCGCTCGATCACCTGCGTCACGGGCCCGGGCAAGAGCGGCTCGATGTACGTCGCCTCGGCGAACTCGGGGTCGGTCATGATCGTCGCCGGGTTGGAGTTGACGAGCACGACCTCGTAGCCCTCCTCGCGCAGCACCTTGCACGCCTGCACGCCGGAGTAGTCGAACTCGGCGGCCTGCCCGATCACGATCGGCCCGGAGCCGAGGATCAGGATCTTGTGGATGTCATCGCGCCTGGGCATCGCGCTACGCGGCCTTGGCGATGCGCTCGAGGAAGCGGTCGAACAGGTACAGCGAGTCGTGCGGGCCGGG
>DATINR010000190.1:0-7767 GCA_035473995.1 Solirubrobacteraceae bacterium
AGGACAGGCGTTCCGTCCTCGCCGTGGCTCAGGCGCGCGATCTTCGTGGGACGCGCTACACGCTCGGCTACGAACTCGACGTCGTCGACGTCAATGGTCGCTGGGAGGTATCTGCCGTGGAGATGGACCCCGAGCGATGAACAGGTTCGGGGCAAGGCACGAAGCGGATCGCGACTCCGGAGGTCGCCCAAACTGGCGGTGCCGTCGCCGCTCGATCGGCGCGGCGCTCGCAAGGATCGCGATCGTCGCTTGCCTCATCTCAACGCTTGCGCCAGCGGCCGGTTCGGCGGCCGTGTCGTCTCGCGCCGGCGGCAGTGAACGCGTGCAAAAACCGGGCGGCGAAGGGTCCTCACTCGAAGCGGCGGCGGCAAAGGCCGGTGCCACGGGTCGTGCCGTGGCTATGAGTCTGATCGGTTTGGCGTTCGCGGTCGCGGCGACCGTGCTGGCGTTCCGTCGCGACTTCAAGGAGGCGGCGGGTGTCTTCGCGGTGGGCATCGTCTCGGTTCTGCTGGCAACGCCGACCGGCATCAGCCTCTTGCGCGACACGGTGGGCTCGCTGTTCGGCGGGCAGTGATGGTGATCCGCTCCTATCGCCGCGTCTTCGATCTGGAGCGCCGCATCTATCGGATCGACCGCCTGCGGCTCAATCCCGGGGGCGTGCCCGTACGCGGGATCGTCTACTTCATCGCGTTGCTGCTCCTGACGATGGCGCTCGAACGCATGGCGCCGATCAGCCTGCTTGCGCGCGTCGTGCCGTGGTACGTGCGCGACCTCGCGCTGCCCGGGTTGTTCTCGGCCGTGCTGGCTGTCGTCCGGATCGAGGGTCGGCCATTTCACCTCGCCGCGCGTGCGGTGCTCGGGTCCGGCCTCGGTCCGCGCCCGATCGTCGGGCTGAGCCGCGATTGCCGATCGGCACCTGCCCGTGAGGTTTGGCGTCCGCAACCGCTGTTGATGGTCCCCGACGGCTCAGACCACCGCATGCGGCGACTGACGTATCGAGGCCCCGGCGCGCTGCTCGTCGCCGTTGCGCACGAGCGCCGGTTGCGGGGAGGGCCTCTCGCGAGGCTCGGGCTGCGTCCGCAACTTGCCCTGCGTGAGCTCCACGGCGTGGAGCGTCCGGTACGCGGTGAGGTGGTGGTGCTCGATCCCAATGCACGGCTGAGGGTCTACTGATGCGCGCTCCGATTCGCTTCACATACGGCAATTGCGTCTTCGCCGACGGCCTATCCGACGCTTGGGCGGCGTTTCGCGTGGAGCCGTCGTCTTATCAGTGGCTCGGCGAGGACGACAAGCGGATGCGCTTTCTCGCCTTGCTCGGCGCGCTCGAGGCGATCGAGGCTGACGTGCAGATTCTGCGTCTCGCGCAAGAGCCTCCCAGTGACCGATATCCGGCACAGCTCGAGGATGAAGTGAGTGCTGAGGGCCGGGGAGAGCCGCACGCGAGCATGCGCCGCGGCTACCTCCGTGAGCACATCCGCAGGCTCGCCGAGCTGAGATCCACGAGCCCGGCTGTGTTCGTGCTCGTGAGCCTGCGCGAACCGGAGCGCGACGTCGCCAGCTTCCTATCCCAGGCGGTCGAGCGGAAGCCGGGCGACTGGCGGAGGGCCCTCGCCGAGACATTTGTGCTTGGTGGCGCCGGGTTTCTGAAGGCCCGCGACCTCGAGCGCGTTCGGCTTCGCGCCGACCAGGCTCACGCGCGGATCGTCGAGTTCCTGCCCGCCCGGCCCGCCCGGGGCGTCGAGCTGCAGTGGCTCGTCAGACGGGCCTTCTGCCGCGGGCTCGGCGAGCCGTTCGTCGACGGGCTGCACGAGCCGCGCGCGCTCGTCTTCGAGCGCAACGGCGAGGCCGTGTTGGCGCCGCTGGAGGGGGACGTGCTTCGCTGGGTCGACAGCCACATCGAGCACCATCGCCGCGTCTTGCGGGTCGAGTCCGAGCGGGGAGTCAGTTGGCAGGCGCACCTAGTGCTCGGCGCGGTTCCGGATCAGCTCGAGTTCCCTGGGTCTCGGGTGGAGCTCATGTTCGCCCCGCCCGAGAGCCTGCCGTTCGGAGTCGATCTCTCGCTGAACGCGCGCTTCCTGCCCAACGAGCTCGCCCTGCGGATAGCGCGCAGACGCATTCAGGACGCCGATCAGATCGTGCGCGCCGAGTCCGACGGAGATCAGGGCGTCAGCGATCTCGGCTACGCGCGATCCCAGGAGGCGCGCGACCTGCTCGGCCATCTTCAGTCGCCCAGCCGTCCGCCGCTCCTGCGCGCGACGCTTGCGGTCGCCGTCGCCGCCGCCGATCAGCAAACGTTGGAGGAGCGCGTCGAGGCATGCCGCCGGGCGTATGGCGAGATCCGCCTGTACCGTCCGATCGGCGAGCAGCTTCAGCTGTTCCTGCAGCATCTCCCGGCGCAGCGAAGCCGGGTGGCCGGCTACGAGGACACGTTCACCACCGAGCAGGTCTCGGCGATGATGCCGACCGCGACCCACGCGGTCGGCTCGAGCGGCGGCTTCTATCTCGGCCATACGCTCACCGGCTCCCGGCAGCCCGCGAGATTCAGTCTCCGCGAGGGGTCGGATAGCGATCGCAACACGACGATCCTCAGTGTGGGCGCACTGGGCTCGGGCAAGACCACGCTCGATCAGAAGCTCAAGTACGAGGGCTTTCTGCTCGGGGCGCGCGTGATCGATTGCGATCCGAAGGGTGACCATCGCTTTCACCTGCTCGACGACGTGGCACCGCACACCGAGTGCGTGACCCTGCGACCCGATCCGGCATTGCGGGGAATGCTCGACCCGCTGCGGATCGCTCCCGCTCACCTGCGCCAGGATGCGACCGTCTCGTTCCTGCGCGACCTGCTGCCGAGTCGGGCGGAGCCGAGCTGGGAGACCGCGCTCGTGGCGGCGGTCGACCGCGTCGCGTGCGGCGCCCAGCCGACGTGCCGCGAGGTCGTGCGAGCGCTGCTGGATGGGGACACGGTCGATCGCCAAGTCGGCAAGGCACTCGAGGTGTACTCGCGTTCCGGTCTCACGCAGCTCGGGTTCGCCGACGCGGCCGTGTCGCTGCCGGCGATCGGGTTGCGGCAGGTCACCTATTTGCCGATCCGCGATCTACCGGGGCCCGAGCCGGGCACCGCCCGCCGCGACTACTCGCAGTCGGAGCGGATCGGCGAGCAGATCGTGCGCTTGATCGCGATGTTCGCGATGCAACTGATGGATGCCGAACGCGACCGGCTGAAGCTGTTCTCGTTCGACGAGGGCTGGCGCCTGCTGGGCGATCCGGCGGGACGCAGCCTGTTGGCGTCGCTGCAGCGCATGGGTCGCTCCGAGCTCGCGGTGCCGATCATCAGCACTCAGCTGGTCACCGACACCCTGATGGGAGATCGGGAGTCGCTGGAGAACCTGCTCGGAGCGACGTTCGTCTTCGGTATGCGCTCAGAGGCCGAGGCGGCTCGGGCGCTCGCCCTGCTCGGGCTCGACCCTGAACGGCGAAGCCTGCGGCAGAGCCTGCTCGAGTTCGAGGCCGGGCGTTGCCTGTTTCGCGACCACCGCGGACGTGTCGAGGCGATCCAGATCGACGTGGTCGTCCCGTCGCTTCTGCGTGCGTTCTCGACCACCCCGCCTCGCCGGTGAGCCGTCCTCGACGGCAATTCGTCGAGGCGGTCGCCACCGTGAGCGCGGCCGCACTTGCGCTTGCGGTATGCGCGAGCGCGAGTGCCGCACTTCCGCTCGGCGAGCGTTCCGGGCAATCGCGCTCGCATCGATCCGATGCGACGGCGCGGACGGCTCGGCGCGCCGACTCATCGAACTCGCGCGTGAGCGTTCCACATCTGCACCCGGCGGCACGATCGCCGACCGAACCGCCGCTGCTGCACCCTGGCGTGAGCGCTGTTCCGGACGGTGATGAACCGCAGGCGGGTGGCGCGCCCGGGGCGGAAGCCGATCCGCTCGTGAGCAATGGGCTCGGCAGTCCGCTCTGCAGCGGGCCGCCCGGGGGGTCGGCGCTTGCGCCGGGGAGTCGCCGCAACTGCGAAACGTCTGGTTTCGTGGCCGCAGCGGCGCCGACGGGCAATTTCGGCATCGACGTTCACATCGATACAGGACTGCTCGGGCTGAGCTCGGCGCAGCTGCTGGCGATCGTGCAGAACCTGCTCGTCACGCCCATGTGGATGGCGCTGGTCTGGGCCGTGCATGCGCTGGTCGTGATGCTCGAGTGGTGCTTCACGATCGACCTGCTCGAGGGCAACACGCTGCGTGGGGGGGTGGCCAGCGGCCTGCACGAGATGCAGGCAACCGTCACGATGCCCTGGCTGGCCACGGTGCTGGCGGTCGCCGCCGTGCTGTGTGCCTACCAGGGGTTGATCCGGCGACGCGTGGCCGAGAGCCTGGCCCAGGCGCTGATGGCGCTGGCGATGATGGTGGGAGGGCTCTGGGTGACGGTCGATCCGGCCGGGACCGTGGGGGCACTCGGCGATTGGGCCAATCGGGCGAGTCTGAGCACGCTCGCCGTTACGGCGCGCGGGAGCCCGGGAGATCCCGGCGGCGCACTCGCCGCGAGCATGTGCCTCGTCTTTGCGACGGCCATCGAAGTTCCGTGGTGCTATCTGGAGTTCGGCGACGTCGATTGGTGCCGCAATCCATCGCGGCTCGATCCCCAGCTTCGCGCGGCTGCGCTCGTGCTCGCCAGGTCCGAGCTGGACGGGACCGGCTGTGGGAGTGCCCCCGCGCTTGCCGCGTGCCCTGACGCAAGCGGGACGAACACCAATGCGGTCGAGCACAGCGCGCGACTCCTTCGCGCCGCGCGCACCAACGGCGCGATCTTCCTCGCGCTGCCGCCCAACGGCCCCGAGCGCAACGCAATCAACGACCCGACCTCGTTGCTGCGTGCGATCTGCCGCAGCGAAACGGCGACTGACTGCCATGGGTCGGCGGCGGCGCCGGCCGAGTTCCGCACGAACCGCGGGACCTGGCCGAGGGTGGGAGGGCTCTTGCTGATCACGGCGGGCGTTCTCGGGATGCTGATGCTGTTGTGCTTTCTCGCGCTGCGGCTGCTCGGCGCGGCGATCTTCAGCCTCGTGTACCTGATGCTCGCGCCGGCCGCCGCGCTCGCGCCGGCGCTCGGAGATACGGGGCGCGCGGTCTTTCGCAAATGGGCCGCCCAGCTGTTCGCCGCGGTCGTGTCGAAGCTGCTGTTCGCGTTCCTGCTCGGCGTCGTGCTTGCGATCCTTGGGATCCTCGAGCATCTGCAAGCGCTCGGATGGTGGACGCGGTGGTTGTTGATGTCGGCGTTCTGGTGGGGGCTGTTCGCGCGTCGCCACCAGGTCGTGCAATTCGCAAGCGGCGCTGGCAGCGACGAACGAGCGCACGGCGTTCGGCGCCCGGTGCTCCGCCGCGTCAATGAAACACTGGACGCGCGGGCGCGCATGCAGCAGCGCGTGCGTAGCGCGAGAGAGCGATCGCGCAGGCCGCCTCCCGAGCTCGCGCGCGAAACCGCGCATACCCCGCGCGGTCTGCCGAGGCGAGGTGCCGCCGTGGATACGCCCGGCACTCCAAGCGCGTCGCACAGCGCGACCATAGGCGACGCCAATCCGAGCGGGATCACAGCCGGCGCGGCAGCGACCGGCTCTCGGACCGCAGCTCGCTCGGACGACGGTCGCTTGCAACCCGACGCGACGCCAAACGCGCGCGCCCAGTCATCGGCCGAGGGTGCGGATGCCCCTCGCCTGACCCTCGTCGCCGACCAGCGAGCACAGGCCCTCGCGGTCGGGAATCCGCGGCGAGCTGCTCGGCTGGCTGCTCGCGAGCATCGAATCCAAGCAGAAGCCCGCTCGGAAGCGAGCGGCGAGCGACGGTCCGAGCGAGTCGGGCGAGATCGCGCGGACGCCGAGGCGCGCCACGCCCGGTTCCTCGATGTCCAGGCGAGGCTGGCCGCGGGTGGCGAGGCCGGTCCCGGGGGCAGCCGCGAGGGCAGCAGGGGCGCGCCCAACTACGCCGCGCTTGCCGGAATCGCGGGATACGGACGTCGCGAATACAGGCAGCTCGACGCCGCCGGGAAGCGAGCGGCACGGGACCTGATCGACCGTGAGCTGGCGGCCCGCAGGGAACACGCCCTGCTTCGCCTGGACCGACGTCCCGGCGCGAGGCCGCGGTCGGAATCAGAGGTCATGAGAGATGCCCGCGAGGTGGCCGCCGGGCGCAAACGCGAACTCGGACCGGACCGGCCGTGACGAGCGGTTCGCTTGCCGGGGCATCGCAAGGACGAGCCGGCGCCGCAGGTGGACTGGCTGTGGCAAGCTCGGCACTGCTGCTATGCGTCCTGATGGCGCTTTCAGTCGTGGCGGCCGTCACAGGCGCCTCGCTCAGCGGCGGGGCGGAAACGGCCGGCGAAGCTGCCGGTGACGCGCCATCGGCGCTCGCCCAGCGAGAGATCCCGCCCCGGTACCTGCGTCTCTACGAGGAAGCCGCGCGGCGCAACGGCCTCGACTGGGCGATCCTCGCGGGGATCGGCAAGGTCGAGTGCGACCACGGCCGTGACACCGACCCCTCGTGCACGCGCGAGGGGGCAACCAATGCAGCCGGTGCCGGCGGTCCGATGCAGTTCATCGCCTCGACGTGGACGACCTATGGAGTGGACGGCGACGGCGACGGGAGGGCCGACCGCTGGGACCCGGTCGATGCGATCTACGCGGCGGCGAACTTCCTCGCACATGCGGGCGCGCCGGGCGACTACAGCCGGGCGATCCTCGCCTATAACCACGCCGGTTGGTACGTCGTGCAGGTGCAGAAATGGGCGGCGCGGTATCGCGGTTCGTCGCTGCCCAGCGCGCCCGACTCACCGCTGACGATCGCCGCGTCCGGATCGGGAGACGAGGCGGCCCAGGCATACGGCCCTCACCCGGGCTTGCAGGCCGAGACGACCACGCCGGTGCGGTTCATCACCGGCGAACGCGCGATGCTTGCGCCCGGCGACGGGCATGTGGCTTTGATTCCCGCCGGTGTGCCGGCCGTAGTGGAGGCGATGCTCGTTTCTGGCAACGAGCTGCAAGCTCTGCCGTACGGACCTGGAGGACATCCCGATCCGCGCGGTGCGCTGGAAGAGGATTGCTCGAGCACCGTGAGCTACGTCCTCTACCGCTCGGGCCTCAGACCGATAGGAGAAATCCTCGCCACGAATCCGCTCGCCCAAGATTATGTCGACTGGGGCGCACCCGGCCCCGGCCGCTGGGTGACGATCTACTCGACGACGAGCCCGACCGATCACACGTTCATCGTGATCGCCGGCCTGCGCCTCGACACGAGCCACGACGGCACCGACGTCGGTCCCAACCGCGACGAGGACGGTCCGCGCTGGCGCGTCCTCGACCACATCCCGACGTGGGCGCACTGGTCGGTCCGCCATCCGCCGGGGCTGTAGCCGCCCTACCCCGCCATCGAAGCTTCAAGGCTTTTTTTGGCGAACTCGAGCATTCCGAGCGAGACCCACGGGTACTGCCCGGCGCGCACGCGCAAACCGACCTCCCCGTCGGGCCCTGAGACCTCGACGATCGTGATCACGCGCCCGATCTTGTAGCCGTCGCCGAAGTCGGCTTCGATCGCATCCATCTGCTCGGCGACTTCGTGCATCAGCTTGCCCCGGGGGTCCGGCTCGTCGCCGTCGGGGCTGGGGGTGTCCTCCGTACCAGCCATGTGTCCTCCTGATTGAAGTCCGGGAGAGGCAATCATGGCATCGATCGGCTGCGACTTGACCCGATGTCCCTGGCTGCTTCGTGCGGCCCAAGGGCTC
>DATINR010000191.1:0-23348 GCA_035473995.1 Solirubrobacteraceae bacterium
CTGCGCTGGGGGCAGGGCTCGCTGCAGGAGATCGACCACGTGCCGTTCGTGCGCCCGCTGAGCAAGCTCGCCGCGACGGCCGGCAGCACCGAGGAGATCGGCGGGCTGACCGATCTGGCCTTCCAGGCCGCGCAAGCACCGCACGGCGGCGCGGCGTTCCTCGACTTCCCGCTCGTCTACGTCTTCATGGAGGCGCCCGAGCACGAGGCGGAGCCGGTCGAGGCGATCGCGCCACGTGCTTCGGCCGAGGCGATCGAACGGGCCGGCGAGCTGCTGAGCGAGGCCGAGCGTCCCGTGATCATGGCCGGGACCGACCTCTATTGGGGGCACGGCGAGCAGGCTCTGCTGGAGCTGGCCGAGACGCTGCGCATCCCCGTGTTCCTCAACGGCCTCGCGCGCGGGTGCGTGCCCGCCGACCATGAGCTGTTCTTCTCGCGCGCGCGCTCGCAGGGGCTGAAGTGCGCCGACGTGGCGCTCGTGATCGGCGTGCCGATGGACTTCCGCCTCGCCTTCGGCGCTTCCTTCGGCGAGGAGACCGAGATCGTCGTGATCGACACCGCCGAACCCGAGCGCGCGCACCCGCGCGCGGTCGCCGCGGCGTGCTACGGCTCGCTGGCGCAGACGCTCGAGGACCTGCGCTCGGCGGCCGGCGCCAAGGCGCTTGCGACGCAGGCCTGGGTCGGCGAGCTGCGTTCGGTCGAGAGCGAGCGGCGCGACGGCGAGCGGGCCGAGCGCGAGGACGACCGCGCGCCGCTTCATCCGATGCGGCTGTATGCCGAGCTCGGCGAAGTGCTCGACCGCGACGCGATCGTGATCGGCGACGGTGGCGACTTCGTCTCCTACGCCGGCCGCGTGATCGACAGCTACCAGCCCGGCTGCTGGCTCGACCCGGGGCCGTTCGGCTGCCTCGGCACCGGTCCCGGCTACGCGCTCGCCGCCAAGCTCGCCCACCCCGAGCGCCAGGTCGTCCTGATGATCGGCGACGGCGCCTTCGGCTTCTCCGGGATGGAGTTCGACACGCTCGCGCGCCACGGCGTCAACGTCGTCGCCGTAATGGGCAACAACGGCATCTGGGCCCTGGAGAAGCACCCGATGGAGTTCCTCTACGGGTACTCCGTCGCGGCCGAGCTGCGTCCCGAAACCCGCTACGACGAGGTCGTCGAGGCGCTCGGCGGCTACGGCGAGCTGGTGTCCCGCGCGGAGGACCTGAAGCCGGCGCTGGGCCGCGCCTTCGAGTCGGGCAAGCCCGCGCTCGTCAACGTGCTGACCGACCCGACCGTCGTCTACCCGCGCAAGTCCAACCTGGCCTAGCCGGCGCTCGGTCAGCCGACGCCGGCGAGGCGCAGGGCGCCACCGTAGAGGATGTCGTGCTCTGAGACCTCGACCTGGTCGACGTCGAACGCGCGCATCGCTTCGCTCAGCACGATCATCCCGGCGACGATCGTCGGCGCGCGGTCGGGGTGCAGGCCGACGACCTTGCGCCGCCTGCCTTCGTCCATGTCGGCGAGCCGCGCGAGCAGCATTTCGACGGTGCCCAGCGTGAGCGCGTAGCCGTTCACGCGCTCCGGGTCGTAGGGGTCGAGCTCCTGGTCGATCGAGGCCGCCGAGGTCGCCGTGCCGGCCACCGCGATCGCGCGCTTGACCGCATCGCGCTCGTCTGTGGGGAGACCGTCCTCGAAGTTCTGGCGCACATCGGCGGCGAGCTTCTGCAGCTCGTGCGGCTCGGGCGGGTCGGTGTGGATGTGGCGCTCGCTCATGCGCACCACGCCGACGTGCAGCGACACGTGAAAGCCGGCCGTGCGGCCGCTGCCGATCACGAACTCCGTCGAGCCGCCGCCGATGTCGATCACGACCGTCGGGACGGCATCCGCGCTCTGCTCGCCGCCCGAGCTTTCGTCGTCGGGGCGGGTCGACATGGCGCCGAGGAACGTCAGCTGCGCCTCTTCGTCGCCGCTCAGTACGCGCGTGTCGAGCCCGTACTCCTCGCGCACGCGCTCGGCGAAGTCGGCGCCGTTGTCGGCATCGCGCACGGCCGACGTCAGCACGGCCAGGTTGGCCTCGCAGTCCTGCTCCTCGATCTTGCCGTGGTAGTCGGCGAGCACGTTCGTGACGCGATCGATCGCCGCATCCGAGAGCGAGCCGTTGGCGTCGACGCCCTCGCCGAGGCGGGTCACGCGCGAGTCGCGCGCCAGCTCCTGCAGCGCGCCCGTGTTGGTGTCGACCTCGGCGACCAGCAGGCGCGTGGAGTTGCTGCCGATGTCGACTACCGCTACGCGCATGGGCCGGATGCTAGAGATAGGCGCGCGCGGCCGGGGCTTTGCGCGGGTTCATCGGCCGCCGCATCTTTGCTACAACGTAAGGAGCGACGCGGGGTGGAGCAGTCTGGTAGCTCGTCGGGCTCATAACCCGAAGGTCGCGGGTTCGAATCCCGCCCCCGCTATGGGACCGTTCTGCCTGGAGTTTTGCTTTGGGCGTGGTGGGCGCGTTGCGTCCGCAATCTCAGGGGTTTTCGTGGCGGAAGCCGTAGCTCTACATACCCCACGAGTAGGCCATTGAGCGCGTTAGGGCGTATCTCGCTCCTAACGGCGTCCGTCAGCCAGGGCGAGCGTTCCGACCGCATGGACTGACGTAGTGAGCTTGCCCGGCTACGGACCGGGCGGGGCGCCGCGGGAGCGACGTGACGGCGGCGTCTCGTCGCCGAGCCCGAGTGCCTTTACCTTCGGGCCGTACGGCAAGTCAAGGCCCTGCTTCGAGCGGCGCTTGGCGAGACTCGCAGCGGCTTTCACGCCCACGTCCATCATCGTCCTAACGCCATTCTTCTTGGCTCGCTTTGCGGCGCGGACGGACCCGAGCCAGCCGTTGACGGCGGCGATGCGCAGCCAGTCCGATGAAGCAAGCCACGTTGGCACGCAAGCGGTGCCAGTCGAGGCCCACGGCCTTCGGACGCATCGCGAGCGTGTCTGCGGCGACGCGGTAGCGGTCGCGCCAGTAGTCGTGGACGCCCTCGTACGCCTGATGCGATGCCTTCAACCGCGTATCTGTGCGGCGACCGCCGAGTCGATCTCGACGAGCCTGCGGGCCAGCCGTGCGTGCTCCGTCTTGGCGGCGGCGGCGTGGTTCTCGCCTTCGGCGGTCAGCTGCTCGCGCAGCAGGTCCATCCGCATCGGCCCGAACACGCGTTCAGCGAAGAAGCGTTCGACGTAGGGGACCAGCACGTCCTCGCGCACTGAGCACCACTGCCGTGCCCCTCGACCTGGTCAGCGGCCTCGCGCCCGTAGTCGCGCCCGTAGGAACAGCGGTAATAGGTTTTGGCCTTCACGGTGCCGCCATACGGAGGGTCCGTCTCTGGACTTCGAGAGGGTCCGTTCGTATGTAGTCTCTGCGGATCGCACGCTCGAAGAAGACTGCCCCTGATCGACCCTCTTGGGCGAGTGAGCCCGTAGAGGTCCGAAAGCGGTTCGAGACTGCGATGACGTCGGACGACCTGACGACGACGCGGCGAATTGCCGACTTTCTTGTGCCACGACTTGACCAGGTAGTCGAGGAGCACAAGCACGACGGCTTGGATGAGATTGCGGCTAACCGACGAGCCGTCGATTCTTGCAGCGAGATCCTGCTCGAAGCGAGGGGTGACGTCATGGGCGACTTCGAATCTACACTTACTTCAGGTCTGAGCGCGGAGACTCGGGCACAAAAGATGATGCAGGCGTCGAAGAGCAATGCCGGCAAGATCTTTGAGCGATTCGTCGCGTATGCGATCTCAAGAGCATTGGCGGGTTCGGACTGGGCCGTTTGGAAGGACACGGCTGACGTAGCCGATGTAATCGGCGTGTCCAAGAAGGACTTACTCGACGTTACCCGCGAAGCATTTGGTAAGCGAGTCGAAGTGCTCCTCGAGGCGGACTTCCTGATCTTCCAGCCATCGCGGCCGTTGGAGACTCTGGTATTCGTATCGACAAAGAGTTCTATGAAGGACCGACTCCACAACGTGACGATGTGGGCCGTGCTGCTTGAGACGCTCCGCGACGAGGCGGCCCGCAAACACCTTAGGCTCGACGCCAGCCACTTGGAGACGCTCAAGCGTTCTCGCTACGTGCTAGTGACTGGCGATTTCGCCGAGGAGCAGCCAGACCTTCGCGGGGGTGCCGACCCCCGAGCCCTGTTGCAGTTTGATGCGTCATTTTGCGACGCCGCATTCGCAGCGGTGACACCCGAGTGGAATTCCTCGCTTAAGACGGAGGTGACATCCGTCCGTGAAACTGCCTTTTATCGCCTGAGTGCGCTACCCGGTTATCTAGATGCACTCGAGGTGCTCATCGAATCGGGGCAGGCCCCCTAAAGGCGAATCACGATCCGAGATGCGTCCGGACCGCCCTGCCAATCGCATAGGCAAGGAGCGGCGGCACCGAGTTGCCAACCTGCTGAGTCTGAGAACAGTATCCGGCCTTACGATTCTGGTTACCCGAGGTCCTCTGCCCCATAAATACGAAAGTATCTGGAAATGACTGTAGTCGCGCCTGCTCGCGGACGGTGGGTATACGGTCCCGACTGTAGTGAATCAAGTCCTCGGGTGCGCTCAAAATCGCGCGAGAAACGCGGTCAGGATGGATTCGTTGCAGGCCATCCTTCTTGCTGCGAAGGTGCGGAGGGAGGTGCTCTGGGCCGCCCCCCGGCGGGATCAGAGCGAACGCGTCGATAACACGCTGAGAGTGTGCGGTCGATTCGTGATTGTGAAGTTCGGTGGCGCTGCGCCGCGCCCACCGCTGGAACGGACCAACTGCGGGCAGGATGTACTCAAAGGCAGCTTCTCCTGGCGCGTCAAGGCAGTCGAGGTCTGATAGCGCTTCGCCAGCGCTTACGCAAGGGACGAGATGTCGTGGATACAGCTGCAGGCTCTCATCTCCGGCTGACATGTGTGTTGGCTCCGGAAACGCAAACGGGGTTGAGCTAAGTGACCCTACGATCAGTACTCGCTTCCGCCTCGATGGCACCCCAAACGTCTCAGCTGCCACGACCTCGTACGAAACACGATAGCCCGGTATCGCCTTGAGCTCGGTTAGGATTCGCTTGAAGGCTTCACCTTTGTAAAGCTTCACAAGCCCGAATACGTTCTCAAATATGAACATCGCCGGTCGCAATTGGCGAACCAGGCGCACAAACTCCAAAGGGAGAGTATTCCGTTTGTCCTCCTGATCCTTGCTGCCCGCGAACGAGAACCCTTGGCAGGGGGGGCCGCCTACCAGACAGTCGATCGTCCCGGACCGGCGAAAACGAGACGATGTCGCGCGGGCCAGGGCCTCAAGCTCGTTGGCGCTGGTAACTCTTGCGTCCTTCACGAGGACCGGTGCAGAGTGGTTGCGTTGGTAGGTGAGTGCCGCATGTGGGTGGATCTCCAAGGCAGCGGCGGTAAAGAGCCCAGCCATGGCGAGGCCATAACTCAGCCCCCCTGCCCCAGCAAAAAGGTCGATGACTGCCGGTGCCTGCGCAGGGTCCGGTTTAGGAGTTGGGCCTGGGAGAAAAGCCTCAGTCGTCGCAGGCGCTTGCGGAGCCAATGGCTCAGGCGGTTGCTCGAGAACGGAGATCGCGGGCGGCATTGCGGACGAAAATCCAAGCAGACAGATCGGTCGAGGCGCCTCGTCGCTGGGTCGTCACGGTTGGAGCGACGCCTCGATCGCTTCGAACTCATTCGAAGAGAGCCTGATCTGCGACTTCTGCTTGATCGACACTCGGAGGTCGCGATCGTCGACGCTGACCAAGTCGAGCGGAACTCCTTCGTGGATGAACTCACGAGGCTGGTCGAGCTGGACATTGACGCGCCAGACGAAGTCTTCGTGGCCTGGTTCCCCGTGCTCGAAGGCGAAGCTTGTGACCGTCCCGACGGCAAAGACCGAGCCATGACCCGTTGCGTACAGCGCGAGCTTGTCACCTGGGCGCATCGCCATGCGTTTGCGCGAGGTCACGAAGTCCAGCATGCGATGGGCTTCGTTGAGCCAGTCGTCTTTCATCGGCTTCGTGGTCGTTCCCAGAGACTTCAGCCAATACTCCATCGTCCCGCTCCTCGTGTTGATTGTCGCGGCGGCCAGGGCCGTTGCTGGAACGCACTATACCACGCTCTAGTACAAGAACTAACCGGGCACTACGGCCCGCTCCAGTGGTTCGCCCATCGCTCGATCGGTTGGATGGTCCGTCCGCGGCGGCTGATATTCGTTCGGGGTCTAGAAGACCCACCGACGACAGAAGGTCCGCCATGCCGATGCACAAGACGATTTGCGAGAAGGTCGAGATCCTGCTCCCGGAGTTGCCACGCTACTTTGAGCAGGGCGAGCAACCCCCGCCCGGTTGGGCGATCCTCTCCGAGGCGTGGCTGTGTCGCGATGGGCGGATTGTTGGCGTGCACCCGAACCCCATCCGCGTCAAGGCCGGTTGGCTGGTCTCCTACGAAACGACCGAAGAGACGACGCTGGAGAAGCTGCTGGATCCCGACCCATGGAATTGCCGGACGTGCAGGACCAGCGCCGACCCCTGCACCGCAGGCTGGGTATCCGACGTGAGCGTGTCGCCTGCCGCGCACTTCTGCCCCAGCTGCGTCGCGCGCTGGAGCAGCCGACGCAGGACTTCGGTCGTCGTATGACTCTCTCGAATGAACTGATCGACGACGCGGAGATCGATGTGGACTGCCCGGAGTGCGGCGGGGTCGTAAGCGCGAGAGTAGGGGAGCTTCGCAGAAGTCCTCTGCTGCGCTGCCCGAGCGGGCACGAGATTCAGATCGACGGGAGCAAGCTCGACTCGGACCTGCGACCGGCGGACCGGGCGATCGAGGACCTCGACCGCAAGATTCGGAACTTCGGCAAGTAGCGGCTTAGGCTGGCCGAGCTATTCTAGGAAGCATGAGTTCTGCCGCCCGCGCCGTTCCTCTGCCAGGCACCCTCGGCGGGAAGGCTGGTTTGCCGGCCAATCTGGACGTGCGGAACGTCGAGCTGGCGGAGACTCGCCCTGCGTCGCCAGCAGACCTCGTGGCGGCAGCGTCGCTGACACTGACCGCGGCAAGTCTGGGTGCGCAGATTGGTGCTTCTGCGCACGAGCCGGTGGTCGGCGGCGTTGTCGGTGCGATCGCCGGTTTCGCCGGGGCTCACGGGGCTCACAAGCTCCGGAAGTAGTCGCGCGCCGGGCGGACCGCTAGGCGACCAGCGAGTACTCATGCGTCAGGTTGCGCAGAGGGACGACGCCCCCCGCTATGTCGTTAACCTGCGACCGTCCCTCGGGGCGGTCGCTTTCGTTGGGGCAGAGGACGGGCAGAAGCTCGGGCGTGATCGTTGCCGCTATGTGCAGTCGTTGTTCGTTCTTGTCGTAGGTGATCGTCAGGTCGAAGGCCGAGTTGGCGAATCGCGGGCTTGCGCTGCCTACGATCAGGTCCTAAGGGACTAGCGACGTAGCTCTGCTCGTAACCGGGTGGCGAGGCGGACGGAGGCCTCGATCTCGACTTGGCGGATCGAGACGCTCTCGACGCTGAGCCCAAATGGAACTCCGACGCGCCGGCAGAATGCGATGAGCTCGACGGCCGTGGCGACGGCTTGATCGTAGGACGCGTCGAGGGTGTTGTCGGCGTGGCGCAGCTCGTTCTCGATCCAATGCGGCACATCGACGCCGAGCCACTGAACGAACTCCAGTGTCTTCAACGAGCCGCAGACCGAGAACGTGAACACGATCGGCGCTGGCTTGACGTCACGAGCGGCACACTCGTAGTGATAATCGGAGACCAAGTTCTTCGCGGCATTGACGTCATAGACGATCTGGGTGACGAAGAACGAGCAACCTGCCGCCTGCTTCGCCAGCAGACGGACATGCTCCCCGCGCCCGCGCGTGTGCCGCTCTGGGATCGCGACACCTCCGAGAAGGAGATCCGGGCGCACCTCGGTCCTGAGTTCGTAGGCTCGCAACAGAGAGGTTGCCACCGCCTTCTCACGAGAGGACGCACCGACGAACACCGACAGCGCGTGGGTTGGGGCTTGTTCGCTGAGCCACGAGCGAAGACCTTGCTCTGGATACTTGCTGACAGCGCGGTACACGATGGCCGGCACTTCCAAGCCGACGAGATAGCGAGCGAGGTAGTCGGCTGGGTCCATCGTGGGTAGGAACGGAAAGGGGCGTTCCTCGGGATTGCGGTCGCTCTCGTCATCAATGTCGTAGAGCACGAGGCCGTCGAGGCCCACAGAGCGCAGGCGCTCGAGCGTTTTCGCGGCGATCTGACGGGCTTGCTCCGGTTCGGTCGTCAGGCGCGGTGGGGTCAGCGCGAACAGCAAGAACTCACCCGCCCCCTCCGCAATGCGCCGCTGCAGGTCCACGTGCTGAAGCGTAACTAGACGCCTGTGCACGACGGCTGGGCGCCGGCGGTTGTGAGTTTCCGGTAGCAGCCGCGCCACGCGGCGTCCTTGCATCCACGAGAGCCGCGTCGAATGCTGCCTGGACGCGCCAACCCGCGCGGGAGTCTCCTGCCCGACCCGATTTCGCAGCGGAGGTCAAGCTCGGTCCCGCGGAGGTCGATGGATGCGTACACAACTCTTGGAGGAATCCTGTCCATGAAGCTTCCCCGCCCTCGGCTTACCTACGCCAACGTAGTCGCCAGCCTCGCCCTCTTCGTGGCGCTTGGCGGCGTCAGCTATGCGGCCACGGCCCTGCCGAAGGGCAGTGTCGGGCCCAAGCAGATCCGGGCCGAAGCGGTCCGCACCGGCAAGGTGGCCGACGGTGCGGTGACCGCCGCGAAGTTGGCTAAGGGGGTCCGCGAACGGCTCGCGCCCGTAGGTGGCGCGCCGACGGTGACGACAACCACCTCGACTCCCGAAAGCGTCAAGCACGCCGAAACCGCTGACAGAGCAGCCACGGCCGGAACCGCTGACAGAGCAGCCACGGCCGCAAGCGCCAACCACGCCGAAACCGCTGACAGAGCAGTCACGGCCGGTAGCGCCACCACGGCCGGAAGCGCCACCACGGCGGCCTACGCCGACTCGGCCGGGGGAGCCGCCACCGCCGACCTGGCCACCACTTCCAAAGACGCCGAAGCCCTCGGCGGTCAGCCCGCCGACCACTACATGACCGCCGACTCCGTCCTGCGGTCCGGGCAGACCGAGGCGGGCGATTACATCGCCGCGGCGGCCAATGGTCAGGCCGGCACGGTGCTGGTCCAATTCTGGCCGCACCTGCCCGAATCGCTGCCGGAAGGACGCATCACCGTGATCGCGGAAGGCGGGGGGACGGTCCAATGCCCGGGTGCCGGCCAGGCGGCGGCCGGCTACATGTGCGTCTATCAGTCATTCAACGAAGGCATGACCTTTGAATCCTTCATCTCGACGATGCCAGGCTCGATCTACGCCGGGCCGGTGAGCGGAGTCATGACCTGGCGGAGCAACCAATCCAATGGCCTGCTGCGGGGCACCTGGGCCTACACCGCGCCGTAGCCGTGAGATTGAAACTGTGGTGTGGCCCGGCCGTGCCCGGGCGGTAGAAGTACGGACCCGAGCAGTGCCGATGCTCGACGCCTGGATGCCGACTAACCGCCGGCTTCTGCCTCACCGCGAAGTCCCGTAGCCGTCGGTCGCTCGCCTTTCCCGGACGACACCGGCTCTCCGAGCAGGCGCGACTGCTCGACTCTGTGGGCTAGAGCCTTCGTTCTCCGGCCATCTACGGTCGCGGGTTTGTGTATCAATCCCGCCCCCGCTGTGTCACAGGGTCGCTTGCGAGGACGGAATCCTCAGCGACGCAGGCGTATTGCATTCAGATCATCAGTGTTGATCTGATCGATCCGCTCACGCAGGAGCTCCGGCGGATCGTGCTCGGCGTGAAGGTAGCGCCCCGCCAACATGTCGAACTCGCCACTCGCAAGCGCCAGCACGAGTTGTGGCGCGCACTCAGGCGGCGTCCACGGAGCGTCGTCGCCCAGGTGCGATTCGGTCATCGCCGTGCGGACGAGCCCGGGGCTGATCGAGAAGACGAAGACGCCACGCGGGCTGAGCTGCGCGGCGAGCAACTCCGAGAAGCGGTGGACAGCTGCCTTGCTCGGTCCGTACGCCGTACTCGGTGTACCGCCTGGCGGGAGGTACGCGGCACCGCTCGCGACGTTGACGATGCGGCCGTGACCGCGCGCGAGCATTCCCGGTGTTGCGGCGCGGGAACACAAGAACACGCCGCGAACATTGATCTCGAAGACGCGCCACCAAGACTCGAGACCCTCTTGCTCGAAGCTGACCGTCGGCCCGCTTACGCCCGCATTGTTGACGAGCAGGTCAATAGAACCCGTCTGCTCGAACCAACCGGCGACGTCGTCCTCCTGCGAGACGTCGCCCGTCAGCGCGTGACCGCCGATCTCGGCGGCGACGCCTTGTACTCGCGTCGCGGTGCGGCCGGCGACCCACACCTCCATCCCGGCTTCCGCGAGCCGGCGAGCCACGTTTGCGCCGATCCCGCTGCCGCCTCCGGTGACGAGGGCGGTCTGACCTTTGAGCGGATCGGTCATCTGGGCGACCGTAGCAGTCCGGCACTGGCGCCTCAGCAATCACCTGCGCGCCCCGATCGCTTCGCCCGGCAAGGGCGCTCAGTCAGCCCACCAGTCTCGCCGACCCTCCACGTCATCGCGCGGGTTCTCGCCGAGCTTGGGCGCGCCGAAGACGACGATCTCGAGGCCCTCCGGCCCGGCCTCGTAGCCTCGCCATATACCGGGCGGAACGCGCACGGCGTCCCACTTCCTGACCTCGACGATCTCGCCGTCGAGCTTCATCCGCCCGCTCCCGCCCACGACCACGAACACCTCCTCCTGCTCCTTGTGCGTGTGGCCGTACGGGAAGCGGTAGTCGGGCGGAATGCGCTGATAGCTCAGGCCAGACTGCTCCAGCTCGAGCGCCTTGCCCGCGAGACGGAACTCCAGCTCCGGCGAGCCGTCGAAGTTGGACCCGACGTCCGCCAGATCCTCTCTGAGGTTTCTGAGCGTGAACGGCACGATCGCGATTCTACGATTCAGGCTTCACGCCGTTGCCACGCTCGGCGACTTTGGCGCCCGCCGGGTCGCTACTTACCGGTGCGCTCCCGGTGCTTGCACCCCGGCCAGCAGCAGGGCCGGCGCTGGCCTTCCTCCAACTCTTCCCGTGTACGGCGGATGCGACGCTCGCGGGTAGTCGTCTGCTTGGCATCCTCGACCCAGCAGATGAACTCGTTGCGGGCCAGGGGCGTGATGTCCTTCCAGGCATCGAGCGCCGTGGCGTTGGCAATCAGCGCCTCACGCAGGTCCACAGGCAGTTCATGCACGACCCCTCCGGGTACCTGGCTGGTCATGGAGTCATGGTATTCGGCGGCCGTTGTGACGCTGACGGGCCTGCCCGCAAGACGTCCAACACCCGGCCACCAACCCCGCCGCCTGTGGAATCATGACCAAACGCTTCCGATCCCAGTGGGGGTCCGAAGGAATGAGGATGCGGCCGTCTCGACAACGTGGGTTGACTGGCATCGCGATCGCGATAACGCTCGTCGCTGCCCTCGCCCCCGCGCCGGGCACCTCCGCAGCGCCGCTCCTCGGCCTGGAAGGTCTGCCCACGGTGCAGGTGCAGCTCGGCGGCCTGGTCAAAGTCGAAGCCGAACCGCTCCCGGCCAAAGTCGAAGTCGCCGGGCTGCCGCCGATCGAAACGCCGTCGCTGCCCAAAGCGGAACTGCCATCGACGCCGCCCGTCGAAGCGCCCAAAGCACCCGTCGAAGTCCCGACGACGCCGACAGGCAGCACGCCGCTGCCGACGCCGACCGGTTCCTCGAGCTCGCCCGCGCCGACGTCCAGCTCGACCGGCTCAGGGGCGCGAGCGGCCAGCGCCGGCGCCTCGCCCGCGAGCGGTGCCTCCACGCCGACCGGCAGCCACACGAGCGGCGCCGCGCCGGCGACTGCGCAGATCGGGAAAGCAGCCCACACCGCCACACGCCGCCGGGGACGCGCGGCCAACACGCGCGCGAACGGCGCACGCGCCGCCGCCGGTACCGCTGCGAACGCCGCATCGACGAGCGTGCCCGGCGCCTCGTCCGCTGCGCTAGCTCAAACCTCCGGCGGGAAAGGAACCGACAGCAAGACCTCCTCCGGCAACCCGCTCGAATCAATTGGCCGCCACATCCCGTTTCCCGTACCCGTGCCCGACTGGAGCAAGCCGATCATCCTCGTGCTGCTGCTGCTCGCCATCCTCTTCGCCGTGCGCTCGCGGCTGGCCACGCTGCGCGCGCGACGACTGGAGGGCCAGCGGGAGACGATGCTGAGCGATCTCGACGACATGCAGGCCGCGCTCGTCCCCGCCATCCCCGAGCGGCTCGGCGGGCTGGCAGTGTCCGTTGCCTACCGGCCCGCCGACGGGCCGGCCGCCGGCGGTGACTTCTACGATCTGTTCGAGCTCGAGCCCGGCAGGGTCGCGATCGTGCTCGGCGACGTCGTCGGCCACGGCCGCCCTGCGCTGACCCAGGCCGCGCTCACGCGCTACACGCTGCGGGCATACCTGCAGGCCGGCCTCGAACCCCGCGCCGCACTCGCGCTCGCCGGCTCCGTGCTCGCGACGCCCGGCGAGAAGCGCTTCGCGACGGTCGTCGTCGCGATCCATGACAGCGCCAGCGGCCGCCTGACCTACGCATGCGCCGGTCATCCCCCGCCGATCGCGATCGGCTTCGACGCTCCCGAGCCGATCGCCGTGTGCTGCTCGGCGCCGATCTGCTGCGACCTGCCGACCGGTCGCCGGCAGACGACCGTCTCGCTTCCCGACGGGGCCAAGCTGTGCTTCTTCAGCGATGGCCTGCCCGAGGCGCGCGCCGGCGATGATCTGCTCGGCCGCGAGCGCCTTGTCGAGATCACCCGCGAGCTCGGCCCGTCGATCGGCGCGCCCGCGCTGCTCGAGCGGATCCGCAGTGAGGCCTCTGCCACACCCGACGACATGGTCGCCTGCATCGTCTCCGCCGCGCCCGCCGCTCCGACCGCGGCCGCCGCTCCGACCGCGGCCGTCGTCCCGACCGCGGCGGGCGAGGCGCCCGCGAGCCGGACCGCCGCCGCCCAGCTCGAGGAGCTCGAAGTCGACGAGCACGAGCTCGCCGAACCGCGTGTCCGCTATTTCCTTGCCGCCTGTGGCTTCGACTCGGCCGGCGTTACCTCGCTGCTGGCGCGGGCCGTCGAGATCGCCGGCGGTGCCGGCACCGCGCTGCTGTCCATCGAGCGTCCCCGCTCGGGCGAGCCGACGGGCACCGTGGGCGCCGGTCGCGCGGTTCCCGACGCCGCCTCGTTGAGCGCTGAGCCGATCGTCGGAACCGTGGGCCCGGCGCTGACGATGGCCACCGCGCGGTAAGCCTGTTCGGGCTAGTCTCGCGGCGTGTCCGTCACCCACGTCTTCCTCGGCATCCCTGTCGTCGACCGCACGACCGCGATCGACTGGTACACGCGCCTGAGCGGGCAACCGCCCGACATGCTCCCCAACGAGCGCGAGGCCGCGTGGCAGCTCGCCGGCGCCGGCTGGCTGTACGTGCTCGTCGATCCGCCGCGTGCCGGTTCCTCGCTCAACACCCTGCTCGTCGACGACCTCGACGGCTTCCTCGCCGGCCTGGCCGAGCGCCGGATCGAGGCCGGGCCCGTAGAGACGATCGGCGACGGCGTGCGCCAAGCGATCATCACAGACCCCGACGGCAACCTGCTCAAAATCGCTCAGCCGCCCAGCTGAGCCCCTGGCGTCGATAAGTTGGGAGCATGATGTTCGCCCTCCGCTACGTGCTTCCGGCAGCCGGCGTGATCGCCGGCCTGATCGTGATGGCGCTCGGCAGCGAAGCCGAGCTCGAGGGCGGCGCCGGAATCGTCGGCGCCTCGCTGGCGATCTACGCCGTCAACTGGCTCTATCGCGCCGGCGTCGACGGCGATCGCGAGCGCGACCGCGAGGAGGCGGCGCGCGACTACCTCGACAAGCACGGCCACTGGCCCGACGAGGCTCCGCGCCCCCCGCAGTCGTCGCGACCGTAGCGCCCGCTCGCCCCCGCGCCGCGGGCGCCGGCACGTGCCCTCGTGGGCGTGCACAGCTCGTGTAGGCTCGGAGCGCCATATTCGTCAATGCGGATCTTGTCCCGCATGTAGATCTCGCCTCGTAGATGAGCGGACGCCTCGAACGGACCTGGACGAAAATCGTCGAGCTCGGCGGAGCCGGGCTTGCGCTCGTGCTGATCGGTTTCGGGGCTGGCGCGGCGGTCGTGTTCGTGCTCCACGACAACCATTGGCTCGGCAACGGCGGCACGCGTCAAGTCGAGGCCTTCTCGGACGTGCCCAAACAGCAAGCCGGTGAGTTGGCGGAAAGGTTTCGGCCCGTGCTCCTGTTCGACAGCGGTGAGCGGTGGCGGCCGCTCAACATCAGCTATCTGTTCGACGAAGGGCGCCACGAATTCTGCACGCGTCAGCTTCAAGGCAAGGGCTGCGGGGTAATACAAAACTCGAATGCGTTCGATGCGATGGTCGGGAGCACCTCGGCGCTCGGTCCGACTACGTATGTCGACCTTGCTGGCGGGAAGGTCTCGGAATATCATGGCCCCGAACGCTGCAGCGACTCACTGCTCGACTGCGGGAGCGGGCCGCGTTCGGCGATCTACTACCACGTCACCGAATCCAACAGCCGCTTCTACGTCGACTACTGGTGGTTCCTGCGCTTCAACCATTTCGCGACCTCTCAGCCAGGCGTCACGTGCCAAATCCGGCAGGCGCGCGAATCCAGCGTCTGCGACGAGCACGAGGGCGATTGGGAGGGCGTGACCGTCGTCACGCCGCCCGATGACGAAGACCACATCGACTACGTCGTCTACGCCGCGCACAAAGGAACGTTCCGCTACTCGGCCTCGCTGCTGAAATTTGCGACTGGCACGAGCCGGCCATACGTCTACTCCGCCCAGGGCAGTCACGCCTCCTATCCGAAACCCTGCCTCAGCAGCTGCTCGCAGCCGAGTGGTCTGGCGGTCGACGGGCTCGTCGACCTGCCAGAGGGGCGCTTCGACGGCAAGGGTCAGTGGGCTCGTAACTATGAAGCCTGCCCCGCCGACGCTCCTGGCAGCTGTCTGCAATCGCTTGCCCTGCAGCCCTGGGACACGTGGCCCGGCGAATGGGGCGCCGGCTGTGCTTCGGTGTGTGGCAACGCCGCCGGCGTCAACTCGCCCCGCTCGCCTGGCCTGCAGGCTCGCTATCAGACGCCGTGGTGCTCGACTCAGAACGGCGCGTTCACCTGCGATTCGCGCGCGCTTCACTGCAGTGATTGGCTCGGCCCGCTGGTGGTCGCGGTCGTGTGCGATCCGGCCGTCCTCGAACGCGGCTTGCGTGCCACCGATGCCATAGCGCCCGGGCGCTTGGCGCTCGCCGTAAACGGGGAATCGATCTCGCGGGCAACGACGCCGGGGGTCGTGCAGGCGCTCGGGAGCCCGTTGAAGTCAGGCGGAGGCGCCAGCGTGACGGCCGACGGGCCGAATACCCAGGTCCTCATCCGCGCTCAGCAGGGCAACGTCGTCGTCGAGGATCGATTCGCGGGGCTCGCCGCGAAATCGGGGCAGAGGCTGCAGGTGACGGTCGCCAAAGGGTCTCCTGGTCCAAGCGTGCTCGTCGACGGACACGGCCCCATCGAGCAGCGGATCCTCACGTCTCTGCCGGTCGGTGCCGTCGTGCGCGCCGAATCCTGACGCCGCACCGCATGCTTGCAGGGCGCTCACCTCGCGCGGCCCCACTGGTAAATTAATCGCACTAATTCCACTATCTGGGCTTGACCTGCCGCGGGGCTCCGGTTATGTTGGCTCTGTCGCTCGTCGTCTCGACGATGAGCGACGGTGCTCTCGGTCGCAGCCGTCTGGGGGCTGACCACGAATAGGGGGAAGTGCTCGATGGCCGTTGAGCAAGGCGCTGATGCAGCCCGCGCGCCTGGGGTCTTGAACGACGCCGTGCTGACCGGTGCCGAGCGCCATTTCCGACTGCTGCTGCGTGCGCTCGCCGCGATTCTCGTGCTCGCTGGCCTTGCCTACTTCCTCGGACCGCTCGCCGGGCCGTTTCGCGACCTCTACCGTGAACCGCCGTTTGTCTTGAACTCGGTCACGAAGGTGACTTTGCTGGGGATCTGCTGCCTGTACGTCTCCGGCGACGTGCGCGGGCGGATGGGTCTCGCCGCGATCGTGATCGCCGCCCATTTTGTCTCAGTCGCGGCGATGCTCGTCGCGCTCGCCTTTGGCCATACAGGTGGCGCGATGTCGTTTGGATCGCTCGGGAGTGCGTCGGTCGGCAGCGTGCTGTGGGGGGCGATTGCCTTGGATGGAGTGATCACGCTCGTCGTGATCGTCTTCTACGTGCTCGCCCGACGCTCGCGGCCCACTCAGGCGCCCCCGGCGGCCGAGGCCAAGCCGCAACTGCTCGGAATCGAGCGTTGGATGCGCACGCTCGCGCTGATCGCCGGGGCTTGGTTCGTGCTCTCGGGGGCCGGCTACGAGCTCGGCGGGCTGCTCGATTCGAGCCGCGGCCTGTTCCTGCAGTGGCCGTTCGTGACCAACTCGGTCGTCATGTCGAGCACCTTCGGCATGTTGTGCTTCTTCGTCGCGCGAGACATACGGGCGAACCTCTGGATGTGGGGTGTGATCGCCTCGGGGCTCGTGCTCTCGGGGCTCGTCGGCTTGGCCTATCTCACGTTCCTGCACACCGGCTACACGCGACCGTTCGATGGTCATCGACTGAGCATGACCGACATCCTCTGGGGGTTCGTCGGAGTTCACCTGCTGTTCGCGGTCGTCTTCTTCGCGCTCTCCACTGCTACCTGGAAGAAGCGGTTTTCGCTGCATTACTTCGCGCCGATCCAGTACAGGGCGCTGATCGCCGCCGCGGGCACCGTGATCGACGGTCCGGCTGTTCGCACCCCCGAGCAGATCGCGCAGAGCGTCGATCACTACGTGGCGAAAATGACGGCAAAACGCACGTGGCTCTATCGCCTCGCCATGCTCGGCGTGCAGTTTCACCCGCTGCTGTGCCTCAAGCCGCCCTTCTCTGAGCTTTCGCCGCGCCTGCGCTACGAACACGTGCGCTCGCATTTCCAGAAGGTCGCGCCCACGCACAACTGGTTGTTCAACCTGCCCCAGGTGGCGATCCGCATGGCCCAGCAGCTGTGCTTCGCCGCCTACTACAACCACGAGGACACGTGGAAGGCGATCGGCTACGTGCCGTATTCCGAACGCCCGGGCAACCAGAGCGCTGCACGCAAAGCCGACGCCGAGCACGATCTGGAGGTCGAGCTACCCGCCGACGTGGCCGGGGACACGCTCGAGTCGGAGATCTGCATCGTCGGCACCGGTGCCGGCGGTGGAATTCTCGCCTGCCGACTGGCCGAGAAAGGCCACGACGTCCTGCTGCTCGAGCGCGGGCGCTACGTCGAACCGCGCCACTTCAGCGAGGACGAGGTGGAGATGGTCTCCTCACTCTATGCCGACGGCGTGATGCAGCAGACTGAGGATTTCCGCTTCACGATCCTGCAGGGAAGCTGCGTAGGTGGCTCGACCACGGTCAACAACTCGGTCTGCTTCGACCCGCCGACCGAGGTGCTGTCGCGCTGGAATGACGCAAAGCTGCACGACGCCGGCCTCGATCTCGCGAAGCTCGGTGGCAGCGTAGGCGACGTTCGTGCGTTCCTTTCGGTTACCGAGCAGGGGCCGGGGCATCTCAACCCGTCGGGTGTCAAGTACCTCGACGGCGTGGGCCGACTTGGGCTGTCGCCAGCAGTGCTGCAGGTCGGGGCCGTCGACGCAAACATCAAAGACTGCCTCGGCTGCGGCTACTGCAACATCGGCTGTGCCTACGGCGCCAAACTCTCGATGCTGCAGACGGCGCTGCCGTGGGCGCAGCGGACTCATCCCGGCAAGGTGCGCATCGTCGCCGAGTGCGAAGTCGAACGGATCCGTGCGGAGTCCGGCTCCCCGGCTTGCGTGACCGACGTGCGCGCCCGCCTCTCGGACGCGCGTCGCATCACGGTCAAGGCCGAGAAGTTCGTCCTCTCTGCGGGCACGATCGCGTCGAGCTACCTGCTGATGCGCAGCGGCGTCGGTCGCGGGTTGCCGGTCGGCGAGCAGGTCTGCTTCAACATGGGCGCGCCGATGACGGCCGAATTCGCGGAGGACATGGATGCCTACGCGGGACTGCAGATCTCTCACTTCGGCCTGCCGCAGGTACTCGACGGCTTCGCGTTCGAGACATGGTGGAACCCGCCGGTCTCGCAGGCGGAGAACATGCCCGGCTGGTTCAGCGATCACTTCCAGAACATGTTGAGCTACAAGAAGCTGATGGCGGTCGGCGTGATCGTCGGCACTGCCGGCAATGCCTCGATCTACAAATCTCCGATCGGTGGCCCCGGCGTGCGCTACGTCCCCGAACAGCGCGATCTCGCGAAGCTCTCCGAAGGTCTGAAGCTGCTCGGGGAGGTCCTTTTCGCGGCTGGCGCCAAGCGCGTGATGCTCAACACCTGGGACGTCCCTGGCGCCCAGTTCACCGACGCCTCTCAGCTCGTGCGCCTCGACGAGGTCGTGATGCGCCCGGCCTGGATGTCGCTCGGTACGGGCCATCCCCAAGGCGGGAACGCGATCAGCGAAGACCCGGCTCGCGGGGTGATCGGCCCCGACTTTCGCGTGCATGGGTACCGCAACCTGTTCGTCTGCGATGCGAGCGTCTTCCCGAGCAGCCTCACCGTCAACCCGCAGCTCACGGTGATGTCGCTCGCGCACTACGCCGGCGGGCAGATCTGATGCACCACATAACCCCGATTCGCGTGCTCGGTGTGTTGGGCTTCTACGCGCTGATCTTCATCGTCATGCGACTGACCAAGAAGCGCGTCGATCCGATCGAGAAGAAGACGTTCCTGTGGATCGGCGCCGTCTGGGCGATCTCGGTGTTCATCGCCAACTACCTGCTCTACCTGGCCGGCGCGATGAGCTTCCTGCCCTGGGTGAACAACTTCATGCACACGTTCATCTGGATCGGATTCTGCCTGACGTGGTTCTACCTCGGCGTGCGCGAGACCGAGCCGATGTGGGCGCAGTGCGCGATGTTCGGCTTCTTCAGCCTGATCGTCAAGTACGCCGAGCAGCGTCTGTTCGGCACCTGGGACATGGATCACTTCTTCGTCAGCTGGCTGCACGGGAACGGTGCATACATCGGCGGTTGGTCGCTGGCCGACGCCACCTACCCGATCCTCACACTATTCACTCTGCGCCTGGTCGCGCGGCGGGTGCCCGGGCTGATCGCCACCTGACATCGGCGTTGCGCGGCGTCCGCATACGCTCCGGCTCGGCGCCCGCCAACGCCCTCTTGCCCGGCTAGCATCCGGCCTGCAGCGCACACCTGACGACAGGCGGAGGCACCGTGCAGCACCCGCTCCAGTGGCTGGCCCAACGCGATCGCGATCTCGCCGCGCTGCGCCGGGCGGGGCGTGCCGCGATCGTGATGCCCGCGATGTTCGCGCTCGGCGACAAGGTGATCGAAAACGCTGCCGTCGCCACCTTCGCCGCCTTCGGCTCGTTCGCGATGCTGCTGCTCGTCGACTTCGGCGGACCGATGCGTGCGCGGCTGCAGGCGCAGATCGCGCTGTCCGTGACCGGTTGCGCCTTCGTCTGCCTCGGCACGCTCGCCTCGCGCAGCGTGTGGATCTCGGCCGTCGCGATGGCGCTGATCGGCTTCGCCGTGATCTTCTCCGGCGTTGTCAGCTCCGTGTTGGCGGGCGCCTCGACCTCGCTGCTGCTCGCCTTCATCCTGCCCGTGACGCTCGTCGGGCCCGTCTCATCCGTGCCCGATCGCGTCGCCGGCTGGGGCATGGCCTCGGGCGCGGCGTTGCTCGCGATCGTGCTGCTCTGGCCGACGCCGACGCGCGGCCCGCTGCGCGCAGCCGCCGCCGGCGCCTGCCGGGCGCTCGCCCTGCGCCTGCGCGCCGACGTCGCCTTCAGGATGAGCGAAGGCGATCATTCGCTCGCCGCCGACCACGACCACGCCGTCGCCGCTGCGCACGAGGCCGTCTCCGCCATGCGCCGCGTCTTTCTCGCCACGCCCTTCCGGCCAACCGGGCTGAGCACGGACGCGCGGGCCGTCGTGCGCCTGGTCGATGAGATCAACTGGCTCGAGGCGATCGTGATCCATTCGGTCGGCCCCGCCGAGGGCGTTCCCGTCGACCATCCTGCATGCGCCGTCAAGGTCGCCGCCGCCGCCGCGCTCGAACGCGGCGCCGAGCTGCTCGGCATGCTCGGTGGCGATCGCCGCGAGCTGCAGGAGGCGATCGATCGGCTCAGGACGGCCATGCGCGAGGTCGAGACGGGTGCGACCAGCGAGCTGCTCGTGCGCCGCAAGCCGATCAGAGACGACGCGACGGGCGCCGGCGAGCTGATCACCGCGCTCGACCCCGCCTTCCGCGCGCAGGAGCTCGGCTACGCCGTCTCGATCATCGCCGAGAACATCGACCTGACCGCAGCCGCCGAGCGGCGCAGCTGGATCGATCGCGTGCTCGGCCGCCAGCCGAAGGGCCTCGCCAGTACCGCCTCCGCGGTGCAGCAGCGCGCCGCCGCGCACATCGACCTCGGCTCGGTCTGGCTGCACAACAGCGTGCGCGGGGCGGTCGCCCTCGGCGTCGCCGTGCTCGTGGCCAACGAGACCGGCGTGCAGCACTCCTTCTGGGTCGTCCTCGGCACACTCTCCGTGCTCCGCTCCAACGCGCTCAGCACCGGCCAGAACATCATTCGCGGCCTGATCGGCACGGTCGTCGGCTTCGTCGTCGGCGGCCTGATCGTCGCTCTCGTCGGCGAGGACACGACGCTGCTCTGGTTCCTGCTTCCGATCGCCGTGCTGCTCGCCGGGGTCGCGCCCGCGGCGATCGGCTTCGCCGCCGGCCAGGCCGCCTTCACGCTGACGCTCGTCTGCCTCTACAACATCATCCAGCCCGCCGGATGGAAGGTCGGCCTGCTGCGCGTCGAGGACATCGCGATCGGCTGTGCCGTCAGCCTGCTCGTCGGGCTGCTGTTCTGGCCCCGCGGCGCCGCCGCCGAGCTGCGCCGAGCGCTCGCCCAGGCCTACATCGACAGCGCCCGCTACCTGGCGAGCGCCGTCGATTTCGGTATGCGCCGCTGCGACGCCGACGCCGCGGCGGCCGTCGCCGAGCCTGAGGAAGACGCCGCCCGCGCCGCCGCCTCGGCTCGCCGCCTGGACGACACCTTCCGCAGCTACCTCGCCGAGCGTGGCTCCAAGCCCGCGCCGCTGGCCGAGATCAGCGGCCTCGTCTCGGGCGTCGGCGGCCTGCGCATCGCAGCCGACGCCGTGCTCGACCTGTGGGAGCGCGAGGACGGCACCGTGCCCGGCGATCGTGCCGCCGCGCGCGCGGAGCTGCTCAAATCGAGCGCGCTCGTCGAGGGCTGGTACGACAACCTCGCTGCCCGGCTCGCCGACGGGCGCCCGCCCAACCCGCCGCTCGCGCACGACGAAGTCGCCGACGGCCGGCTCGTCGATGCTGTCGCCAACGACCTGCGCGCGGCCGACGGCAAGGCGACGGCCACCGCCGTGCGGATGGTCTGGACGGGCGATCACCTCGATGCCGTGCGCAGGCTGCAGGAAGTCATCGTCGAGCCCGCCCGCACCGTGGCCGGCTGACGCCGTGGGCGGGCCCGCTGCCGACGGCTACGACACCGTCGCCATCGAGTCGCCTGGCTCCGAGCTGCGCGCGACATTCGTCCCGCGCGCCGGCATGGTCTGCTGCTCGCTGCGCCACCGCGGCGTCGAGCTGCTGGCGCAGCGCTCGGGCGTGCGCGCGTATGCGCAGCGCGGCGCGACGATGGGCATCCCGCTGCTCTATCCCTGGGCCAACCGGCTCGCCGGACTGCGCTACCCCGGACCGCAGGGAGAGGTGCAGCTCGACCCTGCCGATCCCTCGCTGAAGCTCGATCAGAACGGCCTGCCGATCCACGGCGCCATCGCCGGCGCGCTGCCGTGGGAGCTGCTCGAACAGCCCGGCGCCGAGGCCGGTCGCTCCGCCGGCGATCATCTAGACGCGCGCCTGGCCTGGGACAGCACCGAGCTGCTGGCGATCTTCCCCTACCGCCACGCCGTGGAGCTAAGGGCGCGCGTCGAAGGCGCGCGGCTGAGGATCGCGACCACCGTCCGAGCCGACGGAGGCTGCGCCGTGCCCGTTTCGTTCGGCTTTCACCCCTATCTGACGATCGCCGGCGCCGGTCGCGCCGAGTGGCAGGTCGAGCTGCCCGTCGCCCATCGCCTGCTGCTCGACGAGCGCATGATCCCGATGGCCACCGGGCCGCCTATCGAGCCACGGCGCTTCACGCTCGCCGACGGCAGCTGGGACGACGCCCTCGCGGGGCTCGACCAGCCTGCCGCGTTCACCGTCTCAGCCGGCGAGCGCCGGATCGACGTGCAGTTCGGCACCGGCTTCTCACATGCGCAGATCTACGCACCGAGCGGTGAGGACTTCATCTGCTTCGAGCCGATGACCGCGCCGACCAACGCCTTGATCAGCCGCGATGCCCTGCCGGTCGTCGCAGCCGGTGAGACGTTCCAGGCCGAGTTCTCGATCGCCGTGAGCGAGCTGGGTCCGGCCTACGACCCCACCCTGTAGATCAGGTGCGTCACCCCGGGCGCCTGCACCGCCTGCACCTGCTCCAGCGCCGCGCCCGCCCCGGCGCCGCCGTCGAACAGCCGCGCGCCCGAGCCGAGCAGCACCGGCGCCACGCTGAGCCGCAGCTCGTCGATCAGCCCCGCCGATAGGTACTGACGAGCGACGTCGGCGCCGCCGGCGAGCGCCACGTCCTTGCCGCCCGCCGCCTCGTTCGCCTGCGCCAGCGCCGGTTCGATCCCGTCCGTGACGAAGTGAAACGTCGTGCCCCCCAACGCCAGCGGCGCGCGCGCGTGGTTGGTCAGCACGAACACCGGCACGTGGAACGGCGGCTCCTCCCCCCACCAGCCGTTCCACGGATCGTCGCCCCACGGGCCCGGGCCGCCGCCGAACATGTTGCGGCCCATCAGGATCGCCCCGACGTTCGCCTGGGAGCCTTCGACGATCGGCGTGCTCTCGTTGACCACGCCGCCCTCCCGCCCGTGCGGCTCGCGCCATGCGGCCAGCTCGAACGCCCACTCGTGCAGCTGCATTCCGCCTTCGCCGAGTGGGTCCTGCTCGCTCGGGTTCGGCCCCGCGACGAAGCCGTCCAGTGACATTGCGATGTTGAACTTGAGCATGGCTGTGCGCTCCCGTCTCGTTCGTCGGTCAGCTCGTCTGCACGATCAGCAGGCGGTTGCCCTCGGGGTCGTTGAACCAGAACATCGGCGGCAC
>DATINR010000192.1:0-2766 GCA_035473995.1 Solirubrobacteraceae bacterium
ACCTCGCTGCTGCGCCCGCTGGTCGAGGACCTACATGCCCGCCGCGCGCAGATCGCGCTCGGCGGCGGCCAGGAGAAGATCGCAAGGCAGCACGCCGCGGAAAAGCTGACGGCGCGCGAGCGCCTGGCGCTGCTGATCGACGCGGGGACGTTCACCGAGCTGGGCATCCACGGGCGCCCGCACTTCGCCCAGCGCGCGATGGACGGCAAGGTCGCTCCGGCCGACGGCGTGATCACGGGCTACGGCAAGGTCGAAGGGCGACTGGTGGCCGTGTGCGCGTACGACTTCACCGTGATGGCCGGCTCGATGGGGATGACCGGAGAGCTGAAGGTCACGCGCCTGCGCGAGCTCGCGCTGACCAAGCGGATCCCGTTCATCTGGCTGCTCGACTCGGCCGGCGCGCGCATCCAGGAGGCCGTCGGCTCGTTGTTCGCCGGCTCCGGTCACCTATTCCGCGAGGAGGTCGTGATGAGCGGCGTGATCCCGCAGATCGCCGCGCTGATGGGCCCGTGCGCGGCCGGCACGGCCTACATCCCCGGGCTGGCTGACTTCGTGCCGATGGTCAAGGGCCGCGGCTCGATGGCGCTCGCCGGCCCGCACCTCGTGCGCGCGGCCGTCGGCGAGGACGTCACCCAGGAGGAGCTCGGCGGCTCGCGCGTGCACTGCCGCAAGTCCGGCGTCGGCGACCTCGAGGTGGCCGACGACGAGGTGTGCATCGAGCGGATCAAGCAGTACCTGTCGTTCATGCCGCAGAACTGCGAAGCCAAGCCCCCGCTGCGCGCTAGCGAGGACCCGATCGAGCGCGGCGACGAGGAGCTGCTCGACGTGCTGCCGGAGTCCAACCGCAAGCCGTATGACATGTACGAGGTGATCCGCCGGATCGCCGACGACGGCTTCTACTTCGACATGAAGCCGCAGTGGGCGAAGACGATCATCACCTGCTTCGCGCGCTTCGGCGGGCGCCCGGCGGGGATCGTCGCCAACCAGCCCAAGCAGCTCGGCGGCATCCTCGACAACGACTCCGCCGACAAGGCCGCGCGCTTCGTCAACCTGTGCAACGCCTTCGGCATTCCGCTCCTCTTCCTGATGGACGTGCCCGGCTTCATGGTCGGCTCGAAGGTCGAGGCCGACGGGATCATCCGCCACGGCGCGAAGATGCTCTACGCGGTCGCCAACGCGACGGTGCCGAAGATCACGGTGATCACGCGCAAGGCCTACGGCGCGGGCTACTACGTGATGAACGGCCGCGCCTACGAGCCGGACCTGATCGTCGCCTGGCCGAGCGCCGAGATCAGCGTGATGGGGGCCGAGGGCGCCGTCGAGATCGTGATGCGCAAACAGGTCGAGGAAGCCGACGATCCCGAGGCCAAGAAGGCCGAGCTGATCGAGGCCTACCGCAAGATCATCGACGTCTACATCGCCGCCGGCAACGACATGATCGACGACGTGATCGACCCGCGCGAGACGCGCCTGACGATCTGCCGCGCGCTGGAGATGGCCGAGGGCAAGAAGATCGAGCGTCCCTACAAGAAGTCAGGAGTGGTGCCCGTATGAGCCTCGACGATCCCGTAGTCATCACCTGCTCGATCTCCGGCGCGATCGCCAACCGCGAGCAGTGCCCGGCGATCCCGTATACGCCGCAGGAGTACGCGGCCGAGGCGCGGCGGATCGTCGACGAGGGCGGCACGATGATCCACATCCACGCGCGCAAACCGGATGGCACGCCGAGCTATGAGATCGAGGACTTCCAGGCGATCACCGAGGCGATCCGCAGCGAGGTCGGCGACGCGGCGATCATCAACTACTCGACCGGCACGATCGGTGTGCCTGTGGAGAAGCGGATCGAATACCTGCGCGCCTGCCGGCCGGAGGTGGCGGCGCTGAACATGGGCTCGATGAACTACGCCAAGTACTCGCGCTCGCGCAAAGAGTTCGTGTTCAAGATGGTCTTTCAGAACCCGTTCGAGGAGATCGTCGAGCTGCTGGAGGCGATGAACGAGATCGGCATCAAACCCGAGCACGAGTGCTTCGACATCGGCCACGTCGGCAGCCTGGCGCCGCTGATCGACATGGGGCGTGCTCAAGACGCCGCTGCACGTCGACTGCGTGATGGGCGTCGTCGGCGGCATCCCGCCGACTGCGCGCAACCTCGCGGCGATGGTCGAGAACATTCCCGAGGGCTCGCACTGGGGTGTGATCGGCATCTCGCGCGACCAGTGGATGCTGGTCGCCGCCGCGCTCACGCTCGGCGGCTCGATCCGCGTCGGCCTGGAGGACAACCTGTACCTGCCCAGCGGCGAGATGGCCAGCTCCAACGGTGAGCTGATCGCCAAGGCGCGGGCGCTGACCGAAGACCTCGGCCGGCGCCCGGCGACCGTGCAGGAGGCGCGAGCCGCGCTGAACATCCCCCAGCGCGTCGCCAGCGCGGCATGAGCCTGCCGCTCGAGGGCATCCGCGTGCTCGACCTCTCGCGCCTCTTGCCGGGCGGCTTCTGCTCGCTGCTGCTAGCGGACTTCGGCGCGGACGTGCTGAAGGTGGAGGACACGGGAATGGGCGACTACATTCGCTGGGCGCCGCCGTACTACGAGGGCGCGCAGGACAGCGCGAAGTCGGCGCTGTTCCTGGCGCTGAACCGCAACAAGCGCTCGATCCGCCTCGACCTGAAGAACGAGCGAGGGCGCGCGGCGCTGCTGCGGCTGGTGCGCGAATACGACGTCGTGCTCGAGTCCTTCCGCCCGGGCGTGCTCGACCGGCTCGGTGTCGGCT
>DATINR010000193.1:0-2077 GCA_035473995.1 Solirubrobacteraceae bacterium
AGCAGCTCGGCCAGCTGCGGCAGGTCCTCGGCGAGATAGCCGTCGAGGCCCTTGTTCGGCAGGCCGATCGAGTTGATCATCCCGCCCGCCGCCTCCCACAGCCGCGGCGGCGGGTTGCCCGCGCGCGGCTGCAGCGTGATCGTCTTCGAGACGTACGCCGCGAACGGGAAGTCGCGCGCCAGCGCCGCGCCGAACACGCGCCGCGCGGCGATCGCGTCGAACGTGCCCGAGCCGTTGATCACGCGGTGGGCGAGGCGCAGGCCGCAGAACTCGATCACGCCGGCGCCCCCGCGTGCGCATCGACGTGCTCGAGCTCGGAAGCATCGATCACCGGGCCGTCGACGCACACGCGCAGGTAGCCGCCGCCGCGCTTGGGCACGGCGCAGCCGAAGCAGGCGCCGAAGCCACAGGCCATCCCCGCCTCGAGCGCGAGCTGCGCCGGCACGTCGCGCGTCGTGCACATCGCGCGCACGGCCTCGAGCATCGGCGCCGGCCCGCACGCATAGACCTGTGCGCGCGAGTCGCGGTACAGCTCCTTCGAGAGCAGCTCCGTGAGCAGCCCGTGGTGGCCGACCGAGCCGTCGTCGGTCGCCACCTGCGCCGCGCGCAGCAGCGCCGCGCCCTCGGCGCGGGCGGCGTCGCGGAAGCCGAGGAGCACCGTGACCTCGCGTTCGGCCTCCGCCTCCAGCGCGTCCTGCAGGATCGCCAGCGGAGCGATGCCGACGCCGCCGCCGACGAGGATCGCGCGCCGGCGCTCGGTCGGTGGCTCAAAGCCCCTGCCGAGCGGGCCGAGCGCCCACAGCCCCTCGCCCTCGCGCAGCTCGCACAGACGCTTCGTGCCCGGCCCGACGTCCTCGAGCAGGAAGTGCGACTCGCCGACACGCCGGCGCGCGATCGAGAAGGCGCGCGCGAGGTACGGTCGCTCGTCCTGCCCTCCGCCCCAGCGCTCGGCCGCGGCGATCATCGCGAACTGCCCCGGGCGCGGCTCGGGCGTCTCGACGTCGGCGACGCGCAGCACGCGGTAGGCGCCGAGCTCCTCCACGCCGAGCACCGTCAAGAGGCGGCGCTGCAGCGGCGCGGGGGCCGCGGCCCAGTCGCTCACGCCGCGGGCACTCCGCGGCCGGCCTCGCGCCGCTCGCCCTGGCGGCGCTCGGGCCGGGACTCGGCGCCGCGTACGCCGTGCAGCTCCTGCACGCACAGCACCTCCGGCGCGCCCTCGCGCCGGGCGCTTGCGATCGCACGCGCCGCCGAGCCGCCCGCGGCGACCGTCGTCAGGCAGGGAATCCCGTGCCTGATCGCCGCGCGGCGGATCTCATAGCCGTCGGTGCGCGCGCCCACGCCGGTGGGCGTGTTGATCACCAGGTCGACATCGCCGCGCTCGATCCAGTCGACCACGTGCGGCGAGCCCTCGCCGATCTTGTTGATCCGCCTGGCCGGCACGCCCGAGCGCTCGATCGCTTCGGCCGTGCCGCCGGTCGCGATGATCTGAAAGCCGCTGTCGTGCAGGCTCTGCGCGACCCACGAGGCGGCGACCTTGTCGGAGTCGGTGACCGTGATGAACGCCGTGCCCTTGCTCGGCAGCGGCACGCCCGCAGCCGCCTGCGCCTTGGCGAACGCCGTCGGGAAGTCGCGCGCGATGCCCATCACCTCGCCGGTCGAGCGCATCTCGGGGCCGAGCAGCGCGTCTGAGCCCTCGAAGCGGTCGAACGGCAGCACGGCCTCCTTGACGGAGACGTGCTCGCCGAAGCCGAGCCCTTCGCGGTCGCGCGGCAGGTCGAGCTCGGCGATCGACTCGCCGAGCATGATCCGGCAGGCGAGCTTGGCCAGCGGCAGCCCGACGGCCTTGGATACGAACGGCACCGTGCGCGAGGCGCGCGGGTTGGCCTCGATCACGTACAGCTCGCCCGCGTGCACGGCGTACTGGACGTTGATCAGCCCGACGACGCCGATCTCCAGCGCCAGCTCGCGCGTGGCCGTGCGGATCTGCTCGAGCATCTCCTCGCCGAGCGAGTGCGGCGGCAGCACGCAGGCGCTGTCGCCCGAGTGGATGCCGGCCTCCTCGACGTGCTGCATGATC
>DATINR010000194.1:0-2503 GCA_035473995.1 Solirubrobacteraceae bacterium
CGGGCGGCGGCGAGCGACACAACGCGTGAGAGTCAGACCTTCGGGTCGACACGGAGCCTATGAGTCAGCTCGCCGTCAGCCCGAGAACCAACCGTCTCGGTCGGACGTCGCCGCCGACCGCAAGGCCGACGATGACAGTGAGCGAGAGCCTAGCCTCAAGCGTCGCGCAGCAGCGCCGCCGCGTGCTCGGGAGCGACGATGTTGAGGTTCACGTCCGTCGAGAGCTCGAGGCCGGCGAGGTGCGTCAGCCGCGGCAGCACGTCGATCCGCCAGCAGAAGTGCTCGGCGCCGCGCGGCGCCGTGCGCACCCACATGTTCAGCGGCGGGCTCGCGCCGAGGTGGCGCGACAGGCGCCGCAGCCCGTCGTGCAGCAGCGCCGCGCCCGTCGGCCCGTCCTGCTCGAAGCGCGGCACCGGCCGGCGCGGGGCGAGCATCAGCTGGAAAGGCAGGCGCGAGGCATACGGCGCCATCAGCACAGCCTCCTCGTCGATCGCGATCACCCGCTCGCGCAGGCGCACCTCCTCGGCCACCACGTCGCCCAGCAGGCTCTGACCCATCGTGCGTGTCGCATACGCGCTCGCGCGCTCGCGCTCGCGCGCGACCGCCGCCGGCACGAAGTCCAGGCCGTAGAGCTGTGAGTGGGTGTGCGGCAGCGACGCCCCCGCCTGGCGGCGCTCGTTGACGATCAGCTGCACGTAAGCGCAGTCCTCGTGGAAGCGCATCCGCTCGCGCCACACGTCCATCGCCGCCGCCACCTGCTCGACCGGCAGCTCCGCCAGCGAGAGCACCGGCTGCGGGCCGTTGACGATCACCTCGTGCGCGCCCGTCGCCGGCAGCGAGGAGAACAGCTCCGCCAGGGCCGCGCCGCGAGCGCCCTCGCGCGGCTCCGCGCTCGCGGCCTCCGCCGAGCTCGCCCGGCTGCCGGGTGTCGCATCGTGCGCATCGTCCCGCTGCGCATTGCCGTCCTCAGCCGGAGCCAGCGCCGGGTACAGGTTCGGCACGACCCGCACCGTCCAGCCCGGCGAGTCGGGAACACCGCCCCCAGGCCTGAGCGCGTACAGCTCCGGCGGGGTGCGGTCCTCATGGCCCTCCGCGAACGGGTCGCGCTCGGGGTCGATCGGCTCCGGCGCCCGCTCGGCCTTCGTCAGCGTCGGCGCCCCGCCCGGGCGGCGCGAGCGCTCGCCCGCGACGATCGTCCTGTGCCCGCTGAGCGGGTCGATGCGGATCTCAGGCATGCGCCTGCGCCGCGTCCGTCGCCGCCGCCGCCCGCTCACGCATGGCCGGACCCCAGCGCGTAGCGCCTGACGTCGGCTTCGAGCTTGGCCTGGCTCGGGTACGGGCCCTGGCGGATGTACTGGCCGCCGGCGGCGTTGAAGAAGACCGTCACCGGCGTGAACGTCGAGTCCGTGATCGCGCTGCCCGCCGCGCCGCTGTGGTCGTAGTAGCTCGGGTAGCTGACCGGGAAGCTGCGCAGGAACGCCTGCGCCGCGCCGCGGCTCGTGTCGCCCGAGTCGATGCCGACGAACGCCACTTCGCGCCCAAGCGCGACCGACGCGCGCTGGAAGGCGCCGAACTCGGCCCGGCACGGCACGCACCACGACGCCCACTTGTTGACGACCACCGGACGACCGCGCAGCGCCTTCAGTCGCGCGCGCAATGCCGGCAGGCCGCCCGGCAGCAGCTCGCTCGCCTGTGCGTGCAGCGCCGCCAGCGGTCCCGGCGAGCCCGTCAGACGCGCGCGCATCTGCGCGAGCGTCAGCTTCGAGGGGGCGACCGGCGCAGGCGAGGATCCGGCCAGCTGGACGAGACCCACGATGAGCAGCGCCACGAGGGCCAGCGCCGCCATTGCGATCCACAAGCGCCTCGGCGTCATCGCGCGTAAGCGTGGCAGATCGTCTCGTCTGTCAGCGCCCCAGCCGGGAGTCGCGGGCGCCGCCTCATGCGTTCCGCGACGTGCTATATCTTCTGATGCACCAAGAAGCCGGGTAGCGCAAGGCACCCGGCAGAAGGGCGTCAGTCGACGCCAGTCTTTCGAGCCGCGTCGAAGCCACTTTCTGCGCCGGCTCCGTCTCGAAGTCCAGAGCCTCTCAATGGCCGAGCCCACCTCAGCGGCCCCCGTGGCCGCGCCCATTCCCAGTTCCGCCGAAATCTCGCGAGCGGAGAAGTTCGTGCGCGAGCGCTTCGTGCACGACGGCGAGGACGCCGCCGTCGCGCTCGCCCCCGGCTCACCCCGCCGGCTCGCGCTCGACCAGGCGCTCGCCGAGCTCTCCCTCAGCCCCAAGCCCAAGCACCCCTCCACGGCCTGGCGCCGGGAGTTCTCGCTGATGCTCGGGCTCGAGCGCGTGCTCTCCGATGACGAGCCCAAGCTCGCCGACGGGACCGTCCTCTCAGCCCACCAGGTCGACGCGCTCTCGGGCACGCTCGCCGCGCTGCTCGCCGCCGCGCAGGCCGCGAGCAACGGAAACGGTCGCGCCGCCGCATCGGCCTCGCCCGAGCTGCTCGC
>DATINR010000195.1:0-8864 GCA_035473995.1 Solirubrobacteraceae bacterium
CGATCACGCCGTCCATCCCTTCAGTTGTCTCGCATCGTTTATCGCCGAGAGTCCGAGACGCGCGGTGTTTCCCCCCGCGCGTCACCTCCTATCGACGCCTCTCTCTTTCACGCAAAGTAAACGCAAAATGACGCCAAGTCAATGCGTGAGCGATTTCTTATGCAACTGTCCAAAATGCCCGTACTTAGGGCTTGTCAAAGGGGGACAGACTGACTCAGACCGGTTCAGACATGGGCACAGCTGATAGCGTCAGACGCCCACGAACGGAGCCGGGGGGTCAGTGCTTGTGAGGTCCACGGATGGGTCGACGTCGAGCCGGGATCCGTCGCGCGCGTGCCGTGCCGCGTCGACGCTCGTGCTCGCGCTCGCGCTGTTCGGCTCAATGCTCATAAGCGTCCGGGCGCAGGTCAGCTCGGCCGCCACCTTCGGCAAGACGACCGTAGGCGCCTCGAGCGACACCTTCCTCTCCGGGCGAAAGCGCGTCAACCGCTACCCGCTGCCCGGCGCCGGTGCCGTGAGCAAGCTGAACGTGTACCTGGCCCCAACCGCCACCGCCGGCGAACAGGTGCTCGAGGGCGTCATCTACGCCGACAGCGCCGGCAAGCCGCAAGCGCTGATCGCCGTCTCCGAACAGCTGACCTTCAAGTCCGCCAACGCCGCCGGCTGGTATGACCTACCCTTCGCCGCCGCCGTCAAACTGCCCGTCGGCAACTACTGGATCGGCGTGATCACCGGCGCCGCCTCGAACGTCGCCGCCTTTCGCTACGACGCCGTCGCCGCAGCGCGCGACTACAACGCCAACGCCTACGCCGGCGGACCAAGCAATCCGTTCGGCACCGTGACGACCGACAACGAGCAGGCCTCGCTATATGCGACCTACGCGCCCGAAGAAGCCCCCGCCGCCCCCGTCAACACCAGCCCGCCGACGATAACCGGCAACCCCCAGCAGGGCCAGCCGCTGAGCGAGCACAACGGCAGCTGGACCAACTCCCCCACCAGCTTCGCCTACCAGTGGCTGCAATGCGATGCGCTCGGCAGCGGCTGCCTGCCGATCTCAGGCGCCACCAAACAGACTTACGTGCCCGTGGCCGGCGACGTCGAACACACGCTGCGGGTGCAGGAGACCGCCGGCAACGAAGGCGGCGCCGGCGCTGCTGCCGTGTCGGCCGCCACGGCCAAGGTCACGCCTGCGCCGCCGCCTGCGAGCACGTTCGGCAAGACCTCGATCGGCGCCTCCACCGACACCTTCTCGGCCAACCGCAAGCGCGTGAGCGCCTACACGCTGCCCGTGGCGGGGTCCGTGTCGAAGCTCACCGTGTACCTCGCGCCGACCGGCACCTCCGGCCAGCAGACGCTCGAGGGAGTCCTCTACGGCGACGCCGCCGGGAAACCGGGCAGCCTGCTCGGCGCCACCTCCCAGCTCAGCTTCCAGAACACCGGCGCACCCGGCTGGTATGACCTCAGCTTCCCCACGCCGCTCGACCTCGCCGCCGGCACCTACTGGATCGGCCTGATCAGCGGCGCGAGCAACGGCGTCGCCGGCTTCCGCTACGACACCGTCGCCGGCTCGCGCGACTGGAACGCCAACACGCTCACCTCCGGCCCCAGCGATCCCTTCGGGGCTCCCACCGTCGACGGGGAGCAGATGTCGCTGTATGCCAGCTATGCGCCGACCGGCGGTGAAGGCGAAGGCGGCGGTGTGAAGCACTACGAGTACGTGTTCCCCTCCAAGGCGATCGACGTCTACGACATGGACAACGGCCAGAGGCTGGTCAAGACGATCGCCCTACCCGCCGCCGCCACCGACGTCCGCGGGGCGGCCGCCAGCCCCGCGACGCACATCCTCTACGTCAGCTACGGCAACGACAGCAGCGCCGGCGGTGGCGGCACGATGCTCGCCTACGACCTGCTCGGCGAAAAAGTCCTGTGGACGCGCGCCTACGCCGAAGGGATCGACAGCATGGCGATCACGCCCGACGGCAAGACGATCTACATGCCCGTCGGCGAGGCCTCCGGCTCGAGCAACTGGAACGTGATCGAAGCATCCAGCGGCAACATCACCGGCAGGATCGAAGGCGGCAGCGGCCCGCACAACACGATCGTCAGCCTCGACGGCAAGCACGTCTACATGGGCGGGCGCAACGCGAGCTTCCTGACCGAGGCCGACACGCAGAGCAATCAGCTGATCAAACAGATCGGTCCGCTCTTGTCGGGCACCGTGCGGCCGTTCACGATCAACGGCGGCCAGACGCTCGCCTTCACGACCGCCACCGGCTACCTCGGCTTCCAGGTCTCGAGCATCTCGAGCGGCAAAGTACTCTACACGGTGCCCGTCTCCGGGCCCTTCCCCTACACCTCCGGGCAGGCCGGCCCGAGCTCCCCCAGCCATGGGATCTCGCTCTCGCCCGACGAGAAGGAGCTGTGGCTGATCGACCAGCCCAACAGCTACGTGCACGTGTTCGACATCAGCGGCCTGCCGAGCTCGCCGCCCAAACAGATCGCCGACATCAAGCAGACGCGCGCGATGAGCGGCTCGCAGGTCGGCTGCACCTACGACTGCCTGCGCGAGGGGTGGCTGCAGCACAGCCTCGACGGGCGCTTCGTCTACGTCGGCGATTCCGGCGACGTGATCGACACGCGCACGCGCCAGAGCGTCGCCAACCTCGAACCGCTGTACAACTCGCGCGTGTACCTCGAGATCGACTGGTCCGGCGGGGTTCCCGTCGCCACCTCCTCGCGCACCGGGCTCGGGTACGTCACACCCTGAGCGGCGCCGTCGCAGCGTTTGCCGCTCGGCGCGAGCGGGTATTTCTCCGCAGCGGGAGAGAGCCGAGGGAGCCATGCTGCGATTGAAGTGCCTGAGCTGTGGGCTGGACGTGCCCTACAAGGGGTCCGCCGGCGATCTGTGCCCGAGGTGTCAGGTCCGCAAGGGCCAGGCCGTCGAACTGATCACGATCAGCGACCAGCCGGCTCTCGCGGGGCGGCGCACCATCGGCCACTTGCGCATCTACACCACCGTCAAGGACCGGCGCCACGTCCTCACCTTGAGCGGTGAGCTCGACATAGGCTCGGCGCAGGTTCTCGAAGACGCCGTCGAGGAGGCATGCGCCACGGGCGCCAAGGAGCTGGTGCTGGACCTGTGCGCGATCGACTTCATGGACTCCATGGGGCTGAGGGCCCTGCTTCACGCACGCACGACGTGCCAGGCGTCTGACTGCGACTACCACCTCACTCCCGCGAGCCGGCCCGTCCAGCGTGTGCTCGACGCCACCGGTCTGCAGGGAAGTCTCTCGCTGCGAAAAGCCGGCTAGATGTGGTACATGCTCGCGCCCGCCTCGCGGGCCTCGCGCTCGATCACGTCCGCGATCGTCGTCTGCGCGAGCACGTCCCGAGCGGCCGCCGCCGCGTCCGCGAATGGCCCCTGCGCATCGCGGCCGAGCGGCCCGTCGAGCAACTCTACGATCTCAAGCACCGTCACCTCGGCCGGCTCGCGCGCAAAGCGGTAGCCGCCCTTGACGCCGCGCTGTGAGCTGATCACGCCCGCCCTGCGCAGCACCGCGAACAGCTGCTCGAGGAACTGCACCGGCACGTCGCGCTTTCGTGCGAGCTCGCCGATCGGCACCGGCTCCGAGCCCCCGCTGCGCGCCAGCTCCGCCAGCGCCAGCACCGCGTAGGGCGACTTGCTCGTGATCGAGATCATCGGTGCGAGCGATGCTACGCAACTGCGGCGATGCGCGGGCGGCCGTTGGCCGAACAGGCGCGGCGCCGGGGAGCACCGGCCTTCTGACTAGAGCCAGCCGCGCTCTGTGGCGATGAGGACAGCCTGCGCGCGGTCGACGGCCCCGAGCTTGCCGTAGATGTTGTGCAGGTGCGTTCGCACCGTGCTCGTCGAGAGCGTCAGCTCGTGGGCGATCTGCTTGTAGACCTTGCCTTCGGCCAGGCGCTGCAGCACGCCCAGCTCGCGGCCCGACAGCGGGCACGGGTCGACGTGACGGCGACGCTGGCTCGGCGCGCTCGGAAGCTCGTACATCACACGCCGCAGCTCGTCCGGGCCGAGGCCGACGGCGCGCGCCGTGCGCAGCATCTCGGCAGGCGAGACCGGTGCGCCCTGCTCGTAGTGGGCGAGCATGTCCGCCAGGCGCACGATCGCAGCCTCGCCCTCGACTTCGGCGTTGTGGTGGCGCTCGATCGTCGTGGCGATCGTCGCCGGCAGTCCCCAGCGGCGCGCGAGCACGCCGCCGACGAGCGCATGGTCGACGCCCAGCTCGCGACGCTCCTGGTGGATGCGGTCCTCCGGCGTGCGCGCACCGCGGTGCACCTGCGCCGGGTAGCCCGGGTACGCGTGCAGCAGCACGAGCTTGCCGATGTCGTGCAGCAGGCTCGTCGCCGTCAGCCGGTCGCGATGCTCGAAGCCGACCTCCGCAGCGATCCTGTCGGCCGCGTGCTGGGTGGCCAAAGCGTGCAGGCGGAAACGCTCAGGCGCCGCCTCCCACACGCTCGAGCGCTCGAAGAAGTCGAATGTGCGCAGGCGCCCCGCGAGATTATGCACCGTCTGCGGCGTGAGCAGCTCGACCGCGGCAACGGCCGTGTCGATGCGTCCGCGCCCGCCCTGCACCTGGTTGGCCAGTCGCAGCACGGCGATGATCATCGCCACGTCGGACTCGACCGCCGTCACCACGTCGGCCGTGGCGACGTGGTCCTTGGCCATCACCGAGAGCAGCCGGGCGCGGGACTCCGCCAGCGCCGGGTAGGCCTCGAGTGCTTCGAAGGCCATCGTCAGGCGACGGCCGTGGCCCTCGTTCTGGTGGCGCTCGCCCGGCTGGGCAGGGGCGCGATTCGCCGCCGGTGTCGCCCCGGGCCGAGCCGGCGCAGTGTGACCGCCGCCGGCAGAGGCCACAACCCGCGACGGTCTGCTCGCCGAGGGGACCTTGCCGTTGGCGCTGCTCGCAGGGGACTTGCCGTTGGCGCTCGCGCGGCGCGCAACGTCGGCCTTCGCCGCTTTGCTCGCCTTGGGCGCCGTCTTCGGCTTTGCCTGTGTCTTGGTCTTTGACTTGGAAGCGGTTGCTGGCATCTTGCGCTTAGCTGGTTAGTCGGCCATCCGTGGCGGCCGCTCCCCACCCGTATCGGCAGCTCAGCGCAAGAGATTGAGCCGTCCCGCGATCAACTTGCCGCGCCGGCCGGGGTGACGGGCGTGGCGAGCGCCGCATCCACCCGCCGCAGCGTCTCCTCGCGCCCCAGCAGCGCGATGCTCTCGAAGATCCCCGGCGAGATCGTCGTGCCCGTGAGCGCGACGCGCAGCGGCTGGTAGACCTCGCGCGGCTTGCAGCCGAGGCGCTCGACGAGACCTTCGAGGGCCTGCGCCAGCCGATCCTGCTCAAAGCTCTGCAGAGCTGCCAATGTCTCGCGTGCCTGGGCGAGCGTGGCGCGCCCCTGCTCGCCGAGCCATCGCTCGCGCGCCTTGGCGTCGTCGACCGGAGTGTCGAGCAACGGCCCCGTCAGCGGCCAGAAGTCGGCCAGCGTGTGGATCTTCTCCTGGCTGATCTCGACCGCACGTGCCAGCCGCGGGTCATCGCGGAATCCTGCATGGTCAGTGAGATCGAGGTGCGACGCCACCCGCTCCACGAGCTGCTCGAGCGGCAGCGCGCGGATGTACACGCCGTTGAGCCAGCGCAGCTTGACCTCGTCGAAGCGCGCCGGGTTGCGACTGACCGTCTCCAGCGTGAAGCGCTCGACCAGCTCCTTCGTCGAAAGCACCGTCTGGTCGTCGCCCGCCCCCCAGCCGAGCAGCGCCATGTAGTTGCGCACCGCCGCCGGCAGATAGCCCGCCTCGCGCAGCTCGCCGACCGAGGCCGCGCCGTGGCGCTTTGAGAGCTTCTTGCCGTCGGGGCCGTGCAGCAACGGCAGGTGGGCGTATGTCGGCAACTCCGCGCCCTCGCCCAGACCGACCGATTTCGCCGCCTCCAGCGCGAGCAGCTGCTTCGGCGTGTTCGAGAGATGGTCCTCGCCCCGCACCACGTGCGTGATTCGCGCATCGAGGTCGTCGATCGCGACCGCGAAGTTGTAGAGCACCGAGCCGTCCGCGCGGGCGATCACCGGGTCGTCCATGTGCACGTGCTCGAAGCGCGTCTCCCCGCGGATCGCGTCGTGGACGACCGTCGCGCCGTCGTCGGGCACACGCAGGCGCACCGCGCCGCTGTCCTCCGCCTTGCCGCGGAAACCGCGCTCGGCGCCGTAGAGCTCCTTGAACTCCTTCACGTCCGCCGCGGTCGCGTTCGAGCGGTAGGCGAGGTCCGCATCGAGCAGCGCCTGCAGCGCTTCGCCGTGGCGCTCGCCGCGGTCGGTCTGCATGATCGGCCCCTCGTCCCAGTCGAGCTCCAGCCAGCGCAGCGCGTCGAGGATCTGCTCGACGTTCTCCGGCGTCGAGCGCTCGCGGTCGGTGTCCTCGATGCGCAGCACCAGCTCGCCGCCCTCGTGGCGTGCCAGCAGCCAGTTGAACAGCGCAGTGCGCGCGCCGCCGATGTGCAGCGCACCCGTGGGCGATGGAGCGAAGCGAACCCTCATAATCGCCGCATGCTAATCGGCGCACACGTATCGCCCGCGGGCGGCCTGCCCAAGGCGATCGAACGCGGCGTCGAGCGGGGCTGCGAAGCGATCCAGATCTTCAACCAGTCGCCGCGGATGTGGAAACCGACGAGCTACCGTGAGGAGGACGTCGCCGCCTTCCGCGAGGCGATGGCCGACAGCCCGATCGACGCGGTGCTGATCCACGCCGTCTACCTGCTCAACTGCGCCTCGGACGACAAGGAGATCCGCGCCAAGTCGCTCACCTCGCTGACGCACTCGCTGCGCGTCGGGCACGCGATCGGCGCCCGCGGCGTCGTGCTGCACCCCGGCTCGGCCAAGACCGGGCACGTCGGCGAGGCGATCGCGCGCGCCGGAAAGACGATCGAGCAGGCGCTCTCTGACAGCGAGGGCTGCGAGCTGCACCTCGAGAACACCGCCGGCGCCGGCGGCACGCTCGGGCGCTCCTTCGAGGAGCTCGCCGCGCTGATCGACGCCGCCGGCGCCGGCAAGCGCCTCGGCGTCTGCCTGGACTCCTGTCACCTGCTCGCCTCCGGCTACGACATCCGCACGCCCGAGAAGATGGGCAGCGTGCTGCGCGAGTGCTCGCGCAAGCTCGGGCGCGGGACGGTGCGCTCGCTGCACCTCAACGACTCGCAGACGCCGCTAGGATCGAACCGCGACCGCCATGCCAACGTCGGCAAGGGCGAGCTCGGGCGCAAGGGCTGCTCCGCGTTTCTCTCTGCCCCCTCGCTGCAGAAGCTGCCGTGCATCCTCGAGACCCCCGGCGAGAAGCGCGAAGGGCCGGGGCGCAAGGAAGTGATGCTCGCGAGACGGCTGAGTCGGCCGCGTGGCCGAAGGGCAGTGTCTTCAGCGGTGTGAGGAGACCGGCGTCTCAGCGCTGCTTATCTGCCATCGAACACCAGGGCCGAACTCGAGCACGAGGCCGCTCGGGCTGATCAGTTCCCACGACGGAGGATCATCAACGGCCTGGCTGGGTTCTGACCGTGACTTCTGCATACCGGCCAACGAATTGCCAGCAAGGCGTGAATCGTCGGTCTTAGGCGGTCGCCGCAGCGCGCAGCGGCGCGAGCGCATGTTCGAGCTCTGCCCGCAGCGTCGGCGTGTGCTGCACGCGGAATGCCTCACCGAGCTTCAGCCTGCGCACGCCCGCGCCGGTGTCGATGTCGAGCACGACCTCAGCTGGGCCGGGGAAGTCCTCGATCGCGTGCTTGAGGTCCTCGATCGCACTCGCCCCGAGCGCGCTCAGGTCGACCCGCAGGTGGACGGGCTCGGCGATCGCCGTAGCCGTCGCCGCGCGGCGCCCCGCCTCGGTGTTGGCGCGCTCGATCTCCTCCTCGCTCGGCGAGAACGGTTCGACGCTCTGCACGACCAGGCACGTCTTGCCTGCTTCCTTGTGGTCGACGCGGCCCTTGACGAGCACGACCTGATCGACGGCCAGCGCAGACTCGTGCTCGGCGAGCGCCTTGCCGAACACGAGCATCTCGACGCTGCCCGCCAGGTCGTCGAGCGTCGCGAACATCATGTGGTCGCCGTTGCGCGTGCGAATCTTCTTCGCCTCGACGATGATCCCGCCGACCGTCACCCAGTCCTTGTCGCGGCGGTCGACGAGCGCCGCGAGCGAGCAGTCCGTGCGGGCACGCAGAGCCTCGCGCAGCGGCTTCAGCGGATGCGCCGAGATGAACAGCCCGATCGCCTCCTTCTCGACCGCCAGCAGCTCGGCTTGCTCGAACTCCTCGCCCGTGATCGGCGGGTGGATCGGCTTCGTGAAGGCTGAGCCGGGGGCGGCGCCCTGCTCGCCCGCCGGCGCCTCGGCTGCTTCTGCGAGATCGAAGATCGAGCCCTGGCCGATCTGCGCGTCCTGCTGGATCTTCTGGCCCGCTCCCTGCGCCTGCTCGAGCACCGCCAGCATGCCCCTGCGGCTCGCCCCCGTCGAGCCGAGCGCGCCGCACTTGATCAGCGCCTCGATCGCCTTCTTGTTGACCGCGCGGTTGTCTACGCGCTCGCAGAAGTCCCACAGCGAGGCGAACTCGCCGGCCTCATCGCGAGCCCGTTTGATCGCCTCGACCGCCTGATAGCCGACGCCCTTGACCGCGTCCAAGCCGAAGCGGATGTTGCCGTCGACGACCGTGAACTCGTGGTCTGAGAGGTTCACGTCGGGCGGCAGGATCTCGATCCCCATCTCCTCGCAGCGGGCGACGAAGAAGGGAACCTTGTCCTTCGTCGACATCACCGAGGAGATCAGCGCCGCCATGTACTCGGCCGGGAAGTTCGCCTTCAGC
>DATINR010000196.1:0-13953 GCA_035473995.1 Solirubrobacteraceae bacterium
ACGCGCCCGGGGTCGATCGAGAGCATCGTCGGCAGCGACTCGCCGCTGAAGCGCAGCGCCACGTAGGGGTCGTCCTCGAACACGAGGAAGTCGTGCTCGGCGGCGAGGCCGAGCAGCGTCTCGCGCTTGGCCAGCGACAGCGTGTAGCCGGCGGGGTTCTGGAAGTTGGGGATGATGTGGGCGAGCTTCGGCCGCGCCTGGCCGGTGGCGAGCAGGTGCGCGAGCGCGTCGGTGTCGATCCCGTCGTGCTGCAGCTCGACGGGGTGCAGCGTGGCGCCACGTGCGCGCAGCGAGAGCAGCGTGCGGTCGTAGGAGGGACGCTCGACGACGACGTCGTCGCCGGGACGCACGAGGCTCTCGAAGAGGAAGGCGTCGGCCTGCATCGAGCCGTTGGTGACGAGCACGCGCTCGGGCTCGACGCCATGGCGGTCGGCGATCCAGGCGCGCAGGCGCGGGTAGCCGATCGAGGTGCCGTACGCCGTCGTGCCGGCGGGGTCGCTCTCGAAGGCGCGCACGGCGGCGTCGCGCAGGCCCGGCACGTCGACGATGTCGAGCGACGGGGCGCCGCGGGCGAAGGAGATGGCGGGTCCGGTCTGGGTCGGCACGGCCGCGTAGGTTATGCGTCCGAGCAGCTCGTCGTAGTCGTGGGTCAGCTCGCGCGCCGTGCGCTCGAGGCGGTCGCGGAAGCGCAGCAGCTCGGCGGCGCTCGGCGCGCGCTCGGCCGCCGGCGGCGGCCTGCGGCCCTGCGGGGCGGGTGTCGTGAGGTGTGCGCTCGCGCCGGCCGGCGCGTCGGTGGCCGCGCCGGGCGAGGAGCCGATGCCGGGATAGGGGCTGGCGGGCGGGCTCGCGTCGGGTAGGCGGTAGCTCCCGCCGCCGACCTGTTCGACGGCCTCGTCGACCACGCGGCTTGCGCCGGGACGGTGCGAGAGTCCGGGGGCCGGCGGGGCGGACTGGGGCGTGACGGCGGCTGTTGGGGGCGGGGCCGGGGCAGCGGGCGGCGCCGTGGCGGCTACTGGCGGCGCGGCGGGAGTGGGCGACGGCGCGTCTCCGGCTCCGGCGCTGCGACCGATCCCGCTGAGCACGCGCTCGAGCTCGCGCAGCTTGCGCTCGAGCTCGCCCAGCGTGTTCGCGATCTCCTGGTCCACGAGCGCCAAGCGTAGCGGGCGCGCGGAGGCTGACGTCAGGCGCCGGACGAAGCTGGACGCCGGCCGGGCGAGCCGGGCGTCAGGCGCCGACGGAGGCGCCGCCGAGCACCTCGACTGCGATCGCGGCGGCTTCGGTCGGGGTGCGCCCGACCCGCACGCCCTTGGCTTCGAAGGCCTGCGCCTTGGCGGCAGCGGTGCCGGCCGAGCCGGAGACGATCGCGCCGGCGTGACCCATCTGCTTGCCGGCGGGAGCGGTGAAGCCGGCGATGTAGGCGACGACGGGCTTTGAGATGTGCACGGCGATGTGCTCGGCGGCCTCTTCCTCGGCCGAGCCGCCGATCTCGCCGGAGAGCACGACGAGCTCGGTCTGCTCGTCGGCCTCGAACAGGTCGAGGATGTCGACGAAGGAGGAGCCCGGGACGGGATCGCCGCCGATCCCGACGATCGTGCTGCAGCCGAAGCCGGCGCGCGCGATCTCGTTGCCGATCTGGTAGGTCAGCGTGCCCGAGCGCGAGACGACGCCGACGTTGCCCTGCTCGAAGAACGAGGCCGGGATGATGCCGACGTTGGCCTTGCCCGGCGAGAGGATGCCGGGGCAGTTGGGGCCGACCAGGCGCGTGCCGGGGTGGTCGCGCTTGAGGATGTTGTAGGCGCGCAGCTCGTCGTGCGCGGGGATGCCCTCGGTGATCGCGATGATCAGCTCCACGCCGGCGGCGGCCGCCTCGAGGATCGCGTCGGCGGCGAAGCGCGGGGGCACGAAGATCATCGCCGTGTTGGGCTGCACCTCGGAGACGGCGTCGGCCCAGCTGTCGAACACGGGGATGCCCTCGACGTCCTGGCCGCCCTTGCCGGGGGTCACGCCGCCGACGACGTTGGTGCCGTAGTTGCGGTTGTTGAGCGTGTGGAAGGTGCCCTCGCGGCCGGTGATCCCGGCGACGCACAGGCGCGTGGTCTCGTCGACGAGCACCGACATCAGGCTGCCGCTCCCACTCCGTTGCGCCCGGCGGCGAGCGCGACGACCAGCTCGGCGGCCTCGTTCATCGTCGTCGCGGCGTGCACGCCGGGTAGTCCTGCCTCTGTCAGCAGGCGCCGCCCCTCGACGTCGTTGGTGCCGTCGAGGCGCACGACGAACGGCACGGAAGGTTTGATCTCGCCGAAGGCCGCGATCAGCCCTTCGGCGACCAGGTCGCAGCGGGTGATCCCGGCGAAGATGTTGACGAGCACGGCCTTGACCTTGTCGTTGGCGAGGATCAGGTCGACGGCCTGCTTGATCGTCTCGGCGTTGGAGCCGCCGCCTGCGTCGAGGAAGTTGGCGGGCGAGCCGCCGGCTTGGGAGACGACGTCGAGCGTGGACATCACGAGCCCGGCGCCGTTGCCGAGGATGCCGATGTCGCCGTCGAGCTTGACGAACTGCACGCCCTCTTCCTTGGCACGTCGTTCGAGCGGGTCTTCGTTCTCTTTGTCCGACAGCCCCTGGTTCTCGGGGTGGCGGTAGAGCGCGTTGCCGTCGAGTGAGACCTTCGAGTCGAGCGCCTTGACTTCTCGCTCGGGCGTGACGATCAGCGGGTTTATCTCGGCGAGCGTGGCGTCCTCCTGCAGCCAGACCTCGTACAGCGCGACGAGCGCGTCGGCGACGCCGTCGATCACGTCCGCGTCGGCGCCGCCGTCGCGCGCGATCTGCGCGGCCTCCTCGTGGGAGAGCCCCTCGAGCGCGTCGACGTGGTGGCGGATCAGCTTCTCGGGCGTTTGCTCGGCGACCTCTTCGATGTCGACGCCGCCCTCGGTGCTGAACATCACGAGCGGCTGCTTGGCCGAGCGGTCGAGCAGCACGGAGGCGTAGTACTCGGTGGCGATGTCCGAGGCGTGCTCGATCCACAGCGTGCGAACGGTGTGTCCCTTGATGTCCATCCCAAGGATGTTGCCGGCGTGCTCGCGCGCCTCGGATTCGTTGGAGGCGAGCTTCACGCCGCCGGCCTTGCCGCGCCCGCCGATCAGCACCTGCGCCTTGACGACGATCGGGTAGCCGACCTCGTCGGCCGCCACCACGGCGTCGTCGACCGATGTCACGGCCCTGCCCGATGAGACCTTCAATCCGTGCCGGGCGAACAGCTGCTTGCCTTGGTACTCCAACAGATCCATTGCGGCGCGGGACTCTAACGCAAACGAGGCAGACCGCGCTCGGGAGGCCAAGCGCGGCATAATGCCCGCCCGATGCCAATACCTAAGAACGTCACGTTCGTCACATTCGATGTCTACGGCACCCTGATCGACTGGGAGAGCGGCATCTACGAAGCCTTCGCCAAGGAGGCTGCGCGCGACGGCTTCGAGATCGACCGCGCCGAGCTGATCGCCCTGTTCCACGAGATCTCGCGCGAAATCGAGGGCGGCTCCTACGAGCTCTACGCGGAGGTGCTCAGGCGCACGGCGATCGAGATCGCCAAGCGGCTGGAGTGGCCGCTGGAGCCCTCCCGCTCGGGCTTCCTGCCCGACTCGGTGGAACGCTGGAAGCCGTTCAAGGAGACCAACACGCAGCTGGCCAAGCTCGCCAAGAAATACAAACTGGGCCTGCTGTCGAACATCGACGACAAGCTGCTCGGGCAGACGCGGCGGCACATCCCGACCGACTTCGACCTCGTCGTCACGGCGCAGCAGGTGCGCTCCTACAAGCCCGAACCGGCCCACTTCACCGAGTGCGCGAGGCGCGTCGGCGGCAAGCGCGGCTGGGTTCACGTCGCCTCGAGCCACTACCACGACGTCGCGCCGTGCGTCAAAGCCCGCGTGCCCGTGATCTGGGTCAATCGCAGCAAGGAGACGCTCGAGTCCTCGCAGAAGAAGCCGACGCTCGAAGTCGCGAACCTCAAAGAGGCCGCCAAAGCGCTCGGCGTCACCTAGCGGCCCCGAAGCATGAGGGCCGTCTCGCTGCACCGTGACGTGATCGTCGTCACGAGCCAGCTCTTCCAGGCGCACTGCACGCTCGTCCGCGGTCCTGCGACCGACGACGCACAGGAGAGGATGGAGGCTGCGGGGTCGGAGGCCCCTCCGCCAAGAGAAGAGACCTTCGCGATCGATTCGCCGGTGCTCCCCGAAGAGCTCGAGCTGCTGGGCGCGCTCGTCGAGCAGGCGGGCTTCCCGCAGCCGCAAGGGCTGCTCGCGACGCATGCCGACTTCGATCACGTGCTCGCGCCGCTGGCCTTCCCGGAGGCGTCGCTGGGCTGCGCGCAGAGCACGGCCGAGCGCCTGCGCGCGGAGCCGGGAGCGCCGCAGCGCGCGCTGCGGCGCTCCGACGAAGAGCTCTTGATCGAGCGGCCGCGCCCGCTGGCGCTCGGCTCGGTGCAGGCGCTCGCCGTGCCCGGCCACTGCGGCGTCGGCGCGGCCGAGCTCGAGCTGCACCCGGCGACGGGCCACACCGGCGACGGCATGGCGATCTGGATCGGCTGGGCGCGCGTGCTCGTCAGCGGCGACTACCTGTCAGACGTCGAGCTGCCCGGTCTGCGCCCGGCGGAAGCCTGGCTGCAGGCCGCCGGCTACCCGGCGCAGGACGTGCTCGAGGAATACCTGGCCACGTTGCAGCGCCTGCACCCGCTCGTGGCGGTGGCCGAGCACGTCGTGCCCGGCCACGGCTCCGTGCTCGACCGCGAGGCGGCGCTGAGGGTGCTCGACGAGGACGTCGCCTACCTGCACGCGCTGCGCGAGCGCGGCGCCGAGGCCGAGCTGCCGCAGCGCCGTCGCGGCAAGGTGCAGCGCGAGCTGCACGAGCAGAACGTCGCGCGGCTCTAGGCGCTCGTGATCGTCGCGATCGGCGCGCCGGCCTGGATCGGCTCGCCCTCGGCGATCGGCAGCTCGGCGATCGTGCCGGCCTTGTGGGCGGTGATCTCGTTCTCCATCTTCATCGCCTCGATGATGCAGAGCAGCTGGCCCTCCTGCACGGTGTCGCCCTGCTTGACGAGCACCTTCCACATGTTGCCCTGAAGCGGCGAGGGCAGCACGTCGGCGCCGCCTCCGCCGCCCGAGGACTTCCGCTCTGAGCGCTTCGGCGCCTTCGCGCCGGGCGCCGCGCCATTGGGAGCTGCGACGCCGCCACCGGCGAACGGGGGCCCTACGACGCGCACGTCGAAGCGCTTGCCGGAGACCTCGACCGAGTAGGTCTGCTCGACCTTCTGCTCCTCCTCCTCGCCCTCGGCGGGAGGCGCGAGCTTCTCGAAGGCGAGCGTCTTCAGCCACTTCTTGTCTTCCAGCAGCTCCTTGCAGGTGCTGCCGCGTTTCCACTCCTCGGTCGCGAGCAGCGCCTTGTGGAAGGGGATCAGCGTCTTCAGCCCCTCGATCTCGTATTCGCCGAGCGCGCGCAGCATGCGCTGCGTCGCCTGCTCGCGGTCTGCGTCCCAGACGATCAGCTTGGCCACCATCGGGTCGTACATCGGCGAGACCTCGCCGCCCGCCTCGACGCCCGAGTCGACGCGCACGCCGGGCCCGCGCGGCTCCACGTAGGCGCCGATCTTGCCCGGCGCCGGGGCGAAGTTCTTCGAGGCGTCCTCTGCGTTGATGCGGCACTCGATCGCGTGCCCGCGCAGCTCGATGTCGGCCTGCGCGTATGACAGTTCCTCGCCGGCCGCCGCGCGGATGCCCTCCTTGACGATGTCGACGCCCGTCGTCATCTCGGTCACGCAGTGCTCGACCTGCACGCGCGTGTTCATCTCGAGGAAGAAGTACTCCGGCTCGCCCTGCTCGCCCTGATGGGTCGAGAACAGGCCCGCGATCGTGCCGGCGCCGACGTAGTCGACGGCCTTCGCCGCGTTCACGCCGATCTGTCCGATCCGCTCGCGGATCTGCGAGTCGACGACCCATTCGGGCGCGGGCGACTCCTCGATCACCTTCTGGTGGCGGCGCTGGATCGAGCAGTCGCGCTCGCCGAGGTGGATCACGTTGCCGTGGCGGTCGGCCAGCACCTGCACCTCGACGTGGCGCGGGTCGTGCAGGTAGCGCTCGAGGTAGACCGTGCCGTCGGAGAAGAACTTCTCGCCTTCGCGGCTGGAGCCCTCGAAGGCGCCCTCCAGCTCGTCCTCGGAGAGCGCCACGCGAAAGCCCTTGCCGCCGCCGCCGCCTGCCGCCTTGACGGCGACGGGGAAGCCGATCTCGCCCTTGGCGATGCGCAGCGCGTCGGCGACCGTCTCGACGGGCTCGGTCGTGCCGGGCACGATCGGCACGCCGGCGGCCTGCATCAGCTCGCGCGCCCGCGTCTTCGAGCCCATCGCCTCGATCGCGCTCGCCGGCGGCCCGATGAAGACGACGCCGGCGTCCTCGCAGGCCTGCGCGAACGGCGCGTTCTCGGCGAGGAAGCCGTATCCGGGGTGGACCGCCTCGGCGCCCGCGCGCTTTGCCACGTCGAGGATCTTCTCGATGCTCAGGTAGTTCTCCGCGGCCGGGCCCTCGCCGAGGTTGTAGGCCTCGTCGGCGCGTTTGACGTGCACCGCGTCGCGGTCGAGCTCGGAGTAGACGGCCACGCTCGCGATGCCCATCTCCTGCAGGGCGCGCGCGATGCGGACAGCGATCTCCCCGCGGTTGGCGATCAATACCTTGCTGAACATCGGCGGCGGAAGCTTAGCGTTCCCTCGCTGCCGGCCGTGAGCGCATGCGCGCTGCGCCGATCGCCGCCGCGGCGTCGCCCAGCTCGACGACCAGCGCCGCGGCGTCGCTGACCAGTTGCTCCTCGCTCACCTCGATGCTGCCGTCGATCCACGCGACGAGCAGCTCGACGATGCCGCCCGCGAGCAGCGCCGAGGTCACCTTGGTCAGCGGATCCGGGGGCAGCACCTCGTAGCTGGCCTCGCCGAGCGCCTCGATCAAGCCCGACAGCTCGCGCAGCGTCCGCCGGCGCCGCCGCGCGAGCGCCTCGCTGCCGAGCGCCTCGACGAACACGACGCGCGCCCGGCGGGGATCCTCCGTGAGGCCGTCCACGACCGCGCGAATCGCGGCCTCGGCCTGAGCGTGGCGATCGGCGCCGGCGCTCGACACGGCGGCGACCATGTCCGCCGTAGCCTCGCTGACGATCTCGTCGTAGACGGCCACCGCCAGCGCGTCGAGGTCCGCGAAGCTCTCGTAGAAGAAGCGCGGGCTGACCCCCGCCAGCTGGTAGACGCCGCGCACGCTGGTCTGCGTCCATCCCTGCGTGCCGATCAGCTCGAGCCCCGCGTCGAGCAGCGCGCGGCGCCGGGCGTCCCTTCGTTCCTGCGCCGAGCGTCCGGCGTAGGTGCGCTCGGTACCCATGCCGCCCATTCTCACAGGCCCGGCGACGGGAGCGACGCGTCGGGCTCGTGCGCAGCGACCGTTGCCGAGCAATACGGAAACGTTCGTTTCCTCTTCAGGTATGATCGGGAAACAGTCGTGTCTGGATCGATCGCAGATAGCTCACGAGAAGCGGACCACGGGCTCGCGGGCGGGACCCTGGGAATCGCCGCGCTCGGCGAGCGCGAGCTACGGGGCCGGCTCGCGGCGGGCCGGCATCGAGGCGACCCGCACGCCGACGTGCTCGTCGAGCGCTTTCGCGAGCTGCCGGGCGGAGTGGGCTGGGGCATGTTCGAGCATGCGCTGGAGCACGGCGTCGACGCCGTGACAGACGCGCCGGAGGAGCTGCGCGCACTGCTGGAGCACGCCTCGGGATCGCCGTCCTGGCTCGATCTCGACCTGGTCGACGCCGGCGCGACGAGCTTCTGGCGCGCCGGCCTGCCGGCGCTGGCGCCGTCGCTGATCTACGGCTCGCTCGCCTACGGCTATCAGTACGGCGACCTGTCGCGGCCGCTCGCGGCGACCGGGCGGCTGGAGCGGATGGCCTCGCGCCGCCTCGGCGAGACCTCGCGCTGGGTGCTCGCGGTGACGACGCCCGGCGCGATGGCGCCGGGCGGCGAGGGCTGGCGCGCCAGCCTACGGGTGCGGCTCGTGCACGCGCTCGTGCGCCGTCACCTGCTCGACAGCGAGGAGTGGGACACCGAGGCCTGGGGCGTGCCGATCAGCGCCAGCGCGATGATGGCGACGGCGATCGGCGGATTTGCGATCGTCCCCCAGCGAGCCCTGACCGACGTCGGCGCCGGCACGACGGCCGCCGATCTGCAGTCGCGCACGGCGCTGTGGCGCTGGGTCGGGTATGTGATGGGCGTCCCGCCCGCGCTGCTGCCCGCGAACTGGCGCGAGGCCGAGCGGCTGATCGAGACGCTGGCCACGTTCAACCTGGGACCGAACGACGACGGGCCCGCGCTGATGCGGGCGCTCACGCACCATGCGCTGCCCCTGCAAGGGCTGCTGCCCTCCTGGGGAGTGCCCCCCGCGCGTGTCTTGCTGACGCCGGTGATCGAGGCGCTGGTGCGGCGCTGGCTGGGAGCGGCCGCGAGCGACGAGCTCGGCGTGGGGCGCAGCCCGATCGTCCATCTCGTGCCGCTCGCGCGCCCGCTCGTGCGCTCGCTGGGCTTGATGCTCTCCTCGGGGCTGCTCGGAGACGAGTCCCGTGCGGCGCGGGTGCAGATCAGGTTCGCCGGGCGCGTGCTCGACGGAGCGGGAGCCCCTCCGCGGCCGCTTTCGCCCGCGCGCGCGGTTCCCTCCGAGCGCGCACGCCGCACGGCGGCCTGAGCGCCCGCGCAGGATCGCCTATGCCTGGGCGGCTGCGATCAGCCCGGCGCCGACCGTCTCGTTCGAGTCCTGGTCGATCAGGATGAAGCTGCCCGTGCGGCGGTTGCTCGTGTATGGGTCGAACGCCAGCGGCACGCTCGTGCGCAGGTGCACGCGGCCGATGTCGTTGAGCGCGAGCTCCTCTGCCGGCTGCGTGCGCTGCAGCGTGTGCACGTCGACCACGTCCTCGATCCGGTCGATCACGGCCGTCGCCATGCGCGAGGTCTGCTTGAGCACGTAGCGCCCGCCGGCTTTCAGCGCGCGGTCGGTCATCCAGCACACGTCGGCCGCCAGCTCGCGCCCGACCGTGGCGGCCTCCTCGGGGCGGCAGATCAGCTCGCCGCGCGAGATGTCGAGCTCGTCCTCGAGCCGCAAGGTCAGCGACATCGGCGCCATCGCCTCCTCGAGCTCGCCGTCGTAGGTGTCGATCGCCGCGATCCGCGTGCGCCCGCCGCCCGGCAGCACGGCCACCTCGTCGCCGCGCCGCAGCGCGCCGCTGGCGAGCTGGCCGGCGTAGCCGCGGTAGTCGGGGTCGGCCGCGCCGGCGCCCGCCGGCGCGTCGCGGTCGACGCCGGCCGCGATGCCCGCGCCCGGTCGGATGACCCACTGCACCGGGAAGCGCGCCGGGCGGTCGAACGGATGGTCGTAGGCCACGTCCACGTCCTCCAGCAGCTCCAGTAGCGCCGGCCCCTGATACCACGGCATCCGCGCCGAGCGCTCGACCACGTTGTCGCCGTCGAGCGCCGAGATCGGCATGTACGTGGTCTCCGGTAGGCGCCTGCCCGTGACCGCGTCGAGACCCTCGGCGAACGCCGAGAACTCGGCCGCGAGCTCGTCGAAGCGCGCCTGGGAGTGCTCGACCAGGTCCATCTTGTTGATTGCCACGACGATGTGCGGGATGCCGAGCAGCGCGCTGATGAAGGCGTGGCGCTTGGACTGCTCGGTCACGCCGCGGCGGGCGTCGACGAGCACGACCGCCAGGTCGGCCGTCGAGGCGCCCGTGACCATGTTGCGCGTGTACTGCTGGTGGCCCGGGCAGTCGGCGATGATGAAGCGTCGCTTGGGCGTCGCGAAGTAGCGGTAGGCGACGTCGATCGTGATGCCCTGCTCGCGCTCGGCGCGCAGGCCGTCCGTCAACAGCGCCAGGTCGAGCGCGCCCTCGCCGCCGCGCCGCTCACTCGCCTCCGCCACGTGCTCGAGCTGGTCCTCGAAGACCTGCTTGGAGTCGAACAGCAGGCGGCCGATCAGCGTGCTCTTGCCGTCGTCCACGGCGCCCGCCGTGGTGAAGCGCAGCAGGTCCAGCGTCATCGCGCACCGTCCACGCAGCTACGCGGCAATATCAGCGCGCGGAGCGCGCCCATCAAAAATATCCGGCCTTCTTGCGGTCCTCCATCGCCGCCTCCGACACCCTGTCGTCGGCGCGCGTCTCGCCGCGCTCCGTGATCCGCGTCGCCGCGATCTCGAGCACGACCTGCTCGAGCGAGCTCGCCTTCGAGAGCACGCCGCCCGTGCAGCTCATGTCGCCGACCGTGCGGTAGCGGACCGTCTCCGAGAAGATCTCCTCGCCCTCGATCAGCTCCGTGCCCTCGCGCCAGGCGTACAGCATCCCGTCGCGCTTGAACACAGGGCGCTCGTGCGAGAAGTAGATCGACGGGACCTCGAGTTCCTCCGAGTCGATGTACTCCCACACGTCGAGCTCCGTCCAGTTGGAGATCGGGAAGACGCGCACGTTCTCGCCCTTCTTCACGCGCCCGTTGTAGAGGTTCCACAGCTCCGGGCGCTGGTTCTTCGGGTCCCACTGGCCGAAGTCGTCGCGGAACGAGAACACGCGCTCCTTCGCCCGCGCCCGCTCCTCGTCGCGGCGCGCGCCGCCGAAGGCCGCGTCGAAGCCGTGCTCGGCGATCGCGTCGAGCAGCGTCACCGTCTGCAGCTGGTTGCGCGATGCGCGCGGGCCCTGCTCCTCGACGACGCGGCCCTGGTCGATCGACTCCTGCACGCTCGCCACGATCAGCCGCTCGCCGAGCTCCGCAACGCGGCGGTCGCGGAACTCGATCACCTCGGGGAAGTTGTGGCCCGTGTCGACGTGCATCAGCGGGAACGGGAAAGGCGCCGGACGAAACGCCTTCTCTGCCAGGCGCAGCAGCACGATTGAGTCCTTGCCGCCGCTGAACAGCAGCACCGGGCGCTCGAATTCGGCGGCAACCTCGCGCATCACGTGGATCGCCTCCGACTCCAGCGCCCGCAGGTGGCTCAGCTGTGGGCGCGTCGCTACGGCCATCTCAGCTTGGGTCGACGATCTCTACGTGGATGCCACACTCGGTCTTTTCCGTGCCCGCCCAGCGACCCTCGCGGCCACTGCCCGGCTGCGTGCACGGGGCGCAGCCGATCGACTCGTAGCCCTGGTCGTGCAGCGGGTTGTATGGAAGGTCGCGCTCGTGGATGCGCCGCCACAGGTCCTTGTCGGTCCAGTGCGCCAGCGGGTTGTACTTCCACAGCCCCCGAGTCTGGTCGCGTTCGATCAGCTCCGTGCCCGCGCGCGTCGGACCCTGCTCGCGGCGGATGCCTGTGATCCAACCCTCCGCGCCGACCAGCGAGCGCTCGAGCGCCGCCACCTTCGCCACCGAGCAGCAGTGCTCGGGGCCGCTCCACGGCTCGCCGTCGCTGCTCGCGTCGAACACCTCGATCTCCACGCCGAAGCGCTGCTCGAAGGCGCGCCACGTCTGCATCGTCTCCTCGAACAGCACGCCCGTGTCGATCGTCAGGATGCGGACCGCTCGGCCCGTGCCCTGGTCGAGGCGCAGCAGCTCGTCGAGCAGCACCGACTCCTCCTTCTGGAAGGAGCACAGAAGCACTGCCTTCTCGCCATGGCGGGCCGCCTCGCGCAACGTGTGCGTGAGGCTCAGCGCCGGGTCGAAGGGGGTGCTGGGAGCCTGTGTCATCGGGCTATCTAGTGGAGCCATCTGATCGATCCTCTTGCTCGTGTCTCATCCTGAATCTGCTCTCGCGCTCTATACAGCGCACTCGCCCTCGCCGCGAACCACTTCGAAGGGGACGTCGCGCTTCCAGTCGATGAACGTGTTCATCGTCTCCAACCCGAAGTCGACCGGCATCGAGAGGTCCTTGACCTGCGCCTCGAGCTCGGCCGTGCCGATCCGCGCCAGGTACTCGTTCCACCCCTCGCCGTCCTCGCGGCCTGCCTCGTACTGCTTGATCCAGCGTTCGATCGCCTCCGGCACGCGCTTGGAGGGCAGGCGCAGCTTCAGGCGCGTGCCGAACTCGACGTCGCCGCCTTCGAACACGCCGCCGACGAGCGGGATGTAGGCCGGGATCGTGTGCTCGCCGACTTTGATCGATGCGCCCGTGAAGCCGATGCTCGCGACGTGGTGCTGGCCGCAGCCGTTCGGGCAGCCGCTGATCTTGATGTTCAGCTTGCGCGTCAGCTCGTCGGTGATGTTCATCGCTTCGATGCGCTCCTGCACGGCTTCGTTCAGGCCCATCGAGCTGGTGATGCCGAGCTTGCACGAGTCCGTTCCCGGGCAGGAGACGACATCGTCGATCTCACGCGAGCCGGGGTCGCCGAGCCCGAGCGCCGACAGCGCCCGCCACGCGTCGTACACGCACTCCTCGCGCACCCAGCGCAGCACCAGGTTCTGCTGCACCGTGCTGCGCGCGTAGCCGCCCGCGAAGTCGCGCATGATCTGCGCCAGGCCGCGGAACTGCTCAGGCGAGAGGTCGCCACGGGTGACCTTCACCTCGACCGTCACGAAGCCCTGCTGCTTCTGCTCGCGCACGTTGGCTGCGCGGAAGCGCTCGAACTCCGAGACGTCGCCGTTGGGCGTGCCATAGCTCTGCGGAGGAGCCGGCGCGCTCTCGCGCTCGTCGTCCTCGAACAGGCGATGCTCGATCGAGAAGTCGCGTTCTGCGACCCACTCGCCCTGCAGCTCCTGCTCGGCCTGCTTGCGCAGCTCCTCGATCCCGTACTTGTCGACGAACACCTTGATTCGCGCGCGGGCACGATTCACCCGCAGCCACTCCTGGCGGTCGAAGATGCGCATGACCGCCTCCGTGACCTTCAGGTACTCGCCGTTGTCGAGCTCGAGGAACTCGTACAGCACCTGTGCCTTGCGCGGCATGATCGACGTGCCGCCGCCGACCAGCATCTCGACGCCGCGCACCTCGCCGCGGCCCTCGATCTCGCGTACGCGAGCGCGGAAGGCGACATCGTGGATGCCGCTGATCGCGCGGTCGCGGGGACCGCCGTCGAAGGACGTCTTGACCTTGCGCGGCATCGCCTGCGTCGTCGGGTGGCGCACGAAGTAGCGCACGTACGCGCCGACGTAGGGAGTCAGGTCGAACAGCTCGTCCTCGGCCACGCCCGCCCAGGGGTCGCCGGTCACGTTGCGCATCGTGTTGCCGCAGCCCTCGCGGCTGGAGAGCCCCGTCTCGCCGATCTCGCGGATCAGCTTCTCCGCGTCGAGCAGCGGGACGTGGTGCATCTGGATGTTCTGGCGCGTCGTGATGTGGCCCTTGTTCAGCGGCACGTACTTTTCGACGACGTCCGCGAAGGACTCCATCTGCTCGGGCGTGACGCCGCCGAAGGGCAGCTTCACGCGGATCATCTGCACGTCGGCCTGGCGCTGGCCGTAGACGCCCTGCTTGAGGCGGAACTTGATGAACTCGTCTTCCTCGGTCTGGCCGTCGAGGAATTTCTTGGCCTCCGTCTTGAAGTCGTCGTACTCCCGCTGCAGGATCGGGATCACGTGCCCAGGCACGTTCTGGAGCACCTCTGGATCCTCCAGCGTGCCGCGCTGGGCGGGTACGGAAACTGGCTCCATCTACGAGTACCTCCTGATCCGGGTGCTGGCCCGGGGCGCGTTCGACGTTACGACGAGCATTGAGGCTAAAGCCTAGCGGCTTTTAGGTATTTATTCAGGAGGCTCGCGCTGCCCCGGCGGACGGTCGCTCAGACCCTCAACCACGGATCGCCCAGATCCCCCTGCGCCTCTCGCTCGACCCCTTCGAGGATAGCCACGCGCCGCCAGGGATCCGCCGGCTCTGCCGCGGGCGCTGCAGCCGGCGCCGTGGCCCGCATGAAGCGCTCCAGCGCGGCCACGACCGCCGCCGCCTCCTCCGGTGTGGCCGAGGGGGCGATCAG
>DATINR010000197.1:0-3445 GCA_035473995.1 Solirubrobacteraceae bacterium
GTTCTCCGGCACCGTCAGCCCGACTGACCAGGGCGCAACGGTCGCGCTGCAGCGCGAGAGCTCGGTGGGCAACGAAGAATGGCATCGGATCGGCAAGCTCAGCACGGTCGGACAGGGCGGCACCTACTCGATCGCGCACACCTTCGCCGTACCGGGCGAGGCCAACATCCGCGTCGTGATCCGCTCGCACAAGCTCTACGCGACAGCCGCCTCCGAATCGCTCTCCTATGAGATCTCGCAGGCGCAGAATCCGGCGCTGACGATCGAAAGCTCAGCCGACCCGATCTCCTACGGCCAGCCCGTGACGGTCAGCGGCAAGATCGAATCGGCGACTGCGACCACGCTGACGCTGCTCGCACGCACGCGCCTGCAGCACGACTTCGTGCCGGTGGCGACGGCCACGAGCGGCGCCGGTGGCGCCTACTCGTTCCCGGTGCAGACGCCGACGCAGAGCACCCTCTACAAGGTCACGGGCGCCGGCAAATCCTCCTCGAGCCTGTTCGAGGGCGTCCGCTACGGCGTGACGGCGAGCGCCTCGGCGAGCAGCGTCGCGGCCGGTCAGCCGGTCACGTTCTCAGGCACGGTCACGCCGGCCCACGCCGGTCACCCCGTGTATCTGCAAGCGCTCAGCGGGTCGGGCGTCAGCTACCACACGGTCGGCGTCGCCCAGGTCGCAGCCGACGGGACGTTCGCGATCACGCACACGTTCTTCGCGCCGAGCACACGCAAGCTCAGGGTCAAGGTCCCCGGCGACCCCGAAAATCAAGGCGCCGCGACGCCGGCGGTCCCGCTCGAAGTGACGCCGGCGCCGGCGTCCGCGCTGACCCCGGAGGCGCCGAGCAACTCGAAACAGCCCGCGGAAGGGCACTTCTGAGCAGGCGCGAGGGCGCTTGCGCGCCCACGGTTCCGGCGGGGAGCACGACTCCCCGCCGGAGCAGCCGGCAAAGCCCGAGGCGCGCCGCGCTCACTCGGCGCGGCCGCGCCCTTGCTCGCGGGCGCTGCTCAGGCGGCGACGGCGCGCGCCTGCAGGTGCGCGCCCACCTTGCGCTTGACGCGCTGCAGGGCGTTGTCGACGGTCTTCGTGTCGCACTCCAGGCGCTCGCCGACCTGCTCGTAGGAGTAGCCGTCGAGGTACAGCGAGAGCACCCGGCTCTCGAGCTCTGAGAGCGCGCTCGAGAGGCAGCCGACGAGCGAGCGCAGCTCCTCGGAGCTGATCACCTGATTGACGGGATCGTGCACGGTCGGGCCGGGCAGGATCTGGTCGAGCGTGGGTACGTCGTCGCCGGCGCCTGCGGGCGTCGAGGAGAACGAGACGTACTGGTTCAGCGGCGTGTGCTTGTTGCGTGTCGCCGTCTTCACGGCCGTGATGATCTGGCGGGTGATGCAGAGCTCGGCGAAGTTGCGGAAGCTCGACTCGCGATCGGTGCGGAAGTCGCGGATCGCCTTGTACAGGCCGACGAGCCCCTCCTGAATCAGATCGTCGGAGTCGCCGCCGGCGAGGAAGTACGAAGAGGCCTTCAGCCGGACGAAGCCGTGATAGCGACGCACGAGCCGGTCATAGGCGTTGCGGTCTCCGAGCTTGGCGAGGGCGATGAGAAAGCCATCGTCAACCTTCGGTTCAGAGTTAGGGTTATGGGAGATTCGAGCCACGAGCAGATCCTTTCTGGCGCTCCACCCGTAGGCAGGCCCCAATTTGCTCAGTGGCGCACTCCTCCCCTGGCGCCAAAGCTATGTACACCTAAGGCTTCTTCAACCTTAGGTTCAGCGTTATGTCGGCGCGAGCCTCGCACAGTTATGGAGACTTGTCAAGGCCGGCTGCCCGGCTCTGCAAGATCTCATACAGAATCGCCGCGGCGGCGGCGCTCACGCCGAGCGACTCGATCCGGCCGAGCAGCGGCAGCGCGATCAGCTCGTCGCACGCGCCGGCCACGCGCGGGCGCAGTCCGCTGCCCTCGCTGCCGAGCACGAGCACGACCCCGGCGCCGGCGTAGTCGGGGCGGTCATACGGGATCGGCGTATGCGCCCCGCGCCCGAGCCGCGTGCCACCCTGCGCCTCGTCCTGCGCGCCCTCAGCCCGGTCCTCGTCGCCGCTGGCGCCGTAGCACCAGCATCCGGCCTCGCGCGCCTGGGCGAGGAAATCGGCCATGTTGCGCACGCGCGCCACCGGCAGGTGCTCGACGGCGCCGGCGGAGGCCTTGCAGACGGCCGGCGTGACCTCGGCGGCGCGGCGCTCGGGGATCACGACGCCTGCGGCGCCGGCGCACTCGGCGGTACGGCAGATCGAGCCGAGGTTCTGCGGATCCTGCACCTGGTCGAGCGCCACGATCAGCGGATCGGCGCCCGCGAGCAGCTGCTCGGCCGAGGCGTAGGGGTAGGGACCGACGTCCGCGCAGACGCCCTGGTGGGCGCTCGAGCCGCTGCGACACTCGATCTCCTCGCTCGTCACGATCTTCGGGCGCGCCTCTTTCAGCCACGGCTCGCGCGCGGCCGGAGCCGTCGCCCAGATGTCCGCGACGGCCTTCGCCCGCCTGCCGCGTAGCGCCTCGGCGACGGGGTTGCGCCCGTAGAGGATCACCGCGGCAGCAGCTCGAAGCCGTCGGCTCCGTCGCGCACGTCCCAGCCGCGCGCCGCGATCTCCTCGCGGAGCCGATCGGAGGCGGCGAAGTCGCGCGCCGCGCGGGCCTGCTCGCGCTGCTCGGCCAGCGCGCGAACCTCGGCCGGTGCGGCCTCGTCGGGCTCCAGCAGGCTTTCCAGGCCGAGTACATCGAGCATTTCACGCAGATGCGCGTCGCCGCGCCCGTCGCCGCTCGCCGCGTGTGCGATCCATTCGTTGAGCAAGCCGATCGCCTTCGGCGTGTTGAAGTCATCGGCCAGCGCCTCGAAGAAGCGGTCGCGCAGAGGCTCGAGGTCGGCCCGCGAGGGAGCATCGTCCAGGCGCCGTCCGGCCTCGCGGATACGCGCGACGTTCGCACGCGCCTGCTCCAGCGCCGCCGCGGAGAACGCCAGTGGCTGGCGGTAGTGACCTGAGACCAGGTACATCACGACGGCCTCGGTGCCGTACTCCTCGATGACCTCGTGCAGCAGCGCGATGTTGCCGATCGACTTGGCCATCTTCTCGCCGGTGAACTGGATCATCCCGTTGTGCATCCAGATGCGCGTGAGCTCACCCTCACGAGCGGCGCGTGTCTGGGCAGCCTCGTTCTCGTGATGGGGAAAGACGAGGTCCGAGCCGCCGCCGTGGATGTCGATCGGCAGCTTCAGGAACTTCTCAGCCATCGCCGAGCACTCGATGTGCCAACCCGGCCGGCCGGGGCCCCAGGGCGAGTCCCACACGGTGTCCTCGCCCTCCTTGTGCGCCTTCCACAGGGCGAAGTCGAGCGGGTCCTCCTTGCGCTCGGAGCCCTCGACTCCCTCCCCCTGGTCCATGTCGTCGATCTGACGGTGC
>DATINR010000198.1:0-7086 GCA_035473995.1 Solirubrobacteraceae bacterium
GCCTCGACCGGCATCTCCATCTTCATCGACTCGAGGATCGCGACCGTGTCGCCCTCCTCGATCTGGTCGCCGACCGCGCACTCGATCTTCCACACGGTGCCGGTGATGTGCGCCTCCACTGCAGACATTCACGAACCTCCAGACGTCCAGATCGCCGATCGTCGCTGACCGCCGGGACAATAGCCTTCGCGCACGACGGCCGGCGATGCTCACCGTGGCGCCGTGCGCAAGAGGCCCGCACTGGATGGATCGTCAAATCTTCATAATCGTCGCCGCCTACAACGAGGCGGATCGGATCGGCGCGACGCTCGCTGCGCTCGCCTCGGCGTTCCCCGGTGCACGAGTGCTGCTGGCCGACGACGGCTCCAGCGACGACACAGCGAGCATCGCCGCCGGGCTGGGGGCTCAGGTCGTGCGCAGCGAGCGGATGCTCGGCAAGGGCGAGGCAGTCACGCTCGCCGCGCGCGAGGCGCTCGGCAACGCGCGTGCTCTGCAGGTCGAGCGGGAGGCCGTGTTCATCCTTTGCGACGGCGACCTCGGCGCGTCCGCCGGCGCGCTCGGCGCTCTTGCCGACGCCGTCGCCGACGGCCGCGGCGATCTCGTCGTGGCCGCCTTCAGCCGGCGCGTCGGCGGCGGCATCGGGCTCGCGCTTGGCTTCGCCCGCTGGGCCATCCGCCGTCGCTGCGGTTTGCAGACCGTCGCGCCGATCTCCGGACAGCGCGCCCTGAGCCCCGCCGTGCTCGCCGACGTGCTGCCCTTCGCGCACGGCTTCGGCATGGAGATCGGGATGACAATCGACGCCGTTCGCCGCGGGCACCGGCTGCTCGAGCTCGAGCTCGACCTCGAGCATCGCGCCACCGGACGCACGCCCGCCGGCTTCGCGCACCGCGCCCGCCAGCTGCTCGACTTCGCGCGCGTGTATGTGAAGCGGGGGCGCCTGAAGCCGGGGCGCCGGTAGGCTCGCGCGGCGATGATCCTCGCGATCGACCAGGGCACGACCGGCACCACGAGCATCGTCTTCGACGAGCGCGCCGAGCCGATCGGCAGGGCCTACCGCGAGTTCACCCAGCACTTCCCCCGTCCCGGCTGGGTCGAGCACGACCCAGGCGAGATCTGGGAGGTGACGGCTGCCGTCGCCGGCGCCGCGCTGCAAGACGCCGGCGTGCGCGCCGGCGATCTCGACGGGCTCGGCATCACCAACCAGCGCGAGACCGTCTGCGTGTGGGACCCCGACAGCGGCGAGCCGCTGCACAACGCGATCGTCTGGCAGGACCGGCGCACCGCAGAGCGCTGCGAGCAGCTTCGTCGCCAGGGCCACGAGCCGCTCGTGCGCGCGCGCACCGGGCTCGTGCTCGACCCCTACTTCTCGGCCACCAAGATGCAGTGGCTGCTCGAGCACGTCGACGGGCTGCGCGAGCGCGCCGAGCGCGGGAGCGCCGTGTTCGGCACCGTCGACTCCTGGCTGATCTTCAAGCTCACCGGCGAGCACCTGACTGACGCCACCAACGCCTCGCGCACGCTGCTCTACGACATCACCGCCGGGCGCTGGGACGCCGAGCTGCTCGAGCTGTTCGCCATCCCCGAGCGCGCGCTGCCGCGGGTGCTGCCCAGCGCCGGCCCCTTCGGCGAGACCAGGCCCGGTGCGCTTCACGGCCACGCCGTGCCCGTCAGCGGCGTCGCCGGCGATCAGCAGGCCGCGCTGTTCGGCCACGCCTGCGTCGATCCCGGGATGGGCAAGAACACTTACGGCACCGGCTCCTTCGTGCTCGTCAACGCCGGCTTCACCGCGCCCGAGCCGCCGCGCGGCCTGCTGGCGACCGTCGCCTGCGCCGTAGGCGAGTCGCGCGCCTATGCGCTGGAGGCCTCGATCTTCGTCACCGGCGCCGCCGTGCAGTGGCTTCGCGACGGCCTCGGCATCATCGAGCGCGCCGAGCAGACTGAGCAGCTCGCCGCCTCGCTGCACGGCAACGACGGCGTCTACTTCGTGCCCGCGCTGACCGGTCTCGGCTCCCCCCATTGGGACGCCCACGCGCGCGGCACGATCGTCGGCCTCACGCGCGGCAGCTCGCGCGCCCACCTCGCGCGCGCCACGCTCGAGGCGATCGCCTACCAGACCGTCGATGCCGTGCGCGCGATGGAGCCCGCCCTGCCCGCGCCGCTGTCCGAGCTGCGCGCCGACGGCGGCGCGAGCACGAACGGCTGGCTGATGCAGTTCCAGGCCGACGTGCTCGGCGTGCCCGTCGTGCTCGGCGAGCTCGCCGAGGTGACCGCGCTCGGCGCCGCCTACCTCGCCGGCGTCGGCGCCGGGCTGTGGACCGTCGAGGACCTGCGCCGCGGGCCCGGCGGGCTCGGCGGCGGCGCCCCGCGCACCTATGAGCCGCGCATGGGCGAGGACGAGCGCGACGGCCTGCTCGCCGGGTGGGCCGATGCGCTGAGGCGCGCACGTGCGTAACCTTGCTCGCCATGGGAGGTAATCCGCTCAGATGAGCGAGCTGGCCCCGATGCGCGAGCAGGTCTACTCCGACCCGCGCCCCAAGGAGTACTTCGACCGCTTCCACGAGCGCGCCCGCACGCGCGAACCGGACTGGGTGTACGAGCTGGTGCGCGTGCTGACCTCGCTGTACGCCTACACCTTCCTGCGCGCCCGTTCGATCTCCAGCGAGAACGTCCCCGGTAGCGGCGCCGTGCTGCTCGCGCCGAACCACTTCTCCTTCATGGACCACTTCCTGATGGGCTGCTTCATCCGTCGCAAGGTGCGCTTCATGGCCAAGTCGCAGCTGTTCAAACGGCCGATGCAGTTCATCTACACCCACGGCGGCGTGTTTCCCGTGCGCCGCGGCGCACGCGACGACGACACGTTCATCACCGCCGAGACGATCCTCGCCCGCGGCGGCGCGATCACGATGTACTGCGAGGGCGGTCGCTCGCGCACGGGCAAAGTCGCCGAGCAGGCCAAGCGCGGGATCGGGCGGCTCGCGCTCGAGACGGGCGTGCCCGTCGTGCCGATCGCGATCTACGGCTCCTCGCGCGTGCGCAACTGGAAGCGCCTGCAGTTCCCGCGCGTGACCGTGCAGTACGGCGAGCCGATCCGCTGGGAGAAGATCGAGCACCCCACGCGCGAGCAGCAGCAGGAGGTCGCCGACCAGATCCTCGTCGAGATCCGCAAGCTCTACGCCGGCCTCGAAGCGCACGGGCGCAAGGGCATCCTGCGGCGGCTGCGCGAGGAGCGCCGCAACGGCGGCGGAAGGACCAAGGCCGCGGCCATCTGATCGGCGCGGCGGCGGCGACTGGATCGCCGAGCCAAGACGACCACGATGCTCGGCCTGGCTCAAGCAGGCCGTCGCGAGCGTCGATGGCCCTAGTGATGCATTTCGGCGATCGGCGGGCTGGAGCCCGCTTCTTCCTGTCCCTGGGCCTGCTCGTGGCGATGCTCGTCGCCGTGGCCGCGCTCGGCCTGCTCGGGCTGCGCGCGGTCGAGCGCGCCAACGACCAGGTCTTCAGCGACAACCTTCGCACTACCGAGGCGAACGGCCAGCTCGTCGCGTCACTCGACGGCACGGCGAGGCTGAGCCTCGAGATCCTCTCCTCCGGCGGCGCCGGCGAAACCGAACGCCTGCGGGCGCGCCTGCGCAGCCTCGCGATCCCGCGCGCCCAGGCTGACATCGCTCAGCTCCTGCGCCTGCACGCAGACGATCCGCGGTTTGAGCTTCAGCAGATCGAACGGATCCCCACGCGCTGGCGCGGGTACTTGGCCGTGGCCACGCGAGGGCCGGTGCTCTCCGGCGCTCGGCAATTGACCGGCGCCGAGCGGAAACAAGCGATTGCACGGATCGAGCACGTGCTGGATCCGTTGATCGGCTTCGTCGCTGCGCGCCAGACGATCGAGACGCAGGCGGCGGCGAGCGCTCGCGCCTCGGCTCAGCACGTCTTCACGCGGAGCCGCAACTGGCTGATCGCCGCCGTTGCCGTGGCGTTGCTGGCGGCGGTGGCGCTCGTGCGGATGGGCATCCTGCTGAGGTCGCTGCTCGGCGCGCGAGCCGAGGAGCGGCGCTACGAAGAGGGCGCCAACGAGTACATCGGAGTCCTCCAGGGAACCGAGAACGAGGACGAAGCGCAGGCGCTCGTACGCCGGCAGATCGAGCGTACGTACCCCTCCTCGCGGGCCGTCGTGCTCGTGCGCAACAACAGCGACAACCGCCTCGAAGCGAGAACCTCGCTCGCCGAGCTCGAGGACTTGCGCGACCCGCTCGTCGACGCCCCGCCACGCTCCTGCCTGGCCGTGCGCTTCTCGCGCAGCCACACCGAAGGCGCCGCGCACGCGCCGCTCACGAAATGCGAGCTGTGCGGGCGACTCCCGGGCGTGTCGCTGTGCGAGCCGCTGCTCGTCGGCGGCGAGGTGATCGGTTCCGTGCTCGTGGCAAAAGCACAAGCGCCCGACGCCGAGGAGCATCGGCGCATACGCGAAACCGTCGCCCAGGCGGCTCCCGTGCTCGGGAACCTGCGCAACCTTGCGCTCGCCGAACTGCGCGCGGCAACGGACGCGCTGACGGGATTGCCCAACCACCGTGCCGTTCAGGACACGCTCAAGCGGATGGTGGCGCAAGCCTCGCGTACGTTCGCCCCCCTTGCGCTCGTCATCATCGACCTGGATCACTTCAAGTCGGTCAACGACGTCCACGGTCACGATCACGGCGACGAGATGCTCGCGGCCGTGGGCGCCGTGCTGCAAAGGACGATTCGCGCAAGCGACTTCGCCGGACGCTATGGCGGGGAGGAGTTCGTCGCGCTGCTGCCCGGCGCCGACCGGGAGAGCGCGATCCACGTCGCCGAGGGCATACGCGCCGCGGTGGCCGGGATCCGCGTCCCCGGTGTCGACCAGACGATCACCGCGAGCGCCGGCGTCGCGATCCTGCCGGACGACGGTGGCGATTCCGCGTCCCTGTTCAAAGCCGCCGACCGCGCGCTGTACGCGGCGAAGCACGCCGGGCGCGACCGGGTCGAAGTTGCCGGTGGCGATCAGGCGCGTGTCGCCGATGCCGTCGCAGCCCGCGGGTAGGCTGCAGCGCGATGACAGATCGACTCGACGTGGGGGCGGTGATCCGCCGGGTGTTCGACATCTACGTCGATCAGTACTCCGTGCTGTTGCCCGCCTCGGCCGTCGTGTTCGTGATCACCGGGATCGTCTCGGCTCTGCTCGTCGCCGCGGCGCCCGGGCTGGCGCTGATCGCGCTGCTGCTCAGCCTGATCGCCGGCACGCTGTTCACGGGGATGGTCGTGGAGCTGGTGTCCGACGTTCAGGACGGGCGGCGCGATCACAGCGCCGGCGAGCTGCTGCGCGCGGCCACGCCCGTGCTCGGCCAGCTGATCCTGGTCGGCATCGTCGCCGGCATCGGCATCTTGATCGGCTTCTTCCTGATCATCGTTCCCGGCCTGATCCTGCTCACGATCTGGTCGGTCGCCGCTCCGGTGGTCGTGCTCGAGCGCCCCGGCGTGTTCGCGGCGCTCTCTCGCAGCCGCGAGCTCGTGCGCGGCAACGGCTGGCAGGTGTTCGGCGTGATCTTCGTGCTGTTCGTCCTCGTGATCATCGTCAGCTCGGCCATCCAGATCGGCGCCGAGTCGGCCGGCACGGGCGCCGGCATCGTCGCGCGCGTGATCCTCGGCATCCTTACGGGGCCGATCTCGGGGCTGGCCGCGGCGGTGCTGTACTTCGACCTGCGAGCTGCATCGGGCGAGCGCGTCGGGGAGGACCGTCCCCTCGCTCCCAACCCGCCGCCGATCTCCTGAACGCGCGCGCCCCATTAGGGTGCGCGGCAGCATGACCGAGATCGACGTGACCGAGGTGCTGCGCGCGGGGCTGCTCGACGGCGTGCCGCTCGCGCTGGCCCACGCCGGGGAGGCAGGGATGGCCGGCGGCTCGACGGCATCCGTGGTGGGCGCCGCCTGCAGCGAGCTGGGCGCGATCGTGCACGAGCTGCCGCTGATCTGCACGGGGCAGCCGCAGGACGACGACGCCGCAGTCGACGCTGCCGTGAGCGCCGTGCCGGCCGGCGGCGCCGGCATACGGATGCTCGTGGTCGACGCCGGCGGGATGTTCGCCCGCCAAGCCGACGCCATGATCGCCGCGCTCGAGGCGAGCTGGCGGGTGACGCGCGCCGTGGCCAATACCGCCTTCATCCCGGGCGAGGCGGGGGGGCGGGTCGCCTACCTGGCTCCGCCGACGCTCGCCGCCGGCGATCGCCGCGAGCCGGGCGCAGTCGCAGCGCATGCCGACGCCACCCGCGCGGGCCTCGAGAACCTCGCGCGCACGCTTTCGATCGAGTGGGCGCGCTACGGCATCTCGCCGGTCGCGATCGCCCCCGGGCCGAGCACGGCGGCGGAGCAGATCGCCGGCGTCGTGGCCTACCTCGCCTCGCCCGCCGGCGACTACTTCTCGGGCTGTCAGCTGGACCTCAGAGGCGCGTCACCGGGCATCTGAGCCGCCCGGCGCGCGCACTCGCGGGCGGTCAGCCGGACATCCCTCCGAACAGCCCGCCGGTCACGTGCAGCGTTTGGCCGTGCACGTAGTTCGACCACGGCGAGCAGAGGAAGAAGACGCCGCCGGCGGCCTCCTCGGGTGAGGCGGGGCGGCCGAGCGGGATCAGCATGGAGGCCATCTGGCGCATCTGCTCGGGGATGCCGAGCTGGACCTTCTCGCCACCGATTTCCATCGCGTTCTCGTCGACCTTGGCCTGCGTCAGGCGCGTGTCGATGAAGCCGAAGGCGACCGCGTTGACGTTGACTTTGAATTGGCCCCACTCCTTGGCGACCGTTTTGGTCAGGCCGACGACGCCGGCCTTGCCCGCCGAGTAGTTGGCCTGGCCGGCGTTGCCGAACGTGCCCGAGGTCGAGGAGATGTTGACGATCTTGCGGAACACCTCCTTGCCTTCCTCGCGCTCTTTCTTGGCGGGCTCGCGCAGGTGCGGCGCGGCGGCGCGGATCACGCGGAAGGGGACGATCGTGTGGATGTCGAGCATCGCCTGGAAGTGCTCGTCGGACATCTTGTGGATCGGCGCGTCGAGCGTGTAGCCGGCGTTGTTGACGATGATG
>DATINR010000199.1:0-12532 GCA_035473995.1 Solirubrobacteraceae bacterium
GTTCCGCTATGGCCGGCGCCCGTCGAGCTACGACCACCGCACGGCCAGGCACCCCTCGATCTACGACGACTTCGACTCGATCATGGCCGCCGCGCACCTGCTCTCAGCCGACGGCGCGAGCTACTCGCTCGACGCCGGCGCCTGGAGTGCGGCGTATGCCTACTACGGGCACGACGCGACCGGCGTGACGTATGCGGATCAGGTGCTCGCGCGGGCGATCGGCTGGTCCCAGCACGGGTTCTGCATCAACTGCGGGGTCGATTCGCGGTTGGTCGAAGCGGTGCACGCGGCTTACGGGGCGCCCGTGGAAGCGGCGCTGACGAAGGCCAGCGCCGCACGAGTGGACGCTGCGGGCCGCTAGGCGATCCAGCCTTGGGCGAGCGATACAGTCCAACCTGTGGACTTTCGTTGGACTACGTCGGACTGAGCTACACCCCGAGCGCAAAAGCGTCGGGTAGCTAGTAGGTCGAAGAGACCGGGGAGCCATTCCCTTTCAACAGCGGTGCTCAGTACCGCAGTCAGGAGACGCCATGAACCTCGGCGTCCCATCGAAGCATCGGTCGCCCATCGGCGACCCCCTCGCAGGAAGCCGGCGCACCCGAACGCGCGTCGGCGCCGGCAAGACCCGCAGTGCGACCTTCGCGCTCGGCCTGCTGTTCGCCGCGCTTCTCTCGGCGGCCGCTCCGGCGGCGCCGCTCGCAAGCGCCGCCGCACTCAGCACCAGCCTTTCGCCCGGGGCCAATCTCGGCAGCGCTCTGAACAGCGCGACGCCCGGGCAAACCATCTGCCTGAACCCCGGCACCTACGCCGCGACGACGTGGAGAGAACACGGCGGGCGAGAAGGCAGCCCGGTCAGCCTGACGAGCTGCGATCCGGCCCTTCCGGCGACGATCCAGGGCAGGTTCGTCACGTCCGGGTCGGCGAGCTGGGTCGACATCACCAACCTGAAGTTCCTCTTCTCCGGCAGCGAATCGGTCACGGTCGTGCTCGGCACGCCGCATGAGCTCTTCTCCCACAACGACGTCTCCGGAGCCGGGCAGACGATCTGCATCAACGGCGTCTCCTGGGGCGGCTCGACGTTCTCCTACTCGACGATCGACCACAACGCCGTGCACAACTGTGGCAAGCAGAGCGGCGTGGTCAAGTCGGGCTGCGACATCACCTGCCAGGGGATCTACCTGCTCGGTGGACCGGGCGACGTGGTCTCCAACAACTGGTGCTGGGAAGCTGCGGCGCGCTGCTATCAGGTGCGCGGAGAGCGCGGCGGCTACTGGCATAACAACGTCGCTGCCGACTCACGCGAGGGCTGGATCTTCGGCGACCTGACCCCGACGGGCAATCGCGTCGAACAGAACATCGTCGCCGCGGTCGCCAACAACTCGGCCTACACCTACGGCTCCGTCGGCTCGGGCAACGTGTTCGCCAACAACTGCATCTCGAAGTCCTTCGGCAACAACGCCGGGGTCCTGCTGTCGAACAACATCGTCGTTCCCGTGCAGTTCGTCAATGCCGCGGCGCACGACTACGCGCTGTCGGCGGCTTCGATCAATGACCCCTGCCGTGGCTATGCGGCGCAGGGCGGGCATCCAGGCCCGGCGGGCGAAGCAGTCCCGACAGAAGAACCTCCGGCTGAAACCACTCCGCCTCCGACTGAAACCACGCCGCCCCCTCCTCCGCCTACTCCGGTGGGCAGACCCGCGACGCCGACCGGCCTGACGGCCGGCTCCGGCGGTGGAGCGACTCCGGCGATCACGCTGAAGTGGTCGGCCAACCCGAGTGCCGACTCGGTCACGAGCTACAGCGTGTTCCGCGCGGGCGATGAAAACATCGAAGGCAAAGGTCCGGGAGTCGCGTGGTCGACGACCCCGACGCTGAGCATGACCAATCGCATGCTCGTGCACGCCAAAGACTGGCTGTGCTATCGCCTCTCAGCGACCAATGCACAAGGCGAAGGCCCCAAGGGCCCGCCGGTCTGCACCGAAGCCTGACGCAATGCGGTGATCGTCGCGGTTGCAGTCGCGACGATCACCCCGGCGCGGTTCATCAAGCGGCGTCGGCCTGCGCCAGCAGCTCGCCGGCGACCCGGTCGGTCGCGCCGTTGGTACCGCCGAGCAGCCGCCGTGAGAGCTGCGCGCGGCGGAAGTACAGCGGGGCGTCGTGCTCCCAGGTGGCGCCCGTGCCGCCGTGCACGGAGATCATCGTGCGCGAGGCGGTGTCGAGCGCGCGCCCGGCGACCGAGCGCGCGGCGCTCGCGGCGAGCGGGAACTCGCCGGGCGCGCCGTCGCGGGCCCAGCCGGCGTAGTAGAGCAGCGAGCGGCCGTTGTCGAGCTGGCGCAGGACCTCGGTGAGCGAGTGCTTGACGGCTTGGTAGGAGCCGATCGCGCGGCCGAACGTGTGCCGCTCCTTGGCGTATTCGACGGACACGTCGAGCGCCGTTTCGACGCTGCCGAGAGACTCGGCGGCGATCAGCGACTGCGCGAGGTACCACGCCGATGCGAGCGACTCCTCGGGCGCGTCGAGCACGAGCGCGGGCGCGTTCTCGAACGTCACGTGCCCGAGCGAGCGGCTCGCGTCGTAGCGCGTCGTCGCCTCGAGGGCGACGCCGGAGGCGTCGCCCTCGACCGCGATGCCGACGGGCTTGCCGTCGAGCAGCGCGACGCCGACGAGCAGGTCGGCGCCGGGTGCGTCGGGCACGAACGAGAGCGTTCCGCTCACGCGCGCGCCGTCGCCGTCGGAGCTTGCCGTCGGCGCGCCGGGGCGCTGCAGGCCGCTGCGCGGATCGACGGTCCACGTGCCGGACAGGTCGTCGGGCGGGCTGACGGGGAGGTAGGCGGCGCGGCGCTCGCCGGTGGCGAGGTCATCGAGCAGCGATGCGCCGGCGGGCGAGTCGTTGAGGATCGAGCTCGCGGGCAGGTGCCCGAGCAGCCCGATCGGGGCGATCACGCGCCCGCACTCGCCGAGTACGAGCATCGCGTCGAATGCGTCGAGCCCGGCGCCGCCGTGCTGCTCGTCGATCAACAGGCCGGGCCAGCCGGCCTCCTTGGCGGTCGGCCACAGGTCGGGGATCGCGTCGGTCTTCCCGTCGAGCGCCTCGCGCACGGCCTCGAAGGTCTTGAAGCGCGACAGCGCTCCGCGCGCGGCCTCGCGAAGGAACACCTGCTCGTCTGAGAGGGACAAGTTCACGCCGACGCTCCTTTGGTCGTGTTCGACTGGTGGGTCATGCCGCCGCCGTTTCCTTGGAGCGCAGCTCGGAGAAGGGGATGCCCTTGTCCAGGCGCGGCGCGGGGGGCAGGCCGAGCACGCGCTCGCCGATCGTGTTGCGCAGGATCTCCTCGGTGCCGCCGGCCGACTTCAGGCCGGGCAGGAAGGAGATCATGTACGCCCACTCGCCATGCTCGTCGAGCGCGTCGGGGCCGAGCGTGTCGGCGATCAGATCGCCGGCCTTGATCGCGCCGCTGACGATCGTGATCTTGGCGAGCCCTGACTCGGGGCCTGGAACCTGACCTTTCTGCAGCGCCGAGAGCGTGCGGTAGCCGGTGAAGCGCACGGCGAGCAGTTCGCTTGCGATCTCGCCGAGCGTGTGGCGCACCTCGGGGTCGCGGCGCGCATCCGCGTCGGCGGCGATCGCCTGCGCGAAGCGGTTGGAGTTGTAGCCCATGCCCTCGCTGCCGAGCCCGATCGTGACGCGCTCGAACATCAGCGTGGTCAGCGCCGTGCCCCAGCCGTTGCCGACGCCGCCGACGACCGCGTCTGCGTCGATCGCGACGTCGTCGAAGAAGACCTCGTTGAACTCAGCCTCGCCGGAGATCTGGCGCAGCCCGCGCACGGTCACGCCCTGTGCGTCCATCGGCACGATGAACATCGTCAGGCCCTTGTGCTTGGGCACGTCGGCGTCGGTGCGCGCGAGCAGCAGGCCGTAGGAGGCGAACTGCGCATTGGTCGTCCACACCTTCTGCCCGGAGAGCTTCCAGCTGCCGTCCTCCTGCTGGCGCGCACGCGCCTGCACGGCCGCCAGGTCCGAGCCGGCTGCGGGCTCGGAGAACAATTGGCACCAGACCTCGTCGCCGTGCAGCATCGGGCCGAGGTAGCGCGACTTCTGCTCGTCGGTGCCGTGCGCGATGATCGTCGGGCCGAGCATGCCGACGCCGATCGCGTCGAGGATTCCCGGCACTTTGGTCTTGGCGATCTCCTGGTTGCAGATGACCTGCTCGATCGGGCCGAGGCCCTGACCGCCGAACTCCTTCGGCCAGGTCACGCCGGCCAGCCCGCCCTCGGCGAGCTTGCCCTGCCAGGTGCGGCGGGCGGCGATCATCTCCGACTCGTCCTGAATCGCGTCCGGGCCGCTCACGATCGGCGCTTCGGACTTGTGCTCATCGAGCCAGGCGCGTACCTGGGCGCGGTACGCGGCCTGGTCTTGTGTGTCGTCGAGATCCACGGCGTTCTCCTTTGGCTGACTGACCAGTCAATCTAGAGCAAGAACGGTACTCCTCCGGGGCTTTGCGTGCCGGGATACGGCATCTGGGCAGGCGCGGCGGACCGAGGCCGGCAGGGCCGGGCGCGTAGCGCTACTGCCGCGCTTCGCGCGCAGCCTCCTCGCTCAGCCGCGCGAGCTCCTCATCGGAGAAAGGAGGCTCCTCGACGGCGAGTGCGGCGCGGCCGCGCTCGAGGTCGCCCTCCTGCACGTAGACGTAGCGCCAGCCGCCCCCGCCGAATTCGGGGTTGCCGCTGACACGCTGTTCGACCGCGCTGATGCCGGCCTGCGCGAGGCGGGCGACGATCAGCTCGCCCTCGGCCTGGTTGGCGGCGGTGGCGGCGACCTTCAGCTCACCGGGCTTGCTCATCTCGCTCACGCTCCTGCGGGCATCGGCGGCTCGACGACGGGTGCCTGATGGTAGACGCCCTGGAAAGCGCGGTCGAGCAGCTGCCGGGCCTGCGTGCCGGGGTTGCGCGAGTGCAAGACGACGACGCCGAGGCGCACGCCGCCGCGTTCGGCGGTTGCGACGAGGCAGCGCCCGGCGGCGTCGGTGAAGCCGGTCTTCAGCCCGGTGGCGCCGGGGTAGTGGTAGATCAGCAGGGGGTTGTTGTTGTAGAGGTAGACCTTGCCGCCCTTGATCGGGAGCGGCAGCTGCTTGCTGAGTGTGCGCACGACCTTGGCGATACGCGGCTGCTGCTCGTCGACGCGCGCGAGCACGGCGAGGTCGGCGGCACAGGAGAAGTTGGCGGCGTCGACGTAGCCGGAGGGGGAGGAGTAGCGCGTGCAGCCCATGCCGAGCTGCGCGGCGCGCTCGTTCATGCGCTTGACGAAGCCGGCGATGCTGCCGGCGACGTGCTGGGCGAGCGCGATGGCGGCGTCGTTGCCGGAAGGCAGCAGCAGGCCGTAGAGCATCGTCTCCAGGCGCACGTGCCTGCCGAGCGGCAGCACGCCGACCTTGGAGCCGGCGGAGTCGACGGCGGCCTTGGTAACGAGCACGCGCGCGCTGGGCGGTTCGGATTCGACGGTCAAGAGCGCGGTCATCATCTTGGTCAGGCTGGCGATGCGCAGGCGGGTGTCGGGGTTGTGCTGCCACAGCACCTGGCCGGTGTCGAGGTCGAACAGGATGCCGGCGCGCGGCGGGTGGTGGAAGGCTATGTGCACGGAGTCCTCTTGTGGCAGACCGAGCCCGCGCAGCGACAGGGCGGGCTTGGCGAGCGGCAGGCCGATGGCGGAGAGCGTGGGCTTGACGACCGTCTTGGGGCGGGCGCGTTTGGCGGCGGTCGCAGCGCCGCCGTGACCGTGACCGCCGGACTCGGAGAGCACGACGACGAGCACGATGGCCACCACGGCGAGCAGTGCGAACGCGCCGAACCCGATCGCGCGGCGGCGCTGACGGCGCCTGCGCGCGAGTTCGCGCCGCCGCAGGCTTTCCTCGAAGGTCATGAAGGGCGGGCTCACGATGCTCAGCGAGGAGGATTGCGCAGCGCGCCGACGATCCCGACGGCGAGCAGCACGAGGATCAGGATGGAGATCAGGCTGGCGATGGTGAAGCCCTGTTCGATCGCGGCGGCGACGGTGAGGAAGGCGAAGCCGGCGATGAAGACGAGCACGGCGCCGAGCACGAGGATCCGTCGCATCGGGCTCAGTACACCGGCCGCGGCGGCGGTCGTTTGGCCGAGCTGCCGTCGCGGCGGGCGAAGGCGCGGATCAGCAGCAGGCCGAAGACGAAGCCGCCGATGTGCGCGAAGTAGGCGACGCCCTGACCGCCGCCGAGCGGGCTGGCGAGGCCGGCGGCGCCGAACCAGAGCTGCTCGATGAACCAGAACCCGAGCAGCAGCACGGCGGGCAGCTCGACGATGGTGGCGAAGAAGACGATGAAGATGAGCGTGATCACGCGGGCGCGCGGATAGAGCAGCAGGTAGCCGCCGAGCACTGCGGCGATCGCGCCGGAGGCCCCGAGCGTGGGGGCGGTCGAGTCGGGGCTGACGAGCACCTGCGCGCCGAGCGCGACGAGGCCGCCGAGCAGGTAGAAGGCGAGGTAGCGCGGGCGTCCGGTGGCGTCCTCGACGTTGGGCCCGAAGATCACCAGGAAGAGCATGTTGCCGAAGATGTGCAGGAAGCTGCCGTGCAGGAACATCGAGGTGAAAGCGGTCTCCCACGTGGCGGGCTGGCCGGGCGGGCTGCCGACGACCCCCTGCATGCCCTGGCAGGCGACGGTGCGCACGGCGCCTTCGGCGCTCTGCGCGGTGACGACGTCGCAGTGCTTGCCGGCGTGGGTCAGCTCGTAGGGGATCGCACCGTAGTGGACGGTCACGTTGTCGGAGGGGCCGCCGAAGAAGCTGCCGCCGTGGCGGATCGAGAGCAGGTAGGCGACCACGTTGACGAGCACGAGCACGACCGTGACGATCGGAAACCGCTCGAGCGGGATGTTGTCTTTGATGGGGAACATGTAATCCCCCGGCTTCCGAGGAACGCCGGGGGCGCCACATTCTCCCTACCCGCCAGTGCAAGCGAGCTAGATGGGGGTGAGCTCCGATTCGAGCGCTTGTCGGGTCGCCGATGTGGTCACGGAGCCGAGCACTACGAGCCCTGGCCAGTTCGAGTCTTTCCAATTGCGGAGCGGCTCGAGATCGGGATCGATGCGGAGCCACTCGCGGTCTACTTCGTGTCTGGGATCGCTCAGCACTTGCCTCAGGAGCTCGTTCGCGGCCCTCAGGTGAGCGTCTCTCGAGTTCTTGTCGGTCGCCTTGTCGGGTGCGGCGCGGCGCGCGTAGAAGCAAGCTGCGATGTAGCGCACCTGCCAGTTCACGCGTAGACGCCTGAGCGCCTTGATGGCCTGGGCTCTAGAGGTCTCGCCGAGTAGGGTCCTCACCTTTGCGGCCGACGCTTGGGCATCGTCAGTCGACTCCTCGATGGCGAGCCTGGCCATCCTGTAGGCGGTGCGCAGGCGCACACGCTCCAGGCCCAAGGGGTTGATGAAACGCTGGAAGTACCGGCGGGTGCCGCTGGCGCGCGCGCTCGGCAGATAGTAAGTACGAAGCCATCGTTTGAAGACGGCCGTCCAACTAAGGTCGCGGACGAGCCCGTCAAGCAGATCATTGGCTGCAGCCCGGCACTCTTTTGAAGTGTTCAAGCCGAGTTCCCTTAGCTCACCGAGCTTACCGGCGTGGTGTTCGCACATCGTCAGCGCGACGACGGCGCGGTAGCGCGGAGCGTACGCCTCTGGCCAGAGCTGGTGGGCGCGGAGGTAGACCCTGAGCGCCACGGCTGCCTGCCTGGCTTGGACGACCTTGGCCTTCTTGGGATCGTTGGCCTTCGGCACTGCGGGCGCCTCGTAAGCCCCCCCGAGCCTCATGGCGATGGTGAGATTGGCCGGATTGCACGACAGGGCTTCTTCGTAATGCTCACGGGCTTCGATGAGATCATCAGAGGTGCAGTCGTCGCCTCGAGTGAGTGCCGCCAGCGCATCCTTGCCCTGGGCACCGAAACGCGACCAGGCTGGCGTTCGCCGACGGACGGGGTCACGGTCGAGCACATACGCGATAACGCAGGCCGCAGCGGCGTCGGCGGCCTCACCGGCGGACTTATTCCACTCCGTGAACACCTCCATCACGCCCCCTGTCGAAGCGTCGGTGAGTGTCACAGTACAGCCATGTTGATTGGGTCGAGCGTCTCGTGTGCGCAGTACTGCGTCGATGTTGACGCCCGATTTGGGGAGCAGCGCTGTCATCGCGCGGACGAGCGCAGCGAGCGACTTCGCCTCGGGGACTTCGACTTCCTTGAGGGTCGTCGCAACTGCCTCGGGAAGTCCGCCGCCGGGTACTAGGGGCGTTCCAAAAAGTCGCTGTGACGTCAGGCGCTGATGGATTCGAGCCGCAATCGCGTCGTCGGCGGCGTCTTTGGTGTCGGCATCGGTGACACTGCCGAGGTTCACCGCGCCGGGGCGGCGCGATATGACGAACGTCAAGGCGATCCTGACGAGCAATAGGAATGCCAGGGTCAGAAGGATCCACTCCGTGGTGCCAAGTCCGAGGTTGGCGATATAGGCACGCCAGCGATCAAGTCCGGACACATCTTCGGGGACGTTGCGTTCGGAGCGCACACGGCCGGCTCCCTGGGCTAGTCCCTTGATAGCGCAGGCGGGAGTCGCGTGCTCGAGCAGACCGCTGAAGTCTTCACTCGCCCTCTTGGTCAGGATCGCGCTACCTGACGATTCCCCGGCCCTATGCAGCGCTTCCGCTTCGGCGCAGGCCTGGCCGGCGGGATGTGCACGGCCGATCGCCACGCCGATTAGCACCACTGCGACGAACAACGGCAGTACGTAACGCATAGCGGCGCGAGCCTATCAATTACCACCGTTCTGGTAGATGGAACTCGCTACTGCCGCGCGGCCAACGGCCCGACCCCGTCGCGCGCCTGCGGCACGTGCTGGTCGGCGTGGTAGGAGGAGCGCACGAGGGGGCCGGCGGCGACGTGGTCGAAGCCGAGCGCGTAGGCGGCGGCCTCGAGGGCGGCGAACTCGTCGGGGTGCCAGTAGCGCACGATCGGCAGGTGGCGCTCTGAGGGACGCAGGTACTGCCCGACGGTGAGCACCTGCACGCCGTGCTCGCGCAGGACGCCGAAGGTCTCGACCATCTCCTCGTGGGTCTCGCCGAGCCCGACCATCAAGCCGGACTTGGTGACGACCTCGCCCTGACCCATCTCGCGGGCGATCCGCAGCACGCGGCAGGAGCGCTGGAACTCGGAGCCGCGCCTGGCGATGGGGTAGAGGCGCGGCACGACCTCGACGTTGTGGTTGAACACGTCGGGTCGCTCGGCGATGACCTTGGCGAGCGGCATCTCGTGTCCCTGGAAGTCGGGCGTGAGCACCTCGACCTGGCAGTGGGGCGCCTGGCGGCGCACCTGGCGGATCACGCCGACGAAGGCGGAGGCGCCCTTGTCGGGCAGGTCGTCGCGGTCGACGGAGGTGATCACGGCGTGGCGCAGGCCCATGCGCGCGATCGAGCGCGCGACGCGTGCTGGCTCGAGCGGGTCGTTCCAGGTGGGCTTGCCGGTCTTGACGTTGCAGAAGCCGCAGCGGCGGGTGCAGGTGTCGCCGAGGATCATGAAGGTGGCGGTGCCACGCTCCCAGCACTCGCCGACGTTGGGGCAGGCGGCCTCCTGGCAGACGGTGTGCAGGTTCTCGTCGCGAATCAGCTCGGTCAGCTCGCGATAGCGCTGCCCACCCGGGGCGGGCACCTTGAACCAGGGGGGCTTGCGCTCGCGCAGCGGGCGCACGTCGGAGCCGAGCACCTTGAGCACGTCTGCGCCGCCGGGGTTGGCACGCGAGCGTGTTGCGCTCATGCGCTCACGGCCTGAAGCGACGCGGAAGAGAACGATTTGATGGGCTTCGCCCCTGTCGGGGCTGCGCAGATGGCCGGCAGCTGCGCGATGCCGAGGCGCGCGGCGGAGACGAGCCGCTGGCGCTTGCGGTGGGCCTCACAGAAGCGGTAGGCCATCTCCTTGCGAAAGCAGGCGAGGCCGGGCGCGCGGGCAGCGCTACCCCTTAGCGGGGCACAGGCGAGCTCCTGTTGGATTGAGGTCATCTGCACGTCGGGCAGCCCGCAGGCGACGACCCATGAGAACGGCTCGAGGTCGAGGTCGACGTTGACGGCGAAGCCGTGCGTGGTGACGCCGCGCGAGACGTGCACGCCGATCGAGGCGATCTTGCGATCGTCGACCCACACGCCGGTGTAGTCGATCCCCTCGTCGTGTCGTGAGCGAGCCTCGATGCCCTGCTCGGCGAGCGCGGCGACGATCGAGTCTTCCATCGTGCGCAGGTAGCGGCCGATGTCGTCGATGCCCATGATGGGATAGCCGACGAGCTGGCCGGGCCCGTGGTAGGTGAGCTTGCCGCCGCGGTCGGTGTCGGCGACGTCGATGCCTTTGGCGCGGCAGAAGCTCTCGGCGAAGGGTAGGTCCTCGGCCCCGGCGCGCCGCCCGCGCGTGTAGACGGGTGGGTGCTCGAGCATCAGCAGCGTGTCGGGCAGCTCACCGGCCTGGCGGCGCACGCGAACTGTCTCCTGGATGGCGACCCCGTCGGAGTAGGGGACGTGGCCCAGGTGACACACCCAGAGCTCGTCGGAGGGCGGGGCCATGTTGCGCATTCGCCCCCTCAGCGTAGCGCCGAAGCACATATGCATCATGACAGCACTTCTATTGATGCTATGATGCGCGCATGCGTACTACGGTCACGCTCGACCCTGACGTGGAGGCGAAATTGAAAGCGACGATGCGCGAGCGTGGCGTCTCGTTCAAGGCTGCGCTGAACGACGCGGTGCGGGCAGGACTTGCGGGCGAGGCGACGCCTCAAAAACGCTTCCGCGTCAAGGCCACGCCGATGGGCGCACGCTTCAACATCGACAAGGCACTCCAAGTCGCGGGCGAAATGGAGGACGAAGAGATCCTGCGCAAGCTCGACATGGGCAAGTGAAGCTTCCGGACGTCAACCTGTTCGTCTACGCGTACGACGCGTCGGCGCCGCAGCACGAGCGTGCGAAAGAGTGGCTCGAGGGTGCGTTGTCGGGCACGGAGACGGTGGCTTTGGCGTGGGTCGCCGTGATTGGGTTCATTCGGCTCACGACGAGCCGCCAAAGGTTCGGCTACCCGTGGAGCGTCGAGCAGGCACTCGACATAGTCGACTCGTGGCTCGCCCAGCCGGTCGCAACAGTCATCCACCCGACGTCTCGCCACGCCGCCGTACTACGCGATCTACTCACTCCGCTCGGCACGGGCGGCAACCTGACAACCGATGCTCATCTGGCGGCGCTGGCGATCGAGCACGGCGCGACGCTGTGCTCGCACGACAACGACTTCTCCCGCTTCGCCGGACTCAGTTGGGTGGACCCGCTACGCGACTGAGGCGCCTTCGGCGAGCGCCTGCCGAGCTGGATCAGAGGCAAGCATCGCGTAGACGGCGTCGTCGCTGTAAAGGCTCTCGCTGACGCGGTAGGACTGCCGCAGCACGCCCTCGAGCTGGAAGCCGAGCCGCTCGGCGACGGCGCGACTTGCCCGGTTCTCCACATCGGTGCGGATTTCGATGCGCCGCAGCGCGAGTGAGGCGAAGCCGTGGAGCACGAGCGCGCGCACGGCGGCGCCGACGAGGCCCCGTCCTCGGTGGTCGCGGTCGAGCCAGTAGCCGATCCCGCCGGCGTTGTTCTCGCGATCGACGTCGAGCCCGACGTCGCCGACGACGGCGCCGTCGCTCACAATCGCGCGTCGCAGGCCGTGGCCGTCGTGTTCTGCGGACAGTCCGCGCAAGAGGTGCCCGCGGGTGCTCTCGATATTCGGCTCCTGCGCCCATCTCAGCCACTTGCCCAGCTCGTCGCGGTTGCGCTCGATGCAGGCGTGCAGCTCGTGCAGATCGGACTCGTGCATCGCTCGCAGCGAGTACCCGGCGGGCAGTTCGCACGCGAGCTCGACGGCGGGGCGCGCGACGGAGCTCACAGCGTCAGCGATGCCGGCGTCTGCAGCAGCTCGCGGATGCGCGCGAGGAACTCGGCGGCGTCGGCGCCGTAGAGGATGCGGTGGTCGCAGACGAGCGAGAGCGTCATCGTGTGCCTCGCGACGAGCTGCCCCTCCCGCACGACTGCGCGGGCCTCAACGGAGCCCACGGAGAGGATTGCGGCCTGCGGCGGGTTGATGATGGCGTTGAAGCTCTTGATCGCGTACATGCCGAGGTTGGACACGGTGAACGTGCCACCGCCGAGCTCGGGCGGCGTGACGGTGCCGTCGCGCACGCGCCCGGCGAGCGCGCGCGCCTCGCGGGCGATCTCGCCGAGCGACTTCTCGTCGGCGTCGAACACGGTGGGCACGACGAGCGCGTCCTGCGCGGCCACGGCGACGCCGACGTTGACGCGCGAGTGCAGCTGCAGCGTGCCGTCCTTGTAGCTGCCGTTGGCGCGCGGGTACTCGCGCAGGGCGAGCGCGGCGGCCTTGACGACCATGTCGTTGTACGTCGGCGCGTCTTGCGAGGAGATCCGCTTGAGCTCGGCGCGCAGCGCGACGCAGGCCTCCATG
>DATINR010000200.1:0-9103 GCA_035473995.1 Solirubrobacteraceae bacterium
GGCTGCCGCGGCGCGCTGCGGCGTGGCTGCCGGTGCCGGGGGGGCCGGCGGACGCGAAGGCGGGCTCGGCGCGCGCGGGGTCGCGCCGGCCGACGTCCTCGCCGCCGTCGCCGCGGCTGCCGCAGTCGCCGGCGCCGGCGCCGGCGTGCGCGGATCGCTCGTCTGCGCCGGCGCAGCGCCTTGCGCCGTCGCGCTTGCTCCTGCGGGCGTGGCCGGTGCGGCCGTTGCTCCGGCAGGCGCCCCGGGTGAGGCAGTTGCGCCCTGCTTCGAGTTCTGCGGTTTGCCGGGAGGAGTTGCGGTCGGGGAGCCCGGCTGCGCGGTGGGCGCTGCGCCCGGTGCGCTCTGCGTCCCTTGCCCGGCCGGCGCCCCGCCCGCAGTCGCAGGCGTCGAGCCGGGGGAGGCCGCTGCCGCAGCCGCTGCGCCTGCAGCCGTTGCCGCGCTCGCCGAGCCCGGCGCGGCCTGCGCAGCCGCCGGGAGGCCCGGCTGAGGTGCCGCCGACGCGGCCTGCGCGCCTGCCGGCGCGGGGACGGCCTGGCCCGGGACAGCCTGACCCGGAGCCGTCTGACCGGGCGCGGCCTGTGCTGGTGCGACCGCCGTCGCAGGTGCTGCGCCCGCCGCGAGCGGGCTCGTCCCGGCAGCCGCCGCGGTCGTCGCACCGGCAGCTGCCGGGCGTGCATTGAGTGGCGTCGCGCGCGGGACAGGTCGCACGGCCTGCGTCGCCGCCGCCGGCTGCTGTGCGCGCGCGGCCGCCTCCGCGCTGACGCGCTGCTCCAAGTCCGCCGCGCGCTCCGGGGCCCGCCCCGCCCACTCGCGCAGGCGCCTGATCTCGCGAGCCTGGGAGAACACGAGCAGCGAGAGGACCGCGATGCCCAGCAGCGCCACGAACGCCACGATCGCGCCGACTTCGGTGAATGCGTTCGAGAGCGAAAGCGAAAGCGCGAGCGGCGAGGCCATCATGAATCCGGAGAGTGTATGAGGGCCGCAGGCGCCTCGTGCACGTCCTCACGCGCCTCATCGGCCGCCGGCTGGCGACGCGCGGGGCGCGCCGCCCGGGCCTCCACGTGCAGCGCCGAGAGCTCCGAGACCTTCGCCGCCAGGCCCGCCGCGTCGCCCTCGAGCACGAGCAGGCCGATCTCGGCGAAGATCGACTCGACCGCCTCCGCGCCGAGCGGCTCGCGGTCGGCCAGCAGGATCTTCTCCGCGCTCGTCTCGCGCGCGCTCTCGTAGCTGTTGAACAGCTCCTCGTGCAGCTTCTCCCCCGGCCGCCGCCCGACGATCTCGATCTCGATGTCGCGATCCGGGTCGAGGCCCGACAGCTCGATCATCGCCCGCGCCAGCTCGAGCACGCGCACGGGCTCGCCCATGTCGAGTACGAAGACCTCCGGGCACGGCTGCGAGCGGCGGCGCTCGGGCTGGCCGGCGCGCCCGTTCTCAGAGGACGCGGAAGGCGCCTGCCGTCGCTCGACCGCCAGTGATCCGCTGCGGATGATCAGCTGGACCGCCTCCGGGATCGTCATGAAGTAGCGCGTCATCCGCTCGTCCGTGACCGTCACCGGGCCGCCGCGCTCGATCTGGCGGCGGAAGATCGGCACGACGCTGCCCGAGGAGCCGAGCACGTTGCCGAAGCGCACCGCCGCGTAGCGCGTCTCGGGGAAGCGCGCCGTCGGCGGCTCGAGCGCGAACTCGGCCAGCGCCTTCGACGCGCCCATCACCGTCGCCGGCGCCACCGCCTTGTCCGTCGAGACGAGCACAAAGCGCTGCACCTTGGCCTCGCCCGCCACGTGCGCCACGACGCGCGTGGCGATCGCGTTGTTGCGGATCGCCTCGACCGGATTGGCCTCCATCAGCCCGACGTGCTTGTAGGCCGCCGCGTGGAAGACGACCGTCGGGCGATGCTCGGCGAACACCTCGCGCATGCGCTCCTCCTCCTTGCAGTCGGCGAGCACCGCCGAGAGCATCGAGGGCGAGACGTGGCGCTCGTCCTCGAGCTCGCGCTGGATCGAGAAGAGGTTGTCCTCGGCGTGGTCGAGCAGCACGATCCGATGGGGCTCCACGCGCGCGATCTGCCGGCACAGCTCCGAGCCGATCGAGCCGCCCGCGCCGGTCACGAGCACGACCTCGCCCGCCAAGTAGGCGCCGACCTTCTCCAGCTCCATCTGCACCGGCTCGCGCCCGAGCACGTCCTCGACGCGCACCTCGCGCATCTGCCGGGCCAGCGCCCCGCGCGTCTGCAACAGCTCGAACACGGTCGGCAGCGTGCGCACCGGGATGCCGCGCTCGCGGCACTCGCGCACGATCCGCGCCCGCGTCGAGCCCGGCGCCGAGGGGATCGCGATGATCACTTCGTCAGGCTCCGAGTCCTCGAGTATCCGCGGCAGGTCCTCCTTCGTGTTGCCGCGCACGCGCACGCCGTCGATCCGCAGCCGGCGCTTGCCCGGGTCGTCGTCGACGAAGCCGACCGGCGTCAGGCCGAGGCCGCGGTTGCGCACGATCTCGCGCAGCACCAGCCGGCCGCCGTCGCCCGCGCCCGCGATCAGCACGCTGCGCTGGTCCTTGCGCCCGCCGCGGAACGCCGCCAGCGGGCGGCGCTCGTACACGCTGCGCGCGAGCGCTCGCACGCCCACGAGGAAGACGAGCGCGAGCAGCGCGAACAGGATGATCACGCCGTTGGGCAATGCCACCGCCACCGTGCTGCGGTAGTGGTGCACCGGGCGGAACACCTCCACGCCGACGACCGCCAGCAGCACGATCGCCGCGACTGCGCGCGCGACCGCCTCGTAGTCGCGCTGCCCCGAGTAGCGCCAGCGACGCTGATACACGCGCGCCAGCACCAGCACCGGCAGGCTGCCCGCGAGCACCCACCAGATCGTACGCTCGCGCAGGTGCGCGTAGTAGCCCGTCGGGCCGTGCTCGAAGCGCAGCTGGAAGGCGAGGTAGTACGCGAGCGCGACCAGCGCCCCATCCACCGCTAGTTGGGGCAGGAAGTGACGGTGCAGGGGAAGAAAGGTCGCCGAGCGGATACGTCGGCGCATTCGCTGGATTGTAAGCGCCCCTTGGGCTGCTACGCGCCTTGATCCCCCGCGTGCAAGGGCCTCGTCAGCAGCTCGACGAGCACGCGCGGATCGCGCCGCACGCGCGCGTGCACCTGCGCGGGGTCGCGCTTTGCCAGTTGCAGGTCCTCCGCCGCCGACAGCCTGCGCATGCGTCCTTCGCCGATCAGGCGCTCGTCGACGGCCCCCGGACGGCCCTCGAAGGTCGTGTAAACCGGTACCCCCAGGGCCACCGCCTCGCGGTTCATCGTGCCGCCCGCCGAGATCACGAGGTCCGCGTATGCGATCAGCGACTGCGCGTCGATCGCGCGCTCCGGCACGACGAAGCCCGGCACGTCGCGCAGCTCGGCGCGCTGGGAAGCCACGCGCGGGAGCACCACCGGCTGCACGCCTTCGCGCGCCGCCGCCTCGCGCAGACGCTCGAGCACGCTCGCGAACAGGTCGTTCTCGAAGCGGTGGTACAGCGACACCTCCGGCGGCGTGCGCACGACCACGATCGGGCGCTCCGCGTCGAGCGACAGCTCGCGCAAGACCGCTTCTTCGGGCTCGAAGTCGGCCAGGTAGTACTCCTCCTTCAGCCCCTCGTACGCCGCGATCTTGCCGCGCGCGCCGTAGCGGTAGAGGCGCTCCGGCGGGATCGCCTGCGGCACCACCACCGTGCGCGCCAGACGGCAGTTGACGTTGTGCTGGACCGTCGCCCACTCGTAGTCGAACATCGTCGAGCTCGGCACGCGCAGCAGCGCCGCGGCGACCGACACGTCGTTCGAGCCGTGACCGAGCGCGATGTCGAAGCCGCGCCCGCCCGCCGCGCGGGCGTCGGCGCGGGCCCAGCGCACGAGCGCCGCCGAGCGCGAGGCCAGCCCCAGCGCCTTCGCCCCTAGCCGCTCGCCACGGTGGCGGCCGATCGCCGTGTGCTCGATCCCGAAGCGCTCGCACAGCGCCAGCGTCTGCGCGAAGTCCCGCGCCGTCACCCGAACCTCGTGCCCATCTCCCCGCAACAGCTCGATCACCGGCCGCATCACCAGCACGTGCGGGCTGTTCGTCAGGTCGATCCAAATACGCATGCGGCAACGGTATTGCTCGGCGCGGGAACGGGCAGCGTTCAGCCGGCCCGGATGGCCGGCCCCGGTAACTGCCGTGGCGGCCGGAGCGTTCACAAGTTGAGACGAGGAGCGGAGGTCGGCTCGGCCTGGAGGCCGGACGCCGTTTACTGCGCCGGGTCACGAAGGCCGCGGAGGCCATGTGCCGTTTTGCGCCCAGCGATAGCAATGGCATATACAGCCCGCCCAGCGCGAGGCACCCAACCCCCCGGTATCGTCCCCCTTCATGCTTCTCGCGTCGATCTCCCTGCTCGCGTCGATCTCCGAAACCGCGGTCAACGAAACGTCGCACTTCGTCAAGACCGCCGGACTGCCGGGGATCTTCGTGCTGATGGCCGCCAGCTCCGCCTGCATCCCGATCCCCTCCGAGGTCGTGATGCTGTTCGCCGGCTTCGTCGTCGCCGACAAGACCGGCAGCGGCTCCGAGCACCATCTGACGATGGTCGGAATCGTGCTCGCCGGGCTGATCGGCACGCTCGTCGGCTCGTGGGCCGCCTACGCCGTCGGGCGCGGCGGGCGCCTCGAGCTGATCGAACGCCACGGCGACAAGGTCCACATGGGGCCCGCGCAGATCCAGCGGGCCGATCGATGGTTCCAGCGCCACGGCCAGCAGATCGTCCTCTACGGCCGTGTGATCCCCGTGATCCGCGCCTTCGTCTCGCTGCCCGCCGGGATAGCGAAGATGCCTGTCGGGCGCTTCACCGTCCTGACCGTGATCGGCTCCGTTCCCTGGGTGCTCGGCTTCGCGCTCGCCGGGCACGCGCTCGGCGGCGACTGGAAGAGCGTGCGCAACGGCCTCGAGTACGTCGACTACGTGCTGCTCGCCGCGATCGTGCTCGGCTTCATCTACTGGCGCGTGCGCCGCAAGAACGCCCGCGACGCCCGCGCCGAGCAAGCCGCGCCGGCAGAGGCCGCCGAGCCTGCCGCCCGCGTCGGCACCCCGGCCGACTGACGCGCGCGCCGTGGCGAGCAGCGGCCGCGCTCCGATGAAGCTGCGCCATGCGCTCGCGCTCGGCCTCGCGCAGGGGCCGACCGAGCTCCTGCCCGTCTCCTCCTCCGCGCACACCACGCTGATCCCGCTGCTGCTCGACTGGCCCTACGCAGAGCTCGACGGCGAGCTGCGCAAGTCCTTCGAGCTCGCCCTGCACGCCGGCGCCGGCCTCGCGCTCGCGCTCGACATGCGTAGCGAGCTGATCCCCGCCGTGCGCCTGCTCGACCGCCGCCGCGTCGGCGTCGTCGCGCTGTCGCTCGCGCCCGCCGCGCTCGCCGGGCTTGCCCTGCGTCCTTTGATCGAGCGGCGCCTCGGCGGCCCGCGCTCGATCACCGCCGGGCTCACGCTCGGCGGGCTGGCCATGGCCGTCGCCGAGCGCCGAGCGCCCGTGGGCCGGCGCGCAGAGGAGGATGCCCGCCCTGCCGACGGGCTCGCGCTCGGGCTGGCCCAAGCCGTGGCGCTCGCTCCCGGCGTCTCCCGCTACGGCGCGACGCTCGTCGCAGCCCGCACGCGCCGCTTCTCGCCCGAGGCCGCCCAGACGCTGTCCTGGCATGCCGCCCTGCCCGTCGTACTCGGCGCCGGCGCGCTCGAGGGCGCCCGCCTGCTGCGCCGTGGCACCCCGAACGGCACGCTCGCGCCGCTCGCCGCCGGCGCCGCCGGCGCATTCGCCTCCACGCTGCTCAGCGCTCGCCTGCTGCGACGCCCCGAGCGGGCGCTGCGCTCGCTGCTTCCATGGGCGCTCTACCGCGTCGCGCTCGCCGCGCTCGTGCTTGCACGCACCTGTCGCCCACGCACCGCCCAGCCATCATCCAATCCATAAAAATCAGGCACGCCCGACGAGCTATGACGGCGCGTATGCGCGCCCGCAGCCCGTTGCGCGCACAATAGGGGCCGTGACCGTCCTCGGGACACTGCTCGGCGGCCGCTACCGACTCGACGCGCAGATCGGGCGCGGGGGCATGTCCACCGTCTATCGCGCATTCGACACCGTGCTCGAGCGGGCCGTCGCGATCAAGCTGATGCACCGCGAGATCGCCGCCGACTCCGATCAGCTCGAGCGCTTCCGCCGCGAGGCGCGCTCCGTCGCCCGTCTCAACCACCCGCACATCGTCACCGTCATCGACGCCGGCGAGGAGCCCTCCGAGGACGGCGACGGCGGCACCCCCTACATCGTGCTCGAGTACGTCGAGGGCGAGACGCTCAAGCAGCTGATCCGCCGTGAAGGCTCGCTCGAGGTCACCGAGGCCATCGCCTACGCAATCGAGATCGCGCGCGCCCTCGGCGCCGCCCACGAGCGCCTGATCGTGCATCGCGACGTCAAGCCGCAGAACGTCCTCATCTCAGAGGAAGGCGGCGCCAAGATCACCGACTTCGGCATCGCCCGCACGCTCACCGAGGAAGGCCTGACCGTCGCCGGGCGCGTGCTCGGCACGACCGACTACGTCTCCCCCGAGCAGGCCCTCGGCCATGCAGTTACCGGGCAGTCCGACCTCTACGCGCTCGGCGTCGTGCTCTACGAGATGCTCACCGGCCAGGTCCCCTTCAGCGGCGAGACCCCCGTCGCCGTCGCCATGCGCCACGTGCGCGAGCAGGTGCCCGACGTTCAGCAGCTGCGTCCCGAGGTCTCCGCCGCCACCGCCTCCGTCGTCGACCGCGCCGTCGCCAAGGACCTCGACTACCGCTACCAAGACGCACAGCACATGATCGCCGACCTCGAGGAGGTGCTCGCCGTCGAGGCAGCCCGCTCAGGGCAGGCCACCGGCGAGGTCACCAGCGTGCTGCGCACGCTGCCCGGCGAGACCCGCCGGCGACTGCCCTGGCGCATGCAGCACCCCGCGCGCTGGGTCGCCTCGCTCGCGTTGCTCGGCGCCATCGTCGCAATCGCGCTCGTCGCCGCCGCCCAGCAGGCGCACAAAGGGACCGGCGTCCCCTCCGAAGTTCACTCCAGCGCCGGCCTGCAGCCAGTGACGCTCAGCCAGACCGCCGCCCACGACTACAACCCCTTCGGCACCGGCCCCGAAAACCACAATCGCGTGCAGAACGTCGTCGACTCAGACCCCAATACCACCTGGAGCACCGCCCACTACTACGAACGCACGCTCAAGAAGGCCGGCGGCACCGGCCTCGGCGTCTACCTCGACGCATCTCCCCGCGTCGCCGCCCGCGCCGTCGAGATCCAGACCCCCACCCCCGGCTTCGACGTGCAGATCTACGGCGCCGACGACGTCAACTCCTCCTACCCCTACGGAGACTCCACCCCGCTCGCCGCCCGCGGCTGGCACGGCCCGCTCGCCTCCGCCACGAAAGTCCACGACCGCCAGCGCATCCGCCTGACCGGCCCCGGCTCCTCAACCGCCTACCGCTACTACCTCGTCTGGCTTACCACCCTGCCTCCCGGTGAGGAATCAGCCTCCATCTCCGAACTCACCCTGTTCAAGTAGCCCCGCCGAGCCGGCTCCGGTCGCGAAGCGGCGGCGCGCCCGGCCAGCGCAGCAGGCGGCCCGGATGGCCGCCCAAGTACGGTCGTGGCGACCGGAGCGTTCTCAGGTTGTGGCAAGGAGCGGAGGTCGGCTCGACTAAGAGGCGGGATGCCGTTCTCAAGAGCGGCGTTCGCGCGCCGGCGCTCGGCTCGACCAAGAGGCCGGATGCCGTTCTCGAGTCGTTGGACAAGCGCTTGGCGCGCCCTCGCCCCTAAAACGCGTGACTAGCCTGCGCGTTGTGCCGCTCGATCCCCAGCCGGCACAAGCGGTCGACCAGCTCCGGATACGCAACCCCGCCCGCCTCCATCAACTTCGCATACACGCTCGTCGGCGTGAACCCCGGCATCGTGTTCAGCTCGTTCAGCAGCACCTGCTCGCCGTCGACGAAGAAGTCCACGCGCGCCAGCCCATCACAGCCCGCCCGCGCGAACGCCTCGAGCGCCAGCTCACGCACGCGCGCCGCCGCCTGCTCGGAGATGCGTGCCGGGATCAGAAGCTCCATCCCGCCCGCCTCGTACTTCGCCTCGAAGTCGTAGAACTCGCTCTCGAAGCTGATCTCGCCCGGCGTGGAGGCCTGCATGCGCCCCGTCGCCGACGAGCCGAGCACCGCGCACTCGACCTCGATGCCGCTCGCTGCCGCCTCCACGATCACGCGCGCGTCGTAGGAGAAGGCCGACTCGATCGCCGCCAGAAGCCCGTCCTCCGCCGTCACCTTGACGATGCCCACCGACGAGCCGAGGTGCGACGGCTTGACGAACACCGGCAACCCCAGGGCCATCACCTGCTCCAGCAGCTCCTGGCGCCCCGCGCCCGACAGCCGCGCCTCGCCCACGTCCACGTAGTCCACCTGCGGCACCGTCCCCGCCGCCGCCATCAGCTCCTTGAACAGCACCTTGTCCATGCACAGCGCCGACGACGCCACGCCCGCTCCGACATAGGCCACGTCGAGCATCTCCAGCAGGCCCTGCACCGTGCCGTCCTCGCCGAAGCGCCCGTGCAGCACCGGGAAGGCCACGTCCACGCCGAGCAAGCCCGCGCCCGGCGTCACGCTCAGCGGCTCGCCCTCGCCCTCACGCCGCCACGCTCCGTCGCGGCCGATCTGCACCTGCACGACCTCGTGGCCCGCCGACAGCAGCCCCTCGCGCACCGCCGCGGCCGAAGACAGCGAGACCTCGTGCTCGGAGGAGCGCCCTCCCGAGAGCACAGCCACCTTCAATGCGCCGCCTCGACCGGCCATGTGCGACGCGGTCTCCGCGCCCGCCGTCGCCATCAGCCGCCCGCCGCCGGTGGGGCCGGCGTCGTCGTCGTAGGTGGCGTCGTCGTCGGGGTCGTCGTCGGGGTCGTCGGTGTCGTCGGTGTTTCGAGCACGCCCACCGTCAGCGTAACCGTCGAGCCCTTGCGCGCCGTCGTACCCGCCCCCGGGCTCTGTTTGAGCACGACTCCCACCTGGCCCTGTTCGCTCACCGGCGCGTTCACCACACG
>DATINR010000201.1:0-74524 GCA_035473995.1 Solirubrobacteraceae bacterium
GCCCGCCTCGACGAGCAGTTGCGGGCCGAGGTTCGGATAGGTGCCCGAGGATGAGGGACTACAGTTGAGCACGGCCCCCACGCCGGCCGCGATCAGCTCCTCGGCCGAGACGCGGTCGATGTCCCCGTGGTCGATCAGTGCGATGTCGCCGCGCACGAGGTGCTTGACGAGCAGCTTCGTGCGCCGCCCGGAGCGCACGGAGCCGCTCACCGTGCGCGCGATCATCCGCCGCTCGGGCGGGACGATCGGGCGAGTCACGGGCGCGAGCGCACCGTCGGAAACCGGCACGGAGGGGCTCGGTCGCGTCGAGGCCATCCGTCCGAGAGTAACGCGCACAGGCGTCGGGCGCAGCCGGCGCCGGCGGTTAAACGCCTGCTCAGGCGGCGCGGCGCAGGTCCCGCGCGTGGCGTCGCGCGGTGGCATCGTCGGCGTCGGCGCCGAGCATCCGCACGAGCTCGGAGACGACTTCGCGCTCTGTCAGTTGCACGACGCTGGTGCGCGCCAGCTCGTCGGCCGTCTCCTTGACGATCGAGAAATGACGGTCGCCGAGCGAGGCTATCTGCGGCAAATGGGTGATGCACAGGAGCTGGCGCGTCTGGCCGAGCTCCTGCAAGCGCGCGCCGACGGCCCGTGCCGCGTGCCCGCCGATCCCGGCGTCGATCTCGTCGAACACGAGCGTCTCGCCCGAACGCGACGCCGGATCGCCCTCCGCCGAGCGCCGCCCCTTCGCGCGCTTGCCGGGCGGCAGCGCTCGCGCGCCTGCCGTGACGAGCGCGAGCATCACCCGCGAGAGCTCGCCGCCCGAGGCGATCTCGCGCAGCGGACCCGCCGGCACCCCGGGATTCGGCGCGATCAGGAACTCGACCGCGTCGCCTCCCGCCGGCCCCGCCTCGCGCGGAGCGATCACGACCTCGAACGACGCGTCGGGCATCGCCAGCGAGGAGAGCTGCTCGCGCACGCCGCGTTCGAGCAGCGGCGCGGCCGCTTCGCGCGCGCTGCGCAGCGCCAGCACCTGCTCGTCGAGCACCTCCAGCGCACGGCGGTGCAGCTCATCTGCCTGCTCCAGCGCGTCCTCGGCGCCAGCCAGCTCGTCGCGCCGCGCCCGCGTGACGTCGGCGTGCTCGAGCACACGCTCGATGCTGCCGCCGTGCTTGCGCATCAGCCGCTCGAGCGCCGCCAGGCGCTGTTCGATGCCGTCGAGCGTCGACTCGCCCTCAGAGGATTCGCCCTCCTGCGAGCCCTCGGCATAGGCGCGCAGCTCGACCGCGAGATCGTCGGACTCGATGCTGAGCGCGCGTACGCGCTCGGCCAGGCCGTCAAGGCGCGGGTCGATGCCCCGCAGGGCATCGAGGCCGGCTCCGGCTTGCGCGAGGCCGCCGCCCCTTCCCGCGCCGCCCCCACCATCCGCACCGTCGCCGCTCAGCGCTTCGGCGGCGAGGCCGGCCGCCGAGCACAACGCATCGGCGCGGCGCACGCGCTCGCGCCGCGCCAGCAGCTCGTCGTACTCCAGTTGGTCGGGCGCCGCGTCATCGATCTCGGCGAGCTCGAACTCGAGCAGATCGAGCTCGCGCTCGCGCGCGCCGGCGAGCTCGCGCAGCTCCTGCAGGCGCTCCTGCAGGCGCCGCACCTCGGCGTATGCCTCGGCGCACGTGCGCAGCCGCAGCGCCTGCTCGGCGCCGCACAGCTCGTCGAGCAGCCCCAGCTGCTTGGCGGCGATCGTCAGCTTGCGATGCTCGTGCTGGCCGTAGAAGGACATCAGCGCGCCGCCCAGATCGCGCAACTCGCCGACCGTCGCAGCCCGCCCATTCAGGTAGGCGCGGGTGCGACCGTCGGCGCCCACCCGCCGCGCCAGCACGATCTCCTCGGCGTCCGCGGGCAACCGCTCGGCGAACTGCTCTCCCAGCGCCGGCGGCAGCTCGAAGATCCCCTCGACGTATGCCTCCTCGGCGCCGGGGCGGACAATTCCCGGCCGGGCGCGCCCGCCGAGCAGCAGGTCGAGGGCGTGGGCGAGCACGGTCTTGCCGGCGCCGGTCTCTCCCGTGAGCACATTGAGCCCCGGCGCCAGGCGCAACTGGGCCTGCTCGATCAGCAGGAGGTTCTCGACGCGCAGCTCGGACAGCATCGGGCAGGTGTAGCAGTGCACGCCGACGGATCTCTCGCGCCCGCCCTCCCCGGGCCCGGGGCAAACGAGCCGCCACGGGAGCGCGCCCGCGCGCACAACCGGCGCCCGACACTGTAGGCGTCGCTTCCGGCTGACGATAAGGACCGTAACCTGTGGCGACGCGGGCGCCGCAGATCGTGCGTGCGCCCCACCACACGTCCGCACGAGGCATGGCTGCCAGCGACAACAATCCGACCCCAGGACCGCCTACGGAGCGGGTTCTCTGCCTGTCCGCCGAGGGTCTGCAGGGGCGCCTGCGGGAGGAGATCAACCGCGCCGAACGCCACGAGACGCAGCTCAGCTGCCTACTGGTGAGGATCGGCAATCTCGAGGAACTGGCCCGCGAGCATGGCGAGGAGCTCTCGGAGGAGACGCTGGCCTACGTCGCCAGAACGCTGGCCGCCCAAGTGCGCGGCTTCGATCGAGTGGGCCGCCCGAGCGACGGCGAGCTGCTGCTGATCCTGCCGGGCGCCGACGGGCCGCGCGGGGAGATCGTCGCCCGGCGCGTACTGGAGCGCCTGCGCACGATCAAGGTCGAAGCCGAAGGTGCGCGCCGCCCTCTGCGCATCTCCGTCGGCCTCGCCGCATGGCACGAAAATTTGGGAGCAGAGGAACTGCTGGAACAAGCGCGTCTGGCGGCGCGCCGTGGTAACGGCTTGGAGCCGGGGCCGGGACTGCCGAGCTCCTCGCCGCCCGTGCTTGGACGGCCGCACGGGCCTGCATAATCAAAGCCAGTGCTCACCGGATCTGAGCTTTGGCTGCTGCGCCTGATGGCCGACCGAGGCCTCGCGCTGCTCGACGCCGATACGCTGCTGGTGGTGATCGAGGAGCGCGGCGAGCTGCGCGTCGCCGCCTCCGCCGGCAGCTCGACCGTGCGCGTGCGGATCGTGCCCGTGCAGGGGAGCGCGCTCGGCGAGCTGTTCGCCTCCGGGCAGCCGGTGGCGCTGGAGCGGCCCCGCGGCCGGGACGCCCTGTGGCTGCACGAGCTGGGCGTCGAGGTGCGCGCGGCGCTCGTCGAGCCGCTCAGCATGGAGGGCCAGGGCGGCGGAATGGTGATCGCGCTGCGCACGGACAAGGGATTCCGCGGCCCCGACCGCGACGCCCTGCAGGCCTTCGCGACGAGCGTCGCGCAGCGTCTGGCGGCCGAGCGCTCGGTCGAGATCGAAAGGCTTCGCTACGGCATGGAGGCGCGCGAGCGCGAGCGCACGCGCTGGGCGCGCGAGATCCACGACGAGAGCATCCAGGGCATGGGGGCGCTCAAGCTTCGCCTGGCCAACGCGCGCGACATCGACGATCCGACGGCGCTGCGCGAGGCGGTCGACATGGTGCTCGACGGCCTCGGCAACGAGATCGACGGCCTGCGCCACCTGATCACCGAGCTTCGCCCGGCAGCGCTCGACGAGCTCGGCCTCGCTGCCGCGCTGGAGGCGCTCGCCCGCCGGGCACAGGCGATCGACGGACTCGACGTGCAGGTTCAGGTCGAGCTCGGCCAGGAGGACGGCCGGCGCCTGGACGCGGAGCTCGAGAGCACGGTCTATCGAATCGTGCAGGAGGCCCTGACGAACGTCAGCCGTCACGCGGAAGCCACGAAAGCCGTGGTCAGCGTCACCGAGAGCGGTGGCGTGATCAGCGCATCGGTGACCGACGACGGCAAAGGCCTTCCGGGCGCGGAGCGCCTGGGCCCGCGTGGAGACGGACTGGAGGGCGGCTTCGGCATGGGCGGGATGCGCGAGCGCGCCGAGCTCGTCGGCGGCGAGCTCGAGTTCGGCCCGGCGCCGGAGCGTGGCACGAGGGTCCGCCTGGTGGTGCCGCTCGCCGGACGCCCCTCGGCCGAGGCGTTGCAGGCCGCCGAAGCCCCGCACTAGCGGCCTGGGCCAACTGCTGCCCCTCGCCCGTGGCCCGAGCGCCGGCGACAGCCGCCGCTACTCGGCGAGCCCGATGCGCCGCACGTACGCCGTGATCTCGGCGCGAGAGGAGAACCCGAGCTTCTCGATCGCGCGGGCGCGGTAGGTCTTGACGGTGCGCTCCGCGACGTGCAGCTCCTCGGCGATCTGGGGGTTGGTGTAGCCGTTTGCGATCAGCCTGACGACCTCTCGCTCGCGCTCGCTCAGCACGACGCCGTCTGAGGAGCCTTCCTCGCCGGTTGCCATCAGGGCGCCGAGCCGCGGGTGCAGGTAGCTGCCTCCGGAGACGGCCAGGCGGAAGGCCTGCAACAGCTCGGCCGGCTCGGCCTCCTTCAGCACGTAGCTACGCGCTCCGGCCCTCAGCGCCTGTCGCGCGTACTCGGGGTCCTCGCGCATCGTCAGGATCGCGACGGCGAGCGTCGGATGCGCGATGAAGCACGACGGCAGCGCGGCCAGGCTCGAACCACCGGGCATCGTCAGATCGAGCGTCAGCAGATCGGGCTTGTGCTCGCGCACTTCACGGACCGTCGAGGGCACGTCGGCCGCTTCGGCGACGACCCGGAACTCATCCTTCTCGCGCTCGAGCACGGCGCGGATGCCGTCGCGCACGACAGTGTGATCGTCGGCGATGATCACGTCGATCGGACGGTCGACCCCAGCGGCTTGCTCCATGCCGGACACCGTACTGGGTCGTCAAGACCGATCCTGTCGGTACTTCGGGACGACACGAGTCTGCACCTTTGGGACGACACGATCAGCACCGTCCAGACGTCAGAGAAACGGCCGAAGAGGTCTCATCATGTCGTACATGACCTCCCTAGCCATCCAGATGGGCGCCGCTTTCGAGGGACCGAAGCTGCGCCTGCTGCCCAAAACGGGCAGTCTGCAGCGTCGCCCGAAGAGCATCGACTCCGCCACCCGCCCGCCCGACCTGGCAACGCCCGAACGCGCGCCGGCCCAGCGTTCGATCCTGCTCGCGGGAGGCGACGCCGGCGATCGCGAAGCGGTGCTCAGCGACCTGCGCCGGACGATGCCCGGAGGCACTACCTTCAGGCAGGCGGGAGCGCTGTGGGAGGTTCTCGCGCGCGCTGCCGAGAGCAGCATGGTCGTGCTCAGCGGCGAGCTCGACGAAGTCCCCGCCGAGTCGCTCATGCACATGCTCGCGCACCGTAACCCGGCCCTCCCGGTCGTGAGCGTTGACGCGACCGCCTGCGCCGCCTGAGACGGCGGGTCGCACCAGCCGTCTCTCCCGGCGAGGCCGCTCGGCGCCCATCCGCGGGGGAAACTGGGGAGCGCCTTGCATGCCTCGATCCCCGTGGCGGCAACCGTTAGCGTTGCCGTATGCCCCAGCTGCCGCGCTCTCGCCGTCTGCGGCGGATCGTGTTCGCGTACACGATCAACCGGTTCGGCACCTGGTTCGGTTATGTCGCGCTTTCGATCGTCGTCTTCGATCAAACCCACAGCGCGCTCGCCGTGGCGGCTCTGCTCGTCGGCAGCCAGGTGCTCTCGGCCTTTCTCGTGCCGGCGCTCGTGGCACGCGTGGAGTCGACCTCCGCGCCCTCCAGCCTGAGCGGGCTGTATCTGTTCGAGGCGGTCGTCACGGGCGGGCTCGCCTTCGTCGTCTCCTCTCACTTCTCGCTGCCGCTCGTGCTCGTGCTCGTCGCCGTCGACGGCACGGCGGCGCTGGCCGCGAGCGCGCTCCTGCGCGCGGCCGCGGCGAACTGCGCGCGAGAGTCGGTGGCGTCGCTCGGCGCAGACGAGCAGGAGCGCGAGAAGGCGGCACAGGAGGCCGAGCGCGTGGCCAATGCGGCAATGAACGTGGGCTTTGCGATCACCTTCACGCTCGGCCCGGCGCTGGCGGGGCTGACGGTCCCGGCCTTCGGAGCCTCGACGGCGCTGATCATCGACGTCGTCAGCTTCCTCGCCTGCGGGGCGATCGTAATGAACCTTCGCCCGCACGTCGACGACACCGAGACGGCCTCGGTGCAGGAGCGCCTGCGCGCTGCGCTGACGCACATCAAGGGAGCCCCCAACCTGCGCCGGCTGCTGATCACGCAGGCAGTAGCGCTGACCTTCTTCACCGTCTCGGGACCTGTCGAGGTCGCCTACGCGAAGCTCAGCCTGGATGCCGGCGACTCGGGCTACGGCGTGCTGGTCGGCACGTGGGGCCTCGGCGTCACGATCGGCAGCATCGTCTTCGCACGCTCGATCGACCGCTCGCTGCGGCTGCTGCTGAGCACGGCGACGCTCGCCGTCGGCCTCTCCTACATCGGCTGGGCGCTGGCGCCGGGGCTGATCGTGGCCTGCGCGATCGGGCTCGTCGGGGGGCTCGGCAACGGCGTGCAGTGGGCCTCGCTGATCAGCTCCGTGCAGAAGCTCACGCCGCGCGCGCTGCAGGGCCGGATCATGGGCGCCGTCGAATCGGTTGGCGCGATCGCGCCGGCCGTGGGCTTCTCGCTCGGCGGCGCCCTGACGGCGCTGAGCTCTCCGCGCACGGCCTTCTTCGTCGCGGGCGTCGGCGCGACCCTGAGCACGATCGCATTCCTGAGAATCAACACGGACGCCGGCGTCCCGGTACAAGCGCCGGCCGGCCAGCCCGAGGACGAACCCTCGGTCGAGCGGCTGTCGCCGGAGGCCGCCGAGGCCACGGCGGCTCGCTCCTCGCACGTCGGCTCCAGCGGCGCGATGACGCAGGGCTGACCGGCGGGGCGATCGCCGGCGCCGGAAACGGACCGCCGGGACGACGCGGCCGGAGCGTCCAGCCGCCCCCTTTCCCCTTAAGGACGACGCGCTCGTAGCCGTTAAGGACTGAGGAAACCTCTTCATGTCGAGCAATAAGGCAATCCGCACCTTCTTCGCCACCGAGGCGCTCCTACTGGTGGGCTCGCTCGCGCTGGCCACGCTGGTCTCTCAGGCAAGCGAATGGGATCCGCTGTGGCTCGTCGTCCTGCTCGGAGGGCTGTCGCTGGGCGGGCAGGGCCTGCAGTTCACGATTCGCGGCCAGAACCTCTCGGCGGGCTTCGTCGCCCAGGTGCTGGCGATGAGCCTGCTCGGTCCGGCGCCGGCCGTGGCGATCGCGCTGCTCGCGGCGATCTTCATCTCGGCCCGCCGCCGGCTCTCGCCGGCGCACTGGCTGGGGAACCTGTCGAGCTTCGCCGTCTGCCCGCTGGTCGGCGGGCTGATCGTGCAGGCGCTGATCGGCAACGTTCACGATCCGAGCAACGGACTTGCCCGCGGCATCACGTTCGGGCTGGTCGTCTTCGGCGTGTTCCTCGTGACCAACGCGCTGAACTTCTCCGTGATCGCGCTCGACAACCGGATCATCGAAAACCGCCGCCTGCTGCAGCAGGTCCAGGAACTGTTCGTGCCGATGCTGCCCGGGCAGGTCGCCGCCGGGGCGCTGACGGCGGTGCTCGCCGTCGCCTACGTCAAGCTCGGACTCGCCGCGCTGATCGCCGCCGTGCTGGTGATCGGGATCTTCCAGTACCTGATGGTCGCGCTGCTGCGCTCGGAGGACCGCGCCGATCAGCTGGAAGCGCGCTCGATCCACCTCGCCTCCTTGCAGCTGGGCGTGCTCTCGACGCTGGTCGAGACGCTCGCGCTGCGAGACAAATCGACAGCGCGCCATGCCGCCGCGGTGGCCCGCTACGCGCGCAGGCTGGCCGAGGCGCTCGGCTGCGACGAGAACGAACAGGACCTCGCGCACACGGCGGGGCTGCTGCACGACATCGGCAAGTTCGCGCTGCCCGACCGAATCCTCCACGCCGAGGTGCTCTCCGACGAGGACTGGTCCGTGATCCGCCGCCACCCGCAAGACGGCGCGACGCTGGTGGGCCGGCTCGACGGCTACGGGCCGGTCGCCGACGCGATCCTCTACCACCACGAGCACGTCGACGGCAGCGGCTACCCGGCGGGGCTGATCGGCAACGAGATCCCGCTGATCTCACGCATCATCGCGGTCTGCTCCACCTACGACACGCTCACCGCGCGCGACTCCTACCGCTCGCCGAGGACCCCGCAGGACGCGCTCACCGAGATGCGCCGGGTCGCCGGTCGCCAGCTCGACGCCGAGATGGTCAACACGTTCGTCGAGATGCTCGAGAACGACGGGCCGATGCGCGCAGCCGAAGGCGACGACGCCAGCTTCGAGGAGGAGCTCGCCTTCGGTAGGCGAGCTCAGACTTTCGCCCAGCCGCTGCTGAGCTGAAAAAAGACGAGGGCGCCGCACCCGTAGCCGGGTTGCGACGCCCTCAGATCCGGCCGCATTGCGGCCTAAGAAACGGCTCTAGTGGTTCCAACGCACGATAGATCTCCTTCGCTTGTGGCCCGTTACGGGCATTTGCGAGGCGCACCCCTCTGGCTCCATCCATAGGAAATCCGCAACCTTTGAGTAGGTTCAGTCAAGAATAGCGAAGGATCAGGCGAAAAGTCCAGTCTGCGTAGCTCTGTGCACGAATGATTGCAATTGCAGGACATTCGAGCACCTCTGCACAGCGCCTGAACCGGCGCTGTGCAGACAAAGAACTTCGCTTGCATCCAGCATTCGCGGGCTATACCGGTAGATCAGACAGCCGTGCGATCGATCAAAGGTCCACAAAGCTCTGCGGCGCTCAACTCCTTCCCTACGAATGCCGAAACATCCAGCGAGGACGGACGCACGCTCGAAACGAGCCGGCCTTCCCGCCACGACACCTACCGACAGGCGAACCAATGACCACCAGCGCCACTCTCCCCCGCAACGGCCGTCAGCTCGTCTTCACGAGCTCTCAGGCGGCCAGCTATCTGGGCGTCTCGCTGGCGACGATTCGTCGCTGGACCGATGCCGGGCACATCGCCTGCTATCGCACGCCGGGCGGTCAGCGCCGCTTCGCGCGCCAGCAGCTCGACGAGTTCATGAACTCGATGCACCGCGACGGCGCGGCCGAGCACGGCCCTGCCCCCGTCGTGCAGCACGGTCCGAGCACCCAAGTCGCCTGAACGCACGAGCGCCGCGCACGGCGGGGCTCGTGAGCTCGAGACACGACGCCGGGCCGCCCGGCTCGGTTCGACTCGGCGCGGCTCAGCTCGCCAGCCGGCCGAACTTCTCGCGCAGGCGCAGGTAGAAGGAGCTCCCGGGGAGCTGGGCGATCGTGCCGATCTCGCCGACGAAGCGCGCATCGATCTTCCCACCGGCCACGATCTCGCCGGCCGGACGGCCGTCGAGCGCCACGTCGAGCGGCTCGCCCGAACGATTGTGGATCGTCAGCCTGTCGCCGGGCGCGACCACCAGCGCACGCGCCGTGAGCGAGTGCGGCGCGATGAACGAGACGACGAAGCCTTCGACGCCCCACGCCATCACAGGGCCGCCATTGGCGAGGTTGTAGCCGGTCGACCCTGCAGGGGTGGCGACGACGAGCCCGTCGCAGCGCACGCTGCCGACTTCCTCGCCCTCGATCTCGTAGGCGAGCTCGGCCACGCGCTCGCCGACCTTGCGGTGGATCGCCACATCGTTGACCGCCGCCTGGCCGGACAGGCCGGGCCGTTCGACGTCCTGCGCGCGTTCTGAGGCAGCTGCTCGCGCGCTCGCCTCGGCCGGCGAGCCCAGGCCGTCCCCGTCGAGCACGATCGCCGGCAGGCGCAACAGCTCGAAATCACCGTCCAGGGCACGGCGCATCCCCTCCTCGAGCTCGTCCGGCTCGACCGTCGCGAGGAAGCCGATCTCGCCGAAGTTGATCGCGAAGACGGGCACGTCGGTGCCCCTGTAGAGGCGCAGGGCACGCAGGATCGTGCCATCGCCGCCCAGCGCGATGCACAGCTCGACGTCCTCCTTCAGCGGCGCGTCGAGCTCGAGGCCGGGACCCTCCGTGAGCCCGTGCCTGCGCGTCTCGCGCTCGTCCAGGCGCAACGTCACGCCGGCCTGCGCGGCGAGCTCGGCCAAGCGCTTGAGGGCCGGTGTGGTCTCCTCGGGACGCCGGTGGGTGAGCACGGTGAACTCCCTCACGGCTCGACCTCCCGTGCCAGGCGCTCGAGCTCCGGCGCGCGCGCCTCGTCGAGGATCTCGCCGCGGCGGCCGTCGCTTGCGTTTGCCGGATCGGTCAGCCACAGGAACGTCTCGCGGTTGCCCTTCGGCCCGGGCAGGCCCGAGGAGGCGTAGGAAACCACGCCGGCGCCGAGCGACAGCGCCGCCCGGCCAACCGCGAGCAGCGCCGCCCGGCGCGTCTCGGCGTCGCGCACGACGCCACCCTTGCCGACGCGCTCGCGACCAACCTCGAACTGCGGCTTGATCATCGCGAGCGCGTCATAGCCAGCCGCGAGACAGCCCAAGACGGCGCCGAGCACCTTCTCCAGCGAGATGAACGAGACGTCGATCACGGCCAGGTCCGGCACGAACGGCAGCATCGCCGGCTCCAGCGCCCGAGCATTCGTGCGCTCCAGCACAGTCACGCGTGAATCGTTGCGCAGGCTCCACGCAAGCGTGCCGTAGCCCACGTCGACCGCGATCACCTCGCTCGCGCCCCGCTGCAGCAGGCAGTCGGTGAAGCCGCCCGTCGAGGCGCCCACGTCGAGTGCACGGCGCCCGGCCACCTCGAGCCCAGTGGCGTCGAGGGCGTTGGCCAGCTTGACGCCGCCACGTGAGACGTACGCCGGGCCCTGCTCGACGTGCAGCTGCTCGCCATCGTCGATCAGCTCGCCCGGCTTCTGCGCGCGGCGCTCGGCAACGCCGACGCGCACCTCGCCCGCCATCACCGACGCAGCCGCGCGACTGCGCGAGGGAAACAGGCCCCGCTCGGCGAGCAGCGCATCGAGACGTTGCTTTCCCATCTACAAAACCCTTGCACACACGTCAGCGTCGGTTTCCACGGAGGTCTTGAAGGATCTCTTGCGCCCGATCCAGATCGTCCTTCCTGACGTAGAACGTGCGACCGATTGCCTGCAACACCCCTGAGCTGCCGCCTCCGGGGCGGTCATCCAACGAATTCCCGCTTCGGAGAGCAGACCGCCCATGATCGCGGCCTCCTCCGCGTTGTCAGCGGTGGCCGCTATCTCGAGCTCGACATGGGACTCGTACGCGTCGGGATGATCGGCCGTCACGACTTCATCTCGATCTGTGCGCAAGATCACAGATGGTCAGCCGCTGTATAAGCCGAACGGCCCAATCGAGTCCGTCGTCTGAGCGCCATAGCTTCGCCCCTCCAAATCCATAAGTTGGCCCCGGCGCAGCGCTAACTGCCCGGGGCCGTGGCACAGGAGGCGAAGCTCCCATGCACGGCTCATCGAAGCAGGACGGCTGTCCGCTGGACAGCCATGCAGAGCATCTTGTGATCCTCCAGGTGGCGGGCGAGGCGCGAGGCCGCACACGAGGGCGCATCCACGACGAACTGAGCGACCTTGGCGCGCAGCGCGTGGATGAAGCCATTGCGAGCCTTGCGGCGGTCGGGGTAGTGGTTTTGACGGCGCGCTCGGTGAGGCAGTCGCCCGCCCTGGAGCGCATCGACGCGCTCGGCTACATCACGGCCTGATGGCAGGCGAGAAGTCGGCCGTCAACGTCGCGCTCGGCGCTGCGATGCGCTCGGCGCGGCGGGAGCGCGGACATACGCAAGAGGGCTTCGCCGCCCTCGCGGGGGTCAGCAGCAGGTACTACGGGGCGGTAGAGCGTGGCGAGTTCAGCCCGAGCGTCAATGTTGTGGCGAAGGTGGCTGCCGCGCTCGGGATGCGGCCAAGCGAGTTGCTTGGGCGGGCGGGGCTGTAGCTAGCTCCGTCTGAGTGGAACTGGGCGCTTTGGATAGCTATGCTGTCCGATGATCGGTAATGCATAGATTTGTGCGGTTTTGCAAGCCTATGTAGGGGCAACGGACGGATGTTCGGGCCGATGGGCCTTGCGCTGAAGCGAGATGCAGGCTACGTCGAGTGCCCAGGTATGGACGACAAGATGACGCTAAGCCCTCCAACAGCCACCAGCGAGAACTCCGCTGACGAGGGGAACGTTTTTATAGCGGGCCCGCATCGTGACTACGTCCTATCCGAGGCAGTTGGCTGGCGCGAAGGCAACACCTTCATCTTGCGCAGCACGGAGTTCGATGTGATGGCAGAAGATGAGGACTTTGAGGCCGCGCTGGACACCTTCATCGCCCGTCTGGCCGACTACGGCATCATGTTGGGTGAGCTAGTCGAAGCTAAGGAAGCTACTCCTGAGGAGGAGGAGGCATTCCGTACGCTCTCCGGACGGTTCCTACCGCTCGTTAGGGCCGTTCAGGAAGATCAACAGAAACGCCGACGTAGACCTCGAAGCCGACGGCGAGGTTCTGGATCAGGACATTGGCGACACCGCGGGACTCCAGCAAGCGGCTCTGCGCGGCTGTCCGCCGTCTGACAGGCGAGTCCCCTCGGAAGGTCACCCATGGCGTCCTGTTTCGCGTCAAGGTGACGTCTGCCGACGGTCATCCTGTTGCCGTGACGGTCCAGGTCGATACGCACCGAAAGACGCCGAGCGCGGCAGCGATGAACGATCTTGCCGATCGCCTCCGAATTTCACGGCAAGGCATTGACAATGTCCTTGCAAATTGGACGCCGGATGAGCTTCGCAAACACCTGTCTGCGCAGACTAAGGTCGATCTCTTGAGTCGCGCCCCAGTCGAGCCGCGCTAGCCTGCACGCATGGCGGAGGAGTCCGACGGACCGAAACAGACCACGCCAGCGGGCCACCGCATCCCGGTCCCGACGCGCGAGGCGTTCGAGCGCTTGGTCAAGAAGGTCGCGCCGCCGCCAAGAGGTCGTAAACCCCCTGCCGAGACAGACGAGCCTCCCGAGCGATCTGAGCGATAGGCACGCCCTCAGACTGCGCCCGTAGGCAGCAGTCGCGCAGGTCGTTCGTGGCAGCCACGCGCAGGTGCTCGGCGTACTCCCGGCGCTTGGCCGCGCGACGGATGCCCTTGACGGCCTCGGATTCGCTCATCCGGTCGCCTCATCGAGCAGCGTCTCGAACATCGAGGACGGCGAGTAGCGGGCATTCCTGCGCCATACGAACTCGTTCAGATAGCCCTGTAGCCAGTGGTGGGACACCTTGCGGTAGGTGCCACGGATCGCGGGCTTCAGGTGGCCGAAGAAGCCCTCGATCGTGTTCGTATAGGTGTCGCCTTCGACATACATCCCCGCCGAGTGATTGATCCGACTATGGGCGAGGAAATGGCGGTCCAGACCGTTGTATGCGCCCCACTCGTCGGTGACGATGATCGACTCCGGTTCGACCCACTCGATCAGCTTCGCTTTCAGCGCCGGCCCTCTGCGCGAGGGAAGGACCGTGGCCTTCACGCGCCCGCCGCGTTCCACGGCAGCGAACACGGTCGCTCTACTACGTTCGCGCAGTTTCATCGCCTCCGAGCGACGGTTCACAGGCGGGCCTATGGCGATCTGCGGGTGCTTGCCGTGGGGTTTGCGCGGCTTGCCGTCTACGGAGGTCTCATCGGCCTCCACGTCGCCTCTCAGCGGCTCCCCGTCGTCAGCCATCAGCTCGTTGCGGATCAGGTTGAGCATCCTCCAGGCCGTGCGGTATGAGACGCCTATCTCGCGCTCTAGCTGCTTGGCCGACAGGCCACAGCGAGTGCTAGCCATCATGTACATGGCGTAGAACCACAGGTGTAGCGACGTGGAGGACTTGGCGAAGATCGTCCCGGCCGTCGGGTGTACGTGGTGCCCGCAGCCGGTGCAGGTCCACGACTGGCGACCCTGCGCTGTCGCATAGCGCTTGAACACCCGCTCGCGCTCGCACTTGGGGCACTCAGCGTGCTCGCCGTCGGGTGAGAAGCGCGAGCGCCACAGGTGCTCCAGGCAGGCGGCATCGTCGGGGTACTCGCGCATGAACTCCATGAGCGAGAACGTCGAGTCCGAGCAAGCCGTGCGGGTCGGATCGTGTCGATTTCCTGCGGCCATGCTGTCAATATACTTGACACTTCGGATGGTGTCAAGCGTCTTGACGGAAAGATTCAGGACGGGCTAGGCTCCAACGCATGGCCGCACACGAGCGACCGCTTGCCGGTGTCGAGGCCAAGCTGGAGCGAGCGCGGGAACACGTTGAGCGATTGGAGGCGGATGCCCTCGCCTTCGTCGAACGTGACCCCTATCGAATCACCGTCGAGTACGACGTCGAGTCGGACTGGCACATCGCAAAGGCATGGATCATCGAGGAGCCCCCGCTTGCCTTGAGCGTCGTCTTCGGAGAGTTCGCGTACGAGTGCGTCTCGGCGCTCAATCACGCTATCTGGCAGCTTGCGGCCCGCAAGCGCGGGCGCAGCAAGGTCGAAGCCATCAAACGAGAGGTTCAGTTCCCCGTTGCTCTGACGCCGAAGCGCTTCCTCAAAGAACCAGTCATCCAGCATCGCCACGTAAGCAAGGCGGCGATCGCAGTCCTCAACGAGTTGCAGCCGTACAAGCGATTTGGCGCGCTCGTCGGCTCCGAGCATCCGCTGGCGCTGCTGAAGGCAGCCGCGGACACCGACAAGCACCGGGTGCTCGCGCCACGTTGGGGGAGCGTCCGACTCCAAGACATCCACTGGGTGCTCAACCCGTCGCGGAGCGACCCCTCCCGAAAAACGATCGGACGGTTCATCGTCCCGAGGAATCAGACACTGGAAGACGGCACAAACGTGATGGGGATTCGCTTCGACTCGGCCAACGCACAGGCCAAGGTGGACGTGGAGGGCGACCTCGCCCCGGACATAGCGCTCGGCGCAGGTGAGTTCATGGTCAGCCTGCGGGACATCCGCTATTTCTCGGAGTACATGTCCTTGTGTCTCAAGAGGCTGGCCACGCTGTTTCCCTAGTGCGTTTCTACAGTGGCTGACCATCTGTGCGCAAGATCACACAGAGTGCACCGTGCAGGTCGCATCATGTTGAGCGTACCCCGCAGCACTGCAGCATCCCTCCTCCCTCGAAACGGCCCGCCTCCCCAGCGGGCCGTTTCATTTAAGCCCCGGGCCCAGCCGGCGTCCGTCGAGAGCAGCCTCGTCAGGCGCCGACGATCGCCGACTGGCGATCGGAGATCGCCGCGACGACCCGTTCGGCGATCCGCTCCGGCGTGAAGCCGATCTCCTCGTGCAGCAGCGCCGGCTTGCCGTGCGTCACGTAGCGGTCGGGCAGGCCCACTCGCAGGATGCGCGGCGTCGCGCCCGCCTCGTTCAGGGTCTCCCACACGGCCGAGCCGAAGCCTCCTGCGAGGACGCCCTCCTCGACCGTCACGAGCAGGTCGTGCTCGGCCGCGAGCTGGGCCATCAGACCCGCGTCGATCGGCTTTGCAAAGCGCGCGTCGACGACCGTTGCAGAGAGGTCCGAGCCGGCCGCGAGCTCCTCGGCGGCCGCCAGCGCCTTGCCGACGCCGCTGCCGTAGCCGATCAGCGCCACGCGACGGCCGGCGGCCTCGCTCGCGCCGCCCTCGCGCAGGATCTCGCCCGTGCCGATCGCGATCGGGTGCGGCTCCTGGGGCAGTGCCACGCCCGTGCCCTCGCCGCGCGGGTAGCGCAGCGCGATCGGGCCGTCGAACAGCAGCGCCGTGCGCAGCATGTGCACGAGCATCGCCTCGTCGCGCGGGGCCATCAGCACGATGTTCGGCAGGCAGCGCAGGTAGGCGATGTCGAACGCTCCGTGGTGGGTCGGGCCGTCGTCGCCGACAAGGCCGGCACGGTCCATCGCGAAGACGACGTTCAGCTTCTGCAGGCACACGTCGTGCACGATCTGGTCGTAGGCCCGCTGCAGGAAGGTCGAGTAGATCGCCGCCACCGGCTTTGCGCCCTCGAGCGCCAGGCCCGATGCGAACAGAATCGCCTGCTGCTCTGCGATGCCCACGTCGAAGTAGCGCTCGGGCATCGCCTTCTGCAGGATGCTCAGCCCCGTTCCCGAGTTCATCGCCGCCGTGATCCCGATCACGCGCTGGTCGCGTTCGCACTCGCGCACGAGGGCCTCGCCGAAGACCTGCGTGTACTGCGGCGCAGGGCTCTTCGCGGCCTTCGAGGTCATCCTGTTCGAACGTGCCGAGGGAACCGTCGGGAGCCCGTTGGTGATCGACTTCGGCTTCGCCGCGTGCCACTGCTCCATGCCCTCGAGACCGCCGTCCTCGGCCGGCGCGAAGCCCTTGCCCTTGACCGTCGCGATGTGCACGACGACCGGGCGTTCGGCCGCCAGCGCCTCCTTCAGCGCCTCGCGCAGTGCGTGCACGTCGTGCCCGTCGATCACGCCCATGTAGGCCCAGTCGAGCTCCTCCCACCACAAACCCGGCGCCCAGAACGCCTTGATCGACTCCTTCAGCTGGGGTCCGAGCCGCTCGAAGGCCGAGCCGATGCCGCCGGGCAGGCGCGCGAGGCCGCCCTCGACGCCCGCCCTCGCGTGCCACAGCTTCGGGTTCAGGCGCACCCGGTTGAAGTAGCGCGAGAGCGCTCCCACGTTCGGCGCGATCGACATGCCGTTGTCGTTGAGCACGACCACCATCGGCGTGCCCAGGCCGCCGGCCTGGCCGATCGCCTCGAACGCCACGCCGCCGGTCATAGCGCCGTCGCCGATCACCGCGACGACCTTTCCATCGGCCTCGCCCTTCAGGTGGCGCATGCCCTCCTTGATGCCCACCGCGTAGCCGATCGACGTGGACGCGTGCCCCGCGCCCATGATGTCGTGCTCTGACTCCTCGCGCGAGCAGAACGGCGCGAGCCCGTCGTACTGGCGGATCGTCGCCAGCCGATCGCGGCGGCCGGTGAGGACCTTGTGCGGGTAGGCCTGGTGGCCGACGTCCCAGAGGATCTTGTCCGTCGGCGAGTCCAACACCGAGTGCAGCGCCACCGCGAGCTCGCACGTGCCGAGGTTCGCGCCGAAGTGCCCGCCGATCTCACCGACCGTGTCGATGATGTGCGTGCGCACCTCCTGCGCGAGCGCCTGCAGCTCCTGCTCGGAGAGTCCGCGCAGATCCTGCGGGCCCTCGATCCGGTCGAGCAGCCTTACCTCGCTTGCGGGCTTTTGCTTTCGGCTCATGAGCTTCGCGTGTAGATGAAGTCGGCGATCCGTTCAAGCTCGTCCGTCGCCTGCTCGCCATGCGGATCGCGCCGCGCACCGGCGCCCACGACGGCGGCCGCCGCGGGAGTGCGCTCAGCCGCTTCGCTCAGCGCTCGCACCGCCGTGGCATGCGATTCGGCCGCCAGTTCTTTGGCGCGGTCGATCCCGAACTCGCTCACGTATGTCTGCTTGCCATGACGCTCATCGCTGCCTCGCGGCTTTCCAAGGGCGTCGTCCGTGCCCGTCACGTCGAGTATGTCGTCCACGATCTGAAACAACACGCCGAGCTCCGAGGCAAAGAGACGAAGGGGAACGGCCGCAGGTCCATCCGCGACCCCTCCCAACAGTAGTACGCACAGCACGGAGGCACCGATCAGCCGTCCGGTCTTCAGCTCGTGCAGGCGCCGTAGGGAGGCACCTCCGGCGGATGTGCCCGCCTCGACGTCGACGTACTGCCCGCCGACCATGCCGTTCACGCCCGTCGCCGCCGCCAGCTCGGCCGCCGCGAGCAACACCCGCTCGGGCGCCGAGCGCTGATGGGTGAGCAGGTGATGGAAGGCCTCCGCGTAGAGGCCGTCGCCCGCCAGGATCGCCACGCCCTCGCCGAACTTGACGTGGCAGGTCGGCTGGCCGCGGCGCAGCGCGTCGTCGTCCATCGCCGGCAGGTCGTCGTGGATCAGCGAGTACGTGTGCACCAGCTCGAGCGCCGCCGCAAGCGGCATCACCTCCTGCGGCTCCATCCCGACCGCGCGCGCCGTCGCCAGCGCAAGCACCGGGCGGATCCGCTTGCCGCCGCCCAGCAGCGAGTAGCGCATCGCCTCCTCGAGGCCCGACGTCAGCGCCTCTTCGGAGAAGCGCAGCTCGGCGAGGTAGCGCTCGACGTCCTCGCGCAGGTTCTCCGGGTAGGTGGCGCTCACGAGCGGCAGGACACCCCTACAGCAGGGTGTCCTGACCGGGCGGCGGAGCCTGGACCTCGGCGCGTGTGAGCTCCTCGAGCTCCGACGCCGCCTGCGTGGCGAGCGTCGCGCAGTCCTCGACCATCGTCGCCGCCGCATCCTGGGAGAGCTCGCCAGATCGCAACTGCTCGGCCGCGCGCTCCAGGCGGGCGATCAGGTCGTCGAGATGCTCTGTGCTCGCGCCGCTCATCAGATCGCAGCATTCTCGCGCACGTCGCGGAGGACTGCCGCGAGCACGCCGTTGACGAACGCCGGCGCCTCCGCGCCGCAGAACGTCTTCGCGCTCTCCACGGCCTCCTCGATCGCCCCCTCCGGCGGGATCGGCTCCTCCCCGGGGACCGCGTCGGGGTGCAGCATCTCGATCAGCGCCACGCGCATGATGCTGCGCTCCAGCGGCTGGATCCGCTGAACCGCCCAACCGTGTGAGTGGCGGTCGATCACCTCGTCGAGCTCCGGCGCGCGGTCGGCTGCCGCGTGCGCCAGCGCACGCACGAACATCGAGTCCTTCGAGGCGAACGTCTCAGCCAGCGGGCGGCCCGTGAGGTCGTGCTGGTAGAGCGCCACCACCGCCGCCCTGCGCTGCTCGGAGCGCCGCATCGCTAGGCGCGCGCCACGTATTCGCCCGAGCGCGTGTCGACGCGGATGCGCTGGCCCGGCTCGACGAACAGCGGCACCTGGATCACGGCGCCCGTCTCGAGCGTCGCCGGCTTGGTCCCGCCGCCCGAGGCAGTGTCGCCGCGTACGCCCGGGTCGGCCTGCGTGACCTCGAGGTCGATCGTGCTCGGCAGCTGCAGATCCGACGGCTGGCCGTCGATGAACAGTACGTCGACCTCGGTGCTCGGCGGCGTCCAGCGCAGCCCCTCCGCGATCGCCGTTTCGGGCACCGCGATCTGGTCGAAGGACTGCGTGTCCATCATGTGCGCATCCGTGCCGTCGGCATAGAGGAACTGCATCTTTCGCGCCTCCGTGCGCACCTCGCGGAACTTCTCCCCCGCCCTGAACGTGCGGTCGATCACGTTGCCGTCCGAGGCCCGGCGCAGCTTCGTGCGCACGAACGCTCCGCCCTTGCCCGGCTTCACGTGCTGGAACTCGAGGATCTTGAAGATCGTCCCGTCGACTTCGATGTGGTTGCCGTTCTTGAATTGATTTGTGCCGAGCACGTATTCCTGATATCCTTGTCGTGTGGCTAAAAGTCCTGCCAAGCCTAGCCGCATGGATCAGTACGTGCGGGTCAGCCGTGTCGGAGGACGCGAAGGCGAGAGCTTCATCTCCCCCGACCTGCAGCGCGAGCAGGGCGCAGCATGGGCCGCGTCGCGGGGCGTCGAGATACTGAAGATCCACGAAGACCTCGACCAGTCGGGAGGCAAGCTGGACCGCCCCGGCCTGGAAACCCTTCTGGCGCGAATCAAGGCTGGCGAAACGGACGGCGTGATCGTCTCCAAACTCGACCGTCTTAGTCGCCTCGGTGTGGTCGATGCGCTACGGCTTGTCGAGGAGATCACAGATGCCGGCGGGTCAATAGCCGCGCTCGATCTCGGCCTCGATCCTACGACGCCCTTCGGCGAGTTCGGCATGACGATCATGCTGGCGCTTGGCCGGATGGAACGTCGTCGGATGAGCGAAGCGTGGGAGCACGCCAAGACCCGCGCGCTCGATCGCGGCGCACGCATGGGACCGACGCCGTTCGGCTACGCACGCACCGAGGACGGGCTGCTCGTGCCACATCCCAAATGGGCGCGCGTCGTCACGCAAGCGTTCAAGCTCGCGGCTCGCGAGGGTGTAGACGCCGCGCTCGACCATCTACGGAAGAAGTCACCGGCAGACCCCTCCCCCGCCCGGCTTGGCGTCCACCGCAAGCGAACCGCTGACCACCGAACGTGGACCGCGTTCACCGTGCGTCGACTGCTGCGCAATCGCACCTACCTCGGTGAGACGCACTACGGCGACCGGCTGGTGCGCGACTCCCATCCTGCGCTAGTGGATCGCGCCACCTTCGAGCGGGCCCACCCTGGCGAGGAGCGACCAAAGCGACGCGCCGCCGCTGTGTTTCCGCTTAGTGGCTTTGCCACCTGCGCTGGCTGCGGTGAGGTCTTGGTTGGCGCACGAGCCGGTAGGGACAAAGAGGGCAATGGACGACGCGCCTACCGCTGCCGCGCTTCGCTAAAGAGCTGGAACGGAACGCATTGCCTCGCGCCTGCGAACGTTCTTGCGGATCTGCTCGAGGGATACCTCGTGGAACGAATCAAGCTGGCATACGAGCAAGACGGCCTATCCCATGTGGCCGCCAGCGTCGCCGACACGGACGGGACGATCGAGGAGGTCCAGAGCGAGCTTGACGCCGCCGAGCGGGAGGTCGAGCGCTTCGCCTCCGATCCCACCGCGGCCGAGCTGCTCGGCGAGACAGCGTGGGCCGCCGCGCTGCGGACTCGTACCGAGCGCGCCGAGGCCGCGCGCCTGACCTACCGGGAGCACGTCGACGCGATGCGCACAACGCAGGTCGTGGTCCCGCCCGTCGAGCTGCTGGACGGCCTCTCGCCCGAGGAGCTGACTGGCGTACTACAGAGCGTCTTTCAGACGGTTCGTGTCACCCGAGGGCGCGGGCCGCTCCGCGGCCGCGTCGAGCTCGCGTTTCATGGCGAACCGCAAGCCTGGGTGGCGACGCTCAAGGACACCGCATAGCGCGCGCTCCAGTCGGTCGCGGGCCTCTTGCGGCATCGGCCTCCATGCCTCCGGCTCGACCTTAGGTGCAGCATGGGCGGTGCCGCGGGCGGATCGCCTTAGTGATCTTGCGGCGCGTTGGCGGGCGTCCGTCCTCATACCGTTAATGCCCGCCAAGGGCCGGAAACGACCAACAGATTTCAGCGGCGTCGCGCGTAGGCGACTGCGACGCCCCGACGAGTCAACGGGGGCGGACACGCCCAACGTCATGCCGTGGGTCGAAGTCCGGACGTGCCTCAGATCGGTCATCTCCTGTCCAACCGAGCCAGCAGCGCCAAGTGACGGACACCGTCTCGCCCAAGGTGATCGCGCGCGGCTCGCGAGCACCGTTTGCGGTTCCGTATGAGGTTCCGCTTGCGGTTCCGTACTAGGTACCGCTTCGGTTCCCGCGCGAGTCCGCGCCGCAACCAGCTTTCCCCTGCATATCTGCGGGTTCTCAGGGCGCGACTGGGCGCGACATCTATACGTCTACTGGATATCCGCAGACTGAGACTTCGCGCATCATGTCGTGGCTAGGTCGTCGTTCAGCCTCGGCGGCAAGTGAGCACGACGAGGTCTAGGGCTTTCGCCAATACGAGCTGCATTGGTCGATGCGGATCATCGGCGTCCGATCATCAACCATGCGCTTGAAGTCATCCGTAGCGCGTCCCGCGCTCGGTACACCCGCATAGTCGTCAATGACGATGACGCCCCCGGCGACGACCTGCTCGTACAGGTTCTCCAGCACGCAGTAGATCGAGTCGTACCAGTCGCCGTCTACGTGAAGCAGAGCAATCGGGCCGATCTGTGGCCGAGCTGTCGGCAGCGTCACGTCGAACCATCCCTTGCGCACGTGCAGGTGGTCGGGTGAGCCGAAGCGTCTTACAGCCTCTCGCAGCCGGTCCTCACTACCGACGCACTGGTCCCGGAAGAACTCAGCGGCCTGCTCGAGATCGAGAGTCGGGTCGTTGGTGTCGCGGAGCGATGGAGCGGGCAGCCCCTCGAACGAGTCAAATGCCCATATCGCGCGTCCGGGGGCGCCGGCGGACATCAGCGCAGTCGAGCCACCGTTGTAGGTGCCGCAGTCCACCAACGCGCCATCCAGCGCATCGCGGTCGGCGTGCCGCGCAAGGCGATAGAGGGTCCGACCGCGGACTGGGTAGAGCATCGTGTAGTCCTCGTCGAACAGCGCGCGGTGGATGCGCAGTCCGTGAACGTAGCTTCTCACCGAGCGAAGGTCCGGCAGTCTCGGAATCGACTCCGAAGCGAGAAGGAGTCGTCTTCTCGTATCGGGAGAAGCCCACCCGAGTCGACGCTCGGTCCACGGAAGCGCGGGCGGTGGAAGTGGTTCGGCCGCCACTGCTACCTCATCCCCGGCACCGGGCCCATCAGGCGCGGTGGCAATATTGGGGGTACGACCCGCCCAGAGGCGCGAGCGGCTATACCGTGCGGCGCGGCCTTGATTCCCTCCAGGGCTCGCCTCGCGGCAGACACGCTTTGCAGCTGCAGGTGCTGGACGTGTTCATGGCGTACACCTCGCTTTACTTTGCTGAACGCCGTGCCAGAGCCGCCTACCTGGTAAGGGCCGAGCCATTCGCCATTGGTGCCCGACTTGAGCGTCATGTTCAGCGAATTGCTGGGCCCGACGTAAAGCGCCCAAAGCGTCCCAGCTGAGTCGAATAGCTCCGACGGCGCCGAGTAGGTCGACCCAGACGGGCCCTCTTGGTATGGCCCGAGCCAGCTACCAGTAGAACTTTGCTTCAGCGTCAGGGAAAGGCCATTGCTCGGATTCTGCGCCAGTGCCCACAGGTTCCCAGCCGAATCGAAGGCCTCGGGAGAAGGCGAAGCCGTCGTACCCGAACCCTCGACTTGGTATGGGCCGTACCAGCTTCCGTTGGACCCAGACTTCAGCGTCAGGTACATCGACTTGCTGGGCCCCTCGGCGAGAACCCAGAGCGTGCCTCCAGAGTCGAAGGCCTCGTTGGAGGCCGAGTAGGTGGTGCTCGATCCCTCGACCTGGTAAGGGCCGCTCCAAGCACCGTTCCCTGCCGCCCCTTGCTTGACGGTCAGGGACATCGACTTGTTGGGGCCCTCGGCGAGAACCCACAGCACACCTGCCGAGTCGAACAGCTCCGCGGGAGCAGAGTAGGTCGTGCCCGATCCCTCGACCTGGTAGGGGCCACTCCACGTGCCGGTCGAGGACTTCACCGTCAGGTACATCGAGTTGTTCGGACCCTGCGCAGCGGCCCAGAGGACACCGGCCGAGTCGAAACGGATGGTGGGAGCTGAGTAGGTCGTACCCGATCCCTCCACCTGGTAGGGGCCACTCCATGTGCCGGTCGAGGACTTCACCGTCAGGTTCATGGAGTGGTTCGGGCCCTCGGCGAGAACCCAAAGGGCACCGGCCGAGTCAAACGCGATGGAGGGCTCCGAGTAGGTGGTGCCGGGACCCTCGACCTGATAAGGACCGCTCCACGTTCCATTCGTGGACTTGACGGTCAGGTTCAAGGAGTTGTTCGGCCCCTCCGTGAGTACCCACAGTCCACCGGCCGCGTCGAAAATCGTCGCTGGTTTCGAGGTCGCCGTCGCGCTCTGATCGGTACCGTATACGGTCTGACCGACGTTGTTGACAGCCACAAGACGGTAGTGGTAGGTGTCGCCCGGTTGTAGTTCGCTGATCGTGGCGCTTACAGCTCGCCCGCTCAAGCCCGAGCCCGCGTCGGCTTCGCTCGTAGCCGAGCCGTAGGAGGTCGTCTCGCCGTACTGAAAGTAGTAGTGAGTGTCGGTACCGCGCGGATTGACGGTCCCGTTAAGTGTGACCTGTTCTTCTTGCACGTTGGACGAACCCGATGTCGTCGCTTCGGGTGCACGCGGCGTGTATTCGGTGTGGGCGTAAATACTGCCGCCAGCCACGCCGAGCTTTTCAAAGCTCCACCCCTCTGCGCCCTGCTCTATCCCGATCAGGGCGTATTCGGCAGGACTCGTCGAGAGTTCACTTGCACGGCCACAGCCGTAGCCGTGTTCCGGGCTGGCTTCTCCGTTTCCGCCCGGTTTCTGTTTGAACGGCCGACGATCAAGTTCGATCGCGGTTTTCAGATTGGCTTCGGTGATCTTGGCCGAATACGTCTTCCACCCCGACGGGTCGACGCCTGTTGTGGCGCCAAGGTTTGTGGCCAGTGTCGTCGTTGGCCAGAAGAGAGTGATGACCGTGTCTATGGCGTTGCTTGCAGGGCCATAGGCACACGTCGCGACGCCCTCACTTTCCCAGTCTTTCGAGTTGCCGGCGCCCCGCCACTCCTGAAGGCAATACTCCAAGATGTCGTGGGGCGGCTGAGCATCTTGAAAGACGGGGCATAGATAGCCCCATCCAGCGGTGCTGCTCGGCGTGATGGTTTGCGCGATCGCCTGCGCCGAGATCACGAATTCGGGATTGCTGAAGACGGTGCTCCAAGGCCGATCTGAGTAGCCCTGTTCGTGGAGCGAGACGTAGTGATGCATCCCGCAGGTCGTGGTGCTGCAGTAGGACCGACGCAGTCCGTGGCCCATGAACTGTTCCCACGCTTGGCAAACATTGCCGTGGCCGTCCCACTCCTGATAGCCGCCATATGGAAGCGGCGTCCCAAGACCGGTGAAGCCGCCTTCGTACACCGAGTCTTGTTTATTCGGGGTATCGCTGAGGCCGTAGTAGCTGCAGTAGTCGCCGCTTGGATTCAGTTCCACGTTCTGGCCGATCCCGCCATTGAGCAGTCGACCGGGCACTTCAAGGAAGTGTTCGCTGAGGTTGTCACATCCGGAAGCTGGCGAGCCGAGTTGGCCCGTCTGCCAGCAGTTTTGGGTGCCGCCGTTAAACCAGTACCACTGAAAATTTCCAGCTGCCGAGGCCACTGATGCGCTGGCGCCGAGGGCGACTGTGCAGCAAGTGACGATGCAAAGCCAGCGAAACTTCATGAGCACGGCCGAACCCCCGAGTCGCAGTTTCCGGTTGTGCACCGCGCGATTGCCTACTGCCTTTCGCCGGATGCGGCCGGTACTACTAACAGAGACGAATCGGAGATATGGACTCGCGTTTATGACTCTGCGCGGTGCCGAACGGGCGTCGCGCGGGTGTGGTACGGTCCTAAAACATGGAGTTTGCAGGCGATATCTGTTCGCGTGGCCCCGCAGCTTCGGCTACATGCGGGGTTGTGCAGTGACATTGTCTGCAGCGGTTATGCGGATACGACACGTTGTGTGGCGCGTGAGGCGCTCCCGGCGAGATTCCGTGCTCTCGCGTGGCATGGATCGCAAGACCGTTCGCGAGGACGTCGCGCTCAGATACATCAGTGGCGAAGGCATCGAGATAGGGGCTCTGGACTTTCCGCTTCGCCTCCCCCGCGCGGCCCAAGTGCGGTACGTCGACTACCTTGATCCCTCGGCTCTCGAAGAGGCTCATAGCCAGACACTGGCCGAAGGCCGCCCACTCGTTAGACCAGACGTCGTCGACGACGGGACACGGCTAGCGCAGTTCGCTGACGGGTCCCTGGACTTTGTCGTCGCGAATCACATGCTGGAGCATGTTGAGGACCCGATCAGCGCGCTACATCATCAGCTACGGGTACTGAAGCCGGAAGGCGTGCTTTACCTCACCTTGCCCGATGCGCGGAGCACCTTCGATGCGGCCCGGCCTCTGACCACGGTGGAGCATCTGCTACGCGACCACGAAGTCGGCCCGCAAAGCTCGCGGCGCGAGCACTTTGAGGAATGCGCTCACATCATCGAGAGCCGTCAGGGGGCGGAGATATCGGCCCGCGCGGACGAAATGGAAGCCGAAGGCATGCGGCCTCACTTTCACGTCTGGGTGCCGCTGACGTTCGCGGCGTTCTTGGCGGCGATGGATCTACCCTTTTCCCTGGTTCTTTTGCAGGAGAGCGTGGGAGAGTTCCTTGTGATCCTGCGGAAGCGCGTCGAGGCTTAGCTCGTAGGCTTGGCGGACGGGCGAGTCTCTGGGCTCTAGCGCGTCGGTTAGGTTTTAGCGCTCCCGTAGGCATCCATAGCGCTGGCAGGCCGTGCGGATAACTGCCTCGGGAGCGCCGCGCGGGCCGCGTAGCGCGCATCCCAGCTTCTACGGGAAGGCGAAGCGCGCCGAGGAGTCGGAGTAGTGCTCAGAGCATTAGTCCGGTACGATTCCGACGGGCAAAACGGACGCCAACGTTCAGCCTGCCGGCGGACAGCGCCGGATCAGGCCGAGCAGACCTGGAAAGTGAGGTTTGTCATAGCGGGAGATCGTACTTACGACTCCGAGGCGGAGAGGAGCATCGTCTACGAAGTGCTCGCTCGAACCGAGCCGCTGCGCCGTGATGAGCTGTTCGATCTGCTTCGCCCGCACTTTTCGGAGCAACGGGTCGCGGGTGCGCTCGTGAGCTTGGAGGCCGCGGGCGTGGTCGTCATCGCGAGCGACACGGTAGACGCATCCGAGCCCGCGAAGCGTCTTGACCAGCTCGGGCTTCTGCACGTTTAGGGATTTGGCCTGCACGCCAGCCCTGGGCAGTTCGTCGCGCACCTAAATGGAATCTGCGGTCGCGTTCGGGCGTCTGATCAAGGAGCGTCGCAAGGCATTGGGGCTTAGCCAGAAAGCGTTCGCGGAGTCGATGCACTACCACCGCACCGAAATCAGCATGATTGAGCGTGGCGCGCGGGATATTCGCCTGGAGATGATCTGCCAACTCGCCCGCGGTCTTAGGACTACTCCCTCTGAATTGCTGGATGGACTGGATCTAAACACGTTGGCGCCACGCCGAGGGGCGAGCGAGAGTACGGGACAGTCAACGCGATAGCGTTCCGCGTGGTGCCGGCGAGACGAAATCCAGATGACGCACGCCAGCTCGGCGAGGCGCTACGCCAACTTCGCGAGACGGCCGGAATGACGCAGGTCGAAGCAGGCGAAGCTGCAGGCGTCCGTTCTCAATTTGTCAGCGAAATCGAGCGGGCGAGCCGGGGGGTATCGTGGACGACCCTTCGCTCGCTACTGCGTGCCTACGGAGCACAACTGAGCGATCTCGCCAAGCTGATCGACGGTTAGCGAGTCGGGCCGACGACCTACGGAAGTCTTACCGCTCTGGCCCCGATCTCTCCAAGACCCGACTGACGGTCCTCGTAAGGCCGGGAAGGCGCAGGCCGTCTCGCTCCACGGACCTACCGGCCAGCTCCGCGTAGTCGAGCGACGGAGCCTGCACCCGACTGCCTCATGCTGTGCGCAAGACGCCCGACCCCGTCCGGCGTCGTGCCCCTCAACGCCCAGGTCCTCACGGCTTGAGCGCTGCCGGCCACGTCCGGGCGCTCGCGCCGAGCGATGCCATGGAAAATCGCCCCCGTCCGGGTCCCAAGTGTTTAGCGAGTCGAGAGCACAGCTAGCTGTCGTCGCTGCCGGCAACTACTAGCCTTAACACCGCGTGCCGTCAAACACCCCCCGCAAGCATCACACGGTCACGGCGGGCTACCTGCGCCGGTTCGCGCTCAACAAGAGAATCGACATCCATCGCGGCAGTGCCACCACGAGGAAGGGTGCGCGGGGGGTCGCCTTCCAGCTCGACTACTGGGGCTCGCCTGACGTGGCCGCCAAGATGGAGGCGTGGCTGGGCAAGGAGGAGGATCGCGCGCTTGATGTGCTTTCCGACCTCGGCTCCCTATGGCCTCTTCGTGGCGATGACCGTGGAGCGCTGGGCATCTTCATGGCGATCCACGTCGTGCGGACGCCTGCATACGGCGGTCTCATTCGGCAGATGGGGGCGCGCGCAGACGAAGAGATCCTGACGGAGAATGCGACTGAACTCGGACTCAGCCCCGAAGAAGTCGAGGTGTATGCCGAGCTGCTGCGGGGCGACGACATCCATGCCCACACGCTGACAAGACAGGCCCGATACATTGGCAGCTACCTCGCGAGCATGCACTGGAGCCTGGTCGAGTTTGAGGAGCCGTTGATCACCAGCGATCAGCCCGTCGTGCTCCTGCCCCCCATCCCGGTTCCGATCACGCCGGCCAGCGCGCAGTTTCCTACGGGCTTGGCTGCCACGTTCGAAGGCCGATTCACGCTCGACCCTCACCACGCCCTAGTGATGTCCTGGGACGAGAATCCGACTGAACCGACGGTGCAGGGCACGTACGCGCAGGCGCGCAGCATCAACGTGGCCCTCAAGGCCCAGGCCGTGTCCGAGTGGTACAGCCAGCCTGGGACGGCGCCGCCGTTCCTGGTGCCGCCCCACCTGCAAGAGCGCGTCTACGCCATCTCGCAGGAGCTGCGACCCGGCTACTCCGTCGAACGCGCGAGATCCTCAGCGCGGCGCCAACACGCTGAGGGGATTGTCGACAAAATGATCATGGGCGAGAACCCCGGCCAGATGCCGTGGGCGGTGATGGCGGTGGACGAGACCTAATACGTTCTGCGCAGCAATCATAATTCGTTGGTGCTCAGAGCCACCGTCGGACCTCAATCCCTAAGCGGCCAACGTGGCGTGATCTAGTGCGTCACGCAGCCGTTCAGCGGGCCGTTCCCCACGAAGAACATCGCGATCGAGACTGTCGCCCAGAACGGAGTCGAACAATGCGACGGCTTGCTCAAACGCAGCAACTGCTTTCGAGTCGTCGTTAAGCGTCTTGTTGATCCCGTCCATTTGCTTCGCGACCTTCGGTGAATTTGCTGCCGCCAGCGGCTCTCCGTCGAGCGCCAGGTGACGGAACGCCATAAGCAGATACCACCATGCTGGGCGATACTTGCCGTCGATCCGGCCACTGTTGAACAGGTTGCCGAGGCGATAGTAGGCGTGGGCGCTCGTGTAGTAGGGCTCTGGCCGGTGTCCCTCCACGAAGTGATCAGACCCCATTTGCTTCAGGAGTGTCGTTACGTAGCCGGTCGCGCGGTGCGGTTGATCCAAGCAAAACGATACATACGATCGAACCAGAATACGTCGGGGGATAACGCGTGCCGCGACGACTGCGGCATCGCGCACGTACTGACGAGAGCGCCGCTCATACCGGAGACCCTTGTCCTCGCTATTCTTGCTCACCGCCTCGAAATACTGCTCCAGTGCCCGCTCGAATCGCGAGCGCGAACTCAGCTCTTCCGGGCGCACTGCGGTCTGACTATTGGTGGCTGTGACGATCTCCGTAATCAGATCGTCGTCGTCGGTCGCTACGACCTTCAACGGGACCCAGAACTCCTCGCCCAAGGCACGGTCGCGATGCGCGTGAACGACGTTTGCGGTCTGGCATCCGTTGACGATCTGGTAGTCGCGCACGATCACGCTGTCTCCGACCGTCTGGACCTCGCGAGCAATGACAGTAACGCCGTTATTGAGAACCGGGAATCTACCTCGATCAGCACCTTCGACGGTGTCCGCCATCTGCGCGTTGACGGCGTTGTCGATCCCCTGGAAATCTCGCACGTTGTCCTCGAAAAGAGAGCTTCGCAGACGCCCGTCACCATCCTCGATCAAACGCAGAAACTGAGTACCTTCGACGACCCCCACGTAAGCTGACTCGATCCCTGGAATTCCGGCTGGCATGGTTGCCTTGCGAGCGAACTCGAACGTCGTCTCGACGGGATCATGTGCTCGTCGGTACAGGTCGTTCAGACGACTCGCATCGACCGGTTCGACTACAACGGAGTCGAACAGGCGCGTCGAATCAAGCTCAGCGCTCACGCCCTCGATTGCCGCACATATCTCAGTCTGATCGTCCCACTTGCCTGTCGTCACATACGAGGCGATCAGGGCCGGGTTTCCCCGCTTAAAGAACTTAGCCCGACGGTACACCTCGTCCTTGATCTCCCGGGAGCGCTTAACGAAGTCTGTTTGCGGCAGGTTCGCCTCATCTGCGAAGAAATCCTTAATCGCCCTCCCCATCAACTCGACCGCGCTTGTCGAGAACTTCTCTGAGGTCTTTGCCTGGACGAAGAAGAAAACGACCTCGAGGTAGCCGTTCTGCTCTGCTAGGCCGTCGATCTCATCCGGGTCGGTGACGATCCGTCCGTTGATCTGAACGGCGAGGCCGTCGATGCCGAACTCGTCGCCCTCAACAGTCACGTCCTCAGGATTGAACGTCTCCTCGGTGCCGCGCACTGAAACGACGCAGTAGTTCGAGAACCTCTCGAACTGCTTATCGAGCGCCAGCCTCGCCAAGTCGTGTTCGTCGGCAAAGTCCGAGACTAGGCTTTCGATGATCTTGTCCATGCCGGGGCTTGTGCGGACCCTACGAGCCCGTAACGTCTTTGCGTTCTTGACTCCATTTAGCGGTTCGGGACCACAGTCGCATCATACGCAGGGCTACGGATAGGCAGGGATACTCAAGAGAGACTGCAGGTCACTTCGTGATGGCAAGTCGATCGGATAGACCTACAGAATGACCTTGACTCCGCCTGCGAGCTGAGCAGCTCGCCCACCGGAGCCGTGCTGGGCGGCCAAGGCTGTCGATCCCCAGTGCTCTTACGTTCTAGGCACGTTTCAGAATTGGTTGGTGCTGATCGCCACGGCTCCGCATCATAGGAGCAGACCTGCTGCGGGCCGTTCCTGCCGGCGCCAGTCGAGACCTTGCACCGCCGGACGGACGACTGCCCGCTCGGCTCAAGCATCGCCCCACCGCAACCGATGCCAACCCATGAGGCGCATCGCACGCGAGAACGCCCCGTGGGCCCTGGCGGCGCTCGCCGGCTGCGCGTCGCTGGCGTGGCTCGGCCTGAAGAGCTTTGCCTGGAGCGACTACGAAAGCGAGTCGCGACCGGCTTTCGAAGCGCTCGTGCACGGACACCTCACGGACTTCCTGCGGCTCGTCCCCGCCTACGGCGGCTCGCTGGTCGAGCGGGGGCCGTTCGCGCTGCTCCCCGGGCTGTGGGGCGGCGGAGCGCTCGCCGTCTACCGCGCCGTGGCCGTGCCCTGCCTGCTCGCCTCCGCGTTGCTCGGGATCCACCTCGTCGCGCGGATGCACGGCGAAGGGCGCCCGCTGTTCGCGCGTGCGCTCGCGCTCGCCGTGTGCGTCGCCAACCCGCTCACGCTGCGCGCGCTCGAACTCGGCCATCCCGAGGAGCTGCTCGGCGCCTGTCTGTGCATCGCCGCCGTGCTGCTCGCGGCGAAGGAGCGGCCGCTGTGGGCCGGTCTGGCGCTCGGCCTGGCCGTGGCCAACAAGGAGTGGGCGCTGCTCGCCGCCGGTCCCGTGCTGCTCGCGCTGCCACCCCGACGGCGTCCGGCGCTGATCGGCTCATCGCTCGCTGCCGCCGCGCTCGTGCTCGCGCCGCTGCTCTTGATCGGCTCGGGCGGCTTCTCCTCGGCGCTGCGCGCCAGCGCGGCCCCGCCCGCCGTGCTCTTCCACCCCTGGCAGGTGTTCTGGTTCCTCGGCCACCACGCCCCCGCCTCGCCCGGCGCCGGCGCGGCGCTCGCCCACGGCTATCGCGTGGGGCCGTCGTGGACGGGCACGGTCTCCCACCCGCTGATCCTCGCCACCGGGCTCGTGCTGCCGATCGCGCTGTGGCTGCGGGCGCGCCGTCCGCGGTGCATCGGCCTGCGCGCGGCGCTGCTGATGCTTGCGCTGCTGATGCTGCTGCGCTGCCTGCTCGACACGTGGGACATCGCCTACTACCCCCTGCCCTTCGTGCTCGCGCTGCTCGCCTGGGAGGTGCGCGGAGCGATCGCACGCCCGCCCGTGCTGAGCGCGAGCGCCACCGTGCTCGCCTACCTCAGCTTCATCTGGCTGCCCAATCACGTTTCGGCCGACCTGCAGGCGGCCTTCTTCCTCGCCTGGTCGCTGCCGCTCGCGCTTGCGCTCGGCGCGCGCCTGCTCGGCTCGCCGCTCGCCCGGCCCCAAGCCGCCGGCTCAGCTCCGTCCGAGCGCCGCGCCGGCGCTCAGGAGATGACCGTCAGCGCCTTCTCCAGGCCGTTGAGAACCTCCTGAGCGCCCTCGCGCACGACCAGCAGGTCCTCGATGCGCACGCCGAGCTCGCCCGGGATGTAGACGCCCGGCTCGACCGTCACCACGTTGCCCGCCTGCAGCGGCTGCTCGCTTTCGATCCGCGACAGGCGCGGCGCCTCGTGCACGTCCAGACCCACGCCGTGACCGAGCCCGTGGCCGAACTGCTCGCCGTGCCCGCCGTGCTCGATCACGGCGCGCGCGACGGCGTCCACGTCGCGCCCCGTCGGGCCGGCCTGCACGGCCGCCACGCCCGCTTCCTGGGCGCTCAGCACGAGCTCGTAGATCTCGCGCGCCTGCTCTGAGATGCCCTCGCCGGTCGCGTACGTGCGCGTGCAGTCCGAGCAGTAGCCCTCGTGGATTGCGCCCCAGTCGATCGTCACGAGCACGTCGCGCGGAATCGCCTCCGCGCGCGGCTCGGCGTGCGGCAGCGCCCCGTGCGAGCCCGACGCGACGATCGACGGGAAGCTCGGCGCCTCGGCGCCCAGGCGGCGCATGCGAAGCTCCAGCTCGATCGCCACCTCGCGCTCGGAGCGGCCCACGAGACCGGCTTCGAGCACACCTTGAAGCGCCTCGTCGGCGAGCTCTGCGGCTGCGCGCATGAGCTCGATCTCGCCCTCGTCCTTGACCGCGCGCAGGCGCTCGACCGCCCCGGCGCACTCGGCAAGCTCCCAGCCTCGCGGCAGCGCCGCCGCCAGGCGCGCGCGATCGGCGACCGTCGTGCTCGCATCGTCGTAGCCAAGCCTGCCGCCCGAGCCCTCGAGCGAACCGGCGGCGGCCTCGATCAGGCTGCCCGTGACGATCTCGCGCGTGAACTCCGGCGGGACCTGCGAGGCCGACTGGACCGTGTAGCGGAAGTCGGTGAAGAAGCGGTGCTCTGCCCCCTCCCCGGCCGCGATCAGCGCGAGGCCGTTGCTGCCGGTGAAGCCGCTCAGGTAGCGCAGGTTGATCGGCGCCGCCACGAGCAGCGCGTCGAGCTCGCGCTCGCGCAGCGCCGAGGAGAGGCGCTCGACGCGCGCGAGCTCGCCGAGCTCGCCGGCGCTCATCGCGCGCCCCCGTCGAGCTGCTCGGACAGCAGCGCGAGCGCGTCCTCGTAACCCTCGGCGCCGCGCCCCGAGATCGTCGCTATGCAGAGCTCGCCGATCACCGACGTGCGCCGCCACGGCTCGCGTGCCTGCACGTCTGAGAGATGGACCTCGACGGCCGGCACGCCGGCGATCTCCAGGGCGTCGCGCAGCGACCAGGCGTAGTGCGTCCAAGCGCCCGGGTTGAGGATCACCGCGTCCGCGTCCTCGCGCAGCGCGTGCAGGCGCTCGACGAACGCACCCTCGTGGTTCGACTGAAAGAAGCTCGCCTGCAGACCCAGCTCGGACGCCCGCCCCGCCACCCGCTGCTCGAGCTCAGCCAGCGTCAGCGTGCCGTAGACGGCCGGGTCGCGCCGGCCGAGCTGGTCCAGGTTGACCCCGTGCATCACCTCTATGCGCCGGCCGTGCTCGCTCATCGCCACGACATCATCACGGCTGCGCGAGCTCCGCGACGGCCGCCTGCAGATCGGCCTCGGCGACCGTGCAGCCCGGGCGCGCCTGCCCCGGCTCCGACAGCAGCACGAACGGCAGCTCCTTGCCGAGACGCTTCTTGTCGCGCGCCGTCGCCGCCACCACCTGCTCTGCGCTCGCGCCGTCGAAGCTGACCGGCAGCCTGCGCGCCAGCAGCAGCTCGCGCACCTGCTCGCGCAGCGCCTGCGCGCCCGACAGGCGCAGCGCCGCGAGCAGCCCGATCCCGACCGCCTCGCCGTGGCTGTAGCGGTGATAGCCCGTCGCCGTCTCGATCGCGTGGCCGACCGCGTGGCCGAGGTTGAGCACCTGGCGAAGCCCCGCGTCACGCTCGTCGGCGGCGACCACCGCGAGCTTCGTGCGCGCGCACGCCAGCACGATCTGCTCGTCGAGATCCTCGCCGGCCGCCACGCGCTCCCACAGGGCACCTCCCGCGATCAGCGCCGTCTTCAGCACCTCCACCCAGCCCGCCGCGAGCTCCCGCGGCGGCAGGCTTTCGAGCGTGTCCGGATCGACGAGCACCCCAGCCGGCTGGTGGTAGGCGCCGACGTAGTTCTTCGCCTCCGGCAGATCGACGCCCGTCTTTCCGCCGTAGGCCGAGTCGACCTGCGCGACGAGCGTCGTCGGCACCTGCACGATCGGCACGCCGCGCTGGTAGGTGGCCGCGCAGAAGCCCGCCAGGTCGCCGACGACGCCGCCGCCCAGGGCGACCACGTGATCGGCGCGCGTGAGCCCCGCCGCCACCAGCGCGCGCCACACCGCTTCGGCCGTCGCGAGCGTCTTCTCGCCCGGCGCGATCGCGATCGTCCCCGCCAGCTCGCCCAGCTGCTCGCCGTAGAGCGCGCCCGCGTTCTCGTCCGTCACGAGGAACGGCCGCGAGTGCGAGCGCTCCAGCGGCCACAGCTCCTGCCCGGCGTCCGTGCCGAGCGCGCGCAGCAGCCCGCGCCCGACCAGCACCGGGTACTCGCCCGAGGCGCTCGCCGCCCACAACAGGCGCGTGCCCGGCGGCGCCGCCGCCAGCGCGCGCAGCGCGTCGAGCACGCGCACCGCACCGCCGCGCGGGAGCGCCGGCAGGATCGCATCGGCCGTGCGTTCATACAGCTCGCCGCGCTCGGCGTGCAGCGCCAGGAAGGCCTCGCGGTCGCGCGCCAGCGGGCGCTGCATCGCCCCCGGCAACGCCTCGGCGCTCGCGCCGGCGACGCGCTCCCACGCCAGCTCGGCCTCGACGTCGAGCAGCACCACGACGTGCGGCTCGAGCGCCGTGCGCACGCGCGCAGAGAGGATGCTGCCGCCGCCCAGCGCGATCACCGCTCCCGGCACCGCCGCGTCGAGCAGCTCGCACACGAGCCGCTCCTCGGCCGCGCGGAAGGACGCCTCGCCGCTGCGCTCGAACTCCTCCGCCAGCGAATGCCCGAAGCGCTCGGTCAGCAGCTCATCGCTGTCGATCGCCTGCACGCCGAGCACCTGCGCCAGCTCGACCGCGACGGTCGACTTGCCCGCGCCCATGAAGCCGATCAGGACCAGCGCGCGCCGCGGCGCCGCGGCTACGGAAGCCATCCGATCCGCTCCGTGTAGGCACGGAGAGCCTCGCGCACGTCGTCGATGTGATCGCCGCCGAACTTGCGCCGGTAGGCATCGGCCAGCACGAACGCGACCATCGCCTCGCCGACGACGCCGGCGGCCGGCACCGTGCAAGAGTCGGTGCGCTCACGCAGCGCCTGCGCCGGCTCGTGCGTCTCGGTGTCGACCGAGCGCAGCGGCTTGGTCAGCGTCGGCAGCGGCTTCATCGCACCACGCACGATCAGCGGCAGGCCATTGGTCATGCCGCCCTCCAGGCCACCCGCGTGGTTGGTCTCGCGGTAGAAGCCTCGCTCGGAGGAGTAGTAGATCTCGTCGTGCGCCTGGGAGCCGGGCAACCCGGCGATCTTGAATGCGTCGCCGATCGAGGCCCCCTTGACGGCCTGGATCGAGCAGATCGCCATCGCCAGGCGCCCGTCCATCCGCTCCTCCCAGGAGACGTGCGAGCCGAGTCCCGGCACGAGGCCGAAGGCCTGCACCTCGAACACGCCGCCAAGCGACTCGTTGGCCTTGCGCAGGTCGTCGATCTCGCGCACCATCGCGCGCGTGGCCTCGGCGTCCAGGCAGCGCACGGGCGAGCCGTCGACCTCCGCGAAATCCTCGAGTGTCAGCTCCCGACCCCGCTCGGGTGCGTGCACCGAGGCGATCTGCACGACGTGCGAGCGGACCTCCACGCCGAGCGCCCGCAAGAAGGACTTGCACAGCGCGCCGCCCGCCACGCGCGCCGCCGTCTCGCGCGCCGATGCGCGCTCGAGGATGTTGCGCACGTCTGACTGCTTGTACTTCTGCGTGCCCACGAGGTCTGCGTGGCCGGGGCGCGGGAGGTGCACCTCGGCGACCTCCTGATCGACCGGCCAGGGGTTCATCCGCTCCTCCCAGTTGGCGTAGTCGCGGTTGGCCACCTGCAGTGCGATCGGGCCACCGAGCGTGCGGCCGTGGCGGATGCCCGCCGTCACCTCGGCTGCGTCGCGCTCGATCTTCATGCGCCCGCCGCGGCCGTGCCCGAGCTGGCGGCGCGCCATGTCCTCGTTGAGGTCCTCCGGGGCGATCTGAAGGCCCGCGGGCAGTCCCTCGACGACGCACGTGAGCCCAGGCCCGTGCGACTCGCCGGCTGTGATCAGACGGAGCGACACGTGCGCAAGCTTATTTGCTGCGCAGTCAGCCCTTGAATCCTGCTGCCCACGCCGAGGCGTGAGCGCGTGCGAAGGCGTGGCCGCTACCCCGGAACACGAGCACGCTGCCATCGCGCGAGTAGCGCAGGCCAGGCACTGGGATCAGGCCATATTCGCGCAGGATCTGCAGTCCGGCCTTCGATTCGACGCCGCTTGCGTCCGCCACGCCGGCGGCCTTCGCGGCCTTCGCGGCCCGTCCGGGTTTGGCCTTGATCGCTTCGATCTTCACGACGTGCAGCTCGTACGTGATCGCCGTGCCTCCGAGCGGCACGTATTCGAGTTCCTCCGTGTCGCCTTCTTTGAGGTCGATCGCCTGGCACTGCGAGGCGCTCGGCAGGCAGGCCGCGCTGCCGCGCAGGATCGCTTCGCCGACCAACGTGAACGTCGCGCTCTTGCCCCCCGCGACAACGCCGCGGAAGACGATCAAAGGCTGGGTCGCCGACGGCAGCGGCTGCTGACGCGTGAGGTCCTCATACGAGGTCAGCCCGGCGCTGAGCGCCGGCGTACCCGCCGGGGCCGTGCCGAACAGGACGGAGACCTTGTAGGCCTTGGAAGTCTTCTTTTTCTGCTGCGTGCCGCCGCTCTGCGAGTTGGTTTCCGAGCCGGAGCTGCCCGAGCTCGAGCCTTCCGAGCTGGAGCCTTCCGAGCCCGAGCTGCTTTCGCCGCTCGCGGCGCTGCCGCTCGTAGAGGCTCCCGAGGCGCTCGCAGGCGTCGCCGCCGCGGCCGCGCTTTGTACGCCCGGAAGTGGCTTGAAGGGATTGCGCGCAGCTCCCCCGCCCGTCTGCTCGTCGGCGCCGCTGGTCGTCTCGGCCACCGACGTCTTCGTGGTCGCGGCCGCGGTGACCGCGATGCCCGAAGTCTTCGGCAGCGCTACGGGCGTGCTCGCGGCAGGGGGCGTCGAGCTCGAGCCGCCGCCGATCACCGCGTAGACGATCGCGGCGAGCAGCGCCGCGCCGAGCAGCGCGAGCAGCGGCGTCACGCGCCGGTCGAGGAGGTCTGACTTCAAGGAGCTGAAGAAGGCGTTCATCGAACCGCCCCGATCGTCGCCGCCGGCGTCGGCGTGGCGCCGGAGCTGCTGCTCGGTGTGCTCGACGCGCTCGTCGCGCTACCCGGCGTGACCGGCGAGTTTGGGGTTGCGCCTGCCGTCAGTCCCTGGCTGGCCGGCAGCACGTACGCCGTTGCCGTGATCGTGCCGCTCAGCTGCTGGGAGGAGCTTTCCGCAGCCGCGGGCTCGAGTTTGACCGCCTGCAGCGTCAGCAGGCGCCCGCTCACCTGGAGGCCGCCCGAGGACGTGCGCACGGTTGCCGCGTTGAGCTGGCGGAAGAGGTGATAGAGGTCGTTGAAGCTGCCGCCGAACACGAACGTGAAGGGCATCTGCGTGAAGCCCGCGCTCGCCGCCGCCGCCGTAACGGCGCTGGAAGCCGAGCCGGTGCTCGCGCCGCTTGCGCCGCCGCCGGTCGTGATCGAGTTGAACTGCACGTGCTTCTCGTTCGTGGCCTTGGCGATCTGATACATCAGCGAAGGCACTTCTTCGCTCGCCGGCACGGCTTTGCCGAGGCTCACCACCGAGGAGTACGCCGCGGAGTAGCGCTGCTGTGCGGCCTTCGCGCTCGCCGCGTCGCCTTGGGCGCTCGCCAGCGCGGCGCTCGCGGTGCTTATTTCGCTGCTCAGTTTGCTCGCCTTGCTGCGCTCGGGCGAGACCGCCAGCAGCCAGACGGCTGCCAGCAGGGCCAGGGCGATTACGCCGATCAGGACGAGTCGGTCGCGCGTGGTCACTGTCAGCCTCCCGTCGATGCCGTCAGCTTGGTGGCCGAGCCGCTGCTCGCAGCGGGGGTCGGCAGGGGTTCAAAGGTGATCTGGACCGTGAAGGTCGGGCTCTGCGCCGTGCAGTTGCCGTTGCTCGACGCGCTGCTCGCGCCGGTCGCGCCCGATTTTGCCGAGCTCTGCAGGCTGACCGCGCTGACGCCATCGATGAGGCGCAGTCGCTGGAGCGTCAGGGCAACCTCCGCCTGGGTGGAGGCGCAGCCGCTGAGCGTGATCGCCGGGACGCTTCCCGGAGGAGTCGCAGACGTCGCCGCCGCGGCCGGCGCCGTCGTCGCCGCGGCCGGCGCGCTGGCCGTCGAAGAAGGCGCGGCCGCGCCGCCGACGGTGCCGTCGATCGAGGAGATCGACGTCTCCCTTGGCAGCACGCGGCCGAGCTCGTGGAACGCGTGCGCCCAATCGAAGCGCGAGTCGACGACCGCCTCGACCGCTTGCATGCGCTGTTCGCGCAGCGCGACGAAGCTCGTGTAGGGAGTCAGCGCGGTGGCAGCTTCCTGCGCGCGCTGGGTCTGCGCCGCGATCGAGGCGAGCTTGTCCTGGCGGTCTGAGACCTGGTGGCGCGCCATGCCGTACAGCAGCACGAGCACCGCCATTACGCCGAGCATGCCGAGCACGATGTAGGCGGCGCCGCCGGAGCGTCCGACGCCGGCCGACCCGCCACGGCGCTCTTCGGAGGGGATCAGGTTTACGGCCCTCATCGCGGCGCCTCCGTGGCGGCGAGACCCGCCGCGATCGCCAGGCGGTTGGTCGAGACCTTGCCCTGCAGGTCTGCGTCGACGAGGCCGACGAACTGCTTGCGGACCTCCATGCCGAGCGCCGACTGAAGCGCCTCGGCGAAGCCCGGAAGGTCGAGTGCGCCTCCGCTGAGGGCGACGTGTGAGACTTCCCCGCCCTGCTCCTGCGTGCGGTGGAAGTCGAGCGAGTTGCGCACCTCGCCGGCGATCTCGCGGACGCCGTTCTCGACGACGCCGCGGATGTCCTCGTCGGAGCGATCCGGCTCAGCAGCGGTCTCAGCGGGCGCCGGCGGGACCTGCGCTGCGGCGAGCTGCTCGGCGTAGCCCAGCGCGCGTTCCTGCGCCTCGTGCTGCTTGCGAGCCGCGTCCGCCTCCTCGGTCGAGAGCTCGGCCGAAACCTCCTGCTCGGCTGCGGGCTGCTCCTCAGATGGCTCGGCCGGCTCCTGCTCGAGCGCCGCTTCGATCGCCGTGACGGCGTCCTCGGCGGCCGGCGCGGGAGCGGCCTTTGCAAACGCGCCTGCATCGGCCACTTTCGGCGCGCCGAGGTCGACAGTCGCAAGCAGCGCACGCGCCTCGCCGAGCGAGATCGCCCTGCGCGCCGCCAACTCACCGGCTATCGCCTCGACGCCGCCGCCGATCACTCGCGTGAAGCGGCATACGGTGCCCTCGGCGATCGCCAGGTTGGCGAGTCCGTCGACGTTCAGGTAGAGCACGCGCCCGGTCTCGCCTTCGGCACGATCGTGCAACGAGCGGATCAGCGCGAAGGCCGACAGGTCCACGCCCTCCGGCGTGAGCCCCGCTCGACGCACCGCCGTCAAGAGCTTTTCGACCATGTCGCGCTGGGCGGCCACGAGCACGACGCGCTGGCGCTGGCCGGACGGCGTGTCGACGAGTCCGAGCGGATGGAAGTCGAGCACCGCGTTGGAGAGCGGCATCGGCACCTGGTCCTGGGCCTGGAAGCGCACCGCCGCGGCGAGCTCCTTGCGGTCGGTCACGGGCGGAAGGTCGAGCGTGCGCATCACCGTGCGCTGGTTGGCGATGCCGACGCGGACGCGCTTGCCGAGGTTGCCCGCCGAGAACATCTCACGCAACGCCTCCGTCAGCGCGTCGATGTCGACGACCTCGCCCTCGCGCACAGTGTCGGCGTCGAGCGGCTGAGCAGCGGCGCGTTCGGCGAGAATCGAGCCGTTCACGCGCGCCTTCACGGCGGCGACGAGCCCCGGCTCGATGTCGAGCCCGACGATCTCGCCCGAGCTGGAGCGCGAGGGGAGCTTAGGCAGCCGAAGCGTTGCGCTCGAGAGCGAAGGCAGCGAGGAGAGTGAGGGAAGTGAAGGACGCATTTTGGTGCTTGCGCGCAGCCGGTGCGCAGGAGCCGTATCGGCGCGAGCCGGGCAGCCCTTTAGCGCTGGGCGCTAGAGAAAGTGATGGACGTAGAGATGGACGATGTCGGCGCCGACGAACGTCGCCGTGACGGCGCCGAGCGCGAGGAAGGGTCCGAATGGCACCTTCGTCTTGCGCCCCGCCTGCACACCCCTACGCACGAGGATCGCCCCGCCCAGCAGTGCGCCCGCGAGCAGCGCGATGAAGATCGCCGGAGCCACCGCGCTGCCGAGGAACAGCCCCATCACGCCGGCGAGCTTGACGTCGCCCATGCCCATCCCGCCGGGATAGGCGAGCGCAGCGAGCAGCAGGAAGCCGCCGCCGGCCGCGCCTGCGATCAGCCGCCCAGGCTCGCCGCTCGGGTCGAGCGCGAGCCCGATCACGAGGGCCAGCACCGCGCCGAGCGCCGTCAGGGTGTTGGGGATGATCCGGTGCTCGATGTCGATCAGCGCCGCCGGGACCACGATCACGATCAGCGCCACGCTCAACGCGATCGAAGCCGCCGAGCCGTGCGCCAGCACGGCTCCCGCGCAGAGCAGTCCCGTCAGCGCCTCGACCAGCGGATAGCGAGGTGAGATCGCAGCGTGACAGCTTCGACAGTGTCCGCGCAGCAATAGGAACGAGAGAATCGGGACGTTGTCGTAGGGCTTGACCGGAGCGTCACACGCCGGGCAATGCGAGGCCGGGCCGAGCAGCGACTCGTGGCGCGGCAGTCGGTAGGCGACGACGTTCAGGAACGAACCGAAGACTGCACCGAACACTCCTGCGAAGGCTGCCTCCATGGGAATGTCATCGACCCTCAGTCGCTGCGACTTGAGTAGCCGGCCACAGGCTCGCTCGGAGCACGCGGCGATGCGCCCGGCGTCACCAGGAGCTGCTCTTGCAGCCGCCGCCCGTACCGTTGCAGCTACGCGTAACGACACCTTTTTTGTTCGTGATCGTGAACGTATCGTTGGTCGTCGGCGAGGTCGTCGTCACGAAGTATTCGTCCGCGGCCGCCGACGATGCGCCGCTCAGGTATGCCTGAGTGGTGCTCACCGCGATCGGGATCGTCTTTTCGAGTTCGTTCAGCTTCGTCGTGCTGAGACCCGTGTAGATGCCGCTGTTTTCGGTCGCGAACGTCTCCGCCGTCGTCTGAGCCGTACGAGCAAGCTCCTTCGCCGAAGCGTCGTTGGCCTTGCCCTTCTGGTTCAGGAACGAGGGAATCGCGATCGCGGCCAGGATGCCGATGATCAGGATGACGACCAGAAGCTCGATAAGGGTGAAACCGCGCTCGTCGCGGATGCGGCTGAGTTTGGTTGACATCGAAGGGCTCCTCGGGGTCGTGTGCTTAGCGGTGGAGGTTGGAGATGCGGGGAGGTGAGACGCACCGGCCGGTCCGGTCGCGGGCGGCTGGCAAGATTCTCATCGACACGAGCGCGAGAATTCATGAGTAGGGTTGCCTGCTTGCATGCGGGCGACCGCATGACAACAAAAGAGGCGGCCCGGGGGCCGCCTCTTTCGATGCTGTCGGTTCGTCGCGCAAGGCGACGAGCCTGGTGCTGTGGTTACCAGCTGCTGCTGTTGCAGCCGCCACCGGTGCCCGTGCACGACCGGGTCACAGTGCCTTCACTGTTTGCGATCTTGAAGGTGTCTTTGGTCACCGGCGATTCGGCGATCACTTCGTAGCCCGTTTTCGTGCCGCTGGCCGACTTGATGCAGCTTTCCGTGCCGGTACAGTTGCCCGACGCGACGAACGGGATCGTTTTTTCGAGTTCGTTCAGCTTTTTGGAGCTGAGTCCTTCGTAGCTCCCGCTGTTTTCGGTCGCGAACGTCTCCGCCGTCGTCTGAGCCGTACGAGCAAGCTCCTTCGCCGAAGCGTCGTTGGCCTTGCCCTTCTGGTTCAGGAACGACGGAATCGCGATCGCGGCCAGGATGCCGATGATCAGGATGACGACCAGAAGCTCGATAAGAGTGAAACCACTCTCATTGCTCAAGCGCTGGCGCAGTCGATACAGCATGTGTGATCCTCCTAGGATCCGTTTTTGAGCGCCAGCCCTCGGCCCATCGCCCACAAGTGGCGATGCGGTCCCCCGTCAGTTTGATCGGTGAAGATCTTTCTTTGAAAGGCCGCCGGCTTTGCTACGCACCCGAAACGGATGCTTGCCCTGGCGCCTCGACACTGGCTTTGTCAGCCCGTGCATCGGCCCGCTGCGGCACGATCTTTAGCGTTGCATCAAGCTTGGACGCATGCACTACCCGTCCGTTCGAAGCATCGATCAGCCGCTGCGGGTTGCGCGCGCAACCGGGGAGAGCAACAGCCCGCATTCGGTCACTCGACGGCCGCTTCCTCGCCTTCGTCGACCGCCGCTTCCTCGCCCTTCTCGCCGTCCTGCCATTTCGCCTGCGCATCGATCCCGGATAGGCGGACGCCGCCACCCTCACACCACGGGCAGGTGACCGTGCTCGGCGTGCCGCCGAGGTTGGAGATCACCTTGCCGCTGCCGCGACAGGGCATACACTCCCGCGGCTGGTGGGCCTCCTCCGTTCGATCTTCGCTGTCGGTGCTCTCACTCGCCACGTGGCGATGAGCCTAGCGTCCCGCCGATGAGAAGGCGCGTCAGACCGCTCGAGTGGGCGATCCTCGCCCTGATCGTGCTCGCGGCCGCCGCGCTGCGGCTGATCCTGATCGGCAAGGTCGCCCCCGACCCCTTCTACGACGCCGCCGTGCGCAGCATGGGGCTCTCCTGGCACAACTTCTTCTTCGGCGCCTTCGAGCCCGCCGCGAGCGTCTCGATCGACAAGCCGCCCGTCGACCTGTGGCTGCAGGTGGCGAGCGTCAAGCTGTTCGGCTTCTCCACGAGCACGCTGAAGCTGCCCGAGGCGCTGTCGGGCATCGCCGCCGTTCCACTGCTGTTCGCAGCCGTGCGGCGGATCTGGAACCCGATCGCCGGCCTGGCCGCCGCGGCGTCGCTCGCCGTGCTCCCCGTCGAGGTGATCACCTCGCGCAGCGACACGATGGACGGGGTGATGATGGTGCTGATCGTGCTCGCGCTGCTGTTCATCGTGCGCGCGTGCGAGAGCGGCCGCACGGGCTGGCTGCTGGCCGGCGCCGCCGTGCTCGGGCTGGCCTTCGACGTGAAGATCCTCGAGTCGCTCGTCGCCCTGCCGGGCCTGGCGCTGCTTGCGGCGCTCGGCTTTCCCGGCTCGCTCGGAAAGCGTGCGCTGAAGCTCGCCGCGGCCGGCGCCGTGTACGTCGTCGTCGCGCTCGCCTGGCTGACCGCGACGCTGTTCGTGCCCGTGCACGACCGCCCCTGGGCGATCGGCTCGACCAACGGCAGCGCCTGGAACGCCGTGTTCGTGTTCAACGGCAAAGACCGCCTCGGCGGCAAATCGCCCGAACCGGGCGGCAGGGAATACGAACCGGGACACAAATACCCCGTCGCCACGCAGTCCCAGCGCGACCACATCCCGATCCTCCCCCCATCCCCCACCAGGCTGCTCGCTCGCGTCGGCCCGCTCTCGGGCGAGCGGCTCGGCCTCGAGCTGCTCGCGGCGCTACTGCTCGGCGTGCCGGCGCTGCTGTGCGGCGTGATGCTGCGCCGGCGACGGCTCGCGAGCGCACCCGAGGACGCAGACGCCGACGCGCACCCCAGCGCCGGCGAAGGCGACGGTGCTTCGCCTGCTTCACGCGAGGGCTCGCCGGGCGGCCAGCCGGCGGCCGCCGCAGCGCTGCGCGAGCGCGGGCTGGACCTCGCCTTCGCCGCCGGCCTCGGCCTGTGGCTGCTCACCGGCATCGTGCTGTTCAGCCACATGGTGCGCCTGCACCCGCGCTACGTCGAGGGCTTCGTGCCCGCCGTCGCCGCCGTGCTCGGGATCGGCGCCGCCTGGGCCGCCGAGCCGCGCGGCCGGCTGCGTCCAGCCGCACTCTTGATCGCGCTCGCCGCCGTCGTCTACTACGGCGAGCGCCTGCTCTACGGTACGCCCGGCGTGTGGTGGATCTCGTTCCTCGCCGCACTCGCCGCACTCGCAGCCGCCGCACTCGCGCGTGTGCCCGCGCTGTCCGCCGCGGCTCGCTCGCTGCTCGCCCCCGGCGCCGTGCTCGTGCTGAGCCTCGTCGCGATGCTCGCCATCTCCGTGCAGACCGATATCCGCGCGATCAAAGACCACGTGACCGACGCCGGCGAGGTCGGCGTGCTGCCCGGCGACGTGCTCAACCCGCTCTCCAGCTACCTGCGCGCGCACCAGGGCACCGCGCGCTACGAGGTCGCCGCGCAGTCGGCCACGCAGATCGGCGCGCTGATCGTCAAGGACGCACGGCCCGTCGTCGTGCTCACGAGCTATGCCGCCAAGGTCTTCACGACCGTCGAGCAGCTCAAGCAGAAGATCGCCGCCGGCGAAGTGCGCTACGCCTTCCTCAACGCGCCCTGCCCGCATCTGGTCTCGCCCAAAAACCCAGCCTGCTCGGAGCCGGCCAAGTGGATCCGCGCGCACGGCACCGACGTCTCGCGCGAGGCCGGCCTGCCACACGGCAAGGTGCTCTGGCGACTGCCCGGGGTCGCGCCGTGAGCGACTCAGGAATGCTCGCGCTCGACGAGGCGCTCGTCGCCGAAGCGCGCGCCGCCGGGCGGCTCGGGCTCGACACCGAGTTCGTCGGCGAGGGGCGCTACCGCACGCTGCTCTGCCTGATCCAGCTCGCCGTGCCGCACGCCGACGGCGAGGACAAAACGATCGTCGTGCTCGACCCGCTCGCCGAGGGCTTCGACGGCTCCTCGCTGGCTGCGCTGCTGGCCGATCCTGCCGTCGAGATCGTCGTGCACGCCGGGCGCCAGGACGTCGCGCTCGCTCGCCGCGTGCTCGGCACGGAGGTGACCAACGTGTTCGACACGCAGGTCGCCGCCGGCTTCGCCGGGCTGGGCGCGCAGTCCTCCTATGACTCGCTGCTCAGCGACGTGCTCGACGTGCGCCTCGCCAAGAGCGCCAGCTTCACCCGCTGGGAGCGTCGCCCACTCTCCGATGAGCAGCTCTCCTACGCGCGCGAGGACGTCGAGCACCTGCTCGAGCTCGCCGCCGAGCTCGAGCGCCGGCTCACCGCGCTCGGGCGACTGGAGTGGGCGCGCGAGGAGTGCGAGCCGCTCACGCGAGCAAGCGACGAGCGCGACCCCGACGCAATCTTCCAGCGCCTGCCGCGCGTGCGCGGGCTGAACTCCTCAGCACGGCCCGTCGCGCGCGCGCTCGTGCAGTGGCGCGAGCAGACCGCCGCGCGCCAGGACCGCCCCGTGCAAGGCGTGCTCGGCGACGCCGCGCTGATGGAGATCGCCAAGCGCAAGCCCGGCTCGACCGGCGAGCTCGAGCAGATCCGCGGCTCCGGCGCCGCCAACCTGCGCCGTCGCGGCGAGGAGCTGATCGATGTCGTCAGGCGCGCCCGCGAGCTGCCCGCCGAGAAGGCCCCGCGCGAGGAGCGCCCGCCGACGCCCCGTCCCGAGGACGCCCCGCTGATCGCGCTCGGCGAGGCGCTCCTGCGCGCTCGCGCCCGCGAGGCCGGGCTCGCCTACGAGCTGCTTGCCGCGCGCGCCGATCTGCAGGCGATCGTCGCCGCCTGGCGCGCCGGCGGCGAGGAGGCCGACGTGCGCACGCTGCGCGGCTGGCGGCGCGAGCTCGCCGGCGGCGAGCTGCTCGCGCTGCTCGACGGAGAGGTCGCGCTGTCCGTCGACGGCCGTGTGCTTCGGATCTCACCCACAGAGAGGCCCTGACGATGTCGCAGGAGACCGTGGCGGTGGTGCGCAGGCTTTACGAGGCTTGGGCGCGCGAGGAGCTCCCGGGATCGCCCGACCTTCTGGACCCAGACATCGAGTACGTCAACCCCGCCGGCGCGATCGAGCCGGGAACCCGTCGCGGGCTGCCGGCGTTCACCGCAGCCGTCGAGAAGCTGTTCGAGGGGTGGGCGGCCTGGCGGATGGAACCGGAGCAATTCCACGATGTCGAGGACCAGGTAGCGGTCGTCGTTCGCTATCAGGCGACCGCGCGAGCGAGCGGCCTCGAGGTGGAGGGTCGCGAGTCTGCCCTGCTGACAGTGCGGGACGGCAGGATCGTGCGATACGAGTGGTTTCACGGGCCGGGAGACGCGCTCCAAGCCATGGGCCTGGCCGAGTAGCCGCGGATCGTCCACCAAGGCGCCTTGGTGATCGCGGCCGAAGCCGCGACAGCCGACCGTGCGTTAGACGCGCTCGCCTTTCTTAGGGGGCGGCGGGAGTACCCTCGGCGCAGAGCGAGGCACGGTTGAGCGCTCTAGTGCTCGGGGTCGTTACGCACGGCGTCCTATGCACGCGCGGTGAGATACTCGCCTGGCAATGTCTGAGGAGTCCACGACCCCCGACCCGGAGGAGCTTTGGCGCAGGGTGGTTGACGCGCTCAACAGTGGCGACTTCGACGCCGTGATGAGCTTCTACGCGCCCGATGCTGTCGTGGATTCGATGGCGATGGCTACCGACTTTGAGGGTGTGGCAGCGATCCGGGGTCTCTTTGAAGACATGCTGCGCCCTTACGAGGAGTGGGAAATCGAGGCCGAAGAGATTCTCGACCTCGGCAACGGAGTCGCGTTTGGCGTGCTCCTCCAGCAAGGGCGTCCGGCTGGAAGTAGTGGTCGCGTCCAAATGCGCTTGGGAAGCGTCGTCATGATGGATGAGGGCGTGGTCACGCGGCAGACGATGTACACCGACATCCCCGAGGCCCGTGCCGCCGCCGAACGCCTCGCTGAGGAACGGGGTAGGTGATGTCGCAGGAGAACGTGGAAAAGCTCACGGCGTCCCTGGCGGTATGGGATGGGGTCGTGCTGCGTCCCGAGGAGAGGCCCTTCGAGCGCATCTTCTCGCTCGAGTCCGTGACGGCTGTGGTAAACGCCGATGGCGTCTATGAGAGTGCCGTCCTGCCCGACCAGGCTGGCGAGGTTTACCGAGGCTCTGATGCCTGGACTAGGGCAGCGGAAACCTGGATCGCGCCATGTGAGTGGATGGTGGTGGACCTGGAGCAAGTCCTCGACGCCGGTGACCAGGTCGTCTCCCTGCACCGCGCCCGCATGAAGATGCGCGAAACCACCCTCGAATTCGACATGCCGGTCGCGTACGTCTACACGTTCAGCGACGGCAACATCGTTCATACACGAGCGTTCGCTGACCATTCGGAGGCCCTCATGTCCGCAGGGCTGGCGGAGTAGATGTCGCAGGAGAACGTGGAGATCGTGCGGCGCGGCTACGCGCACCGCCAGGCGACCGGAGACTTTCTGGAGGAGATCCTGGCCTCCGATTTCGTATGGGACATGTCTTCGTTCCGAGGCTGGCCGGAGCAGCAGTTGTACGTGGGCCTCGACGAAGCTCGCACATTCATCGCGAGCTGGATGGATGCGTTCAAGAACTGGTCGATCGAGATCGAGGCGCTGCACGATGCAGGAGGGAAGGTGGTGGCGGTGGTTCGCCAACGCGGTACCGCAAAGTCCAACGGCCTGCCCGTGGAGATGCTGCTCGCTCAGGTCTACACGATCGAGGACGGATTGGAGACTCGCATGGAAATGTACGCCGACCCAGACGAAGCGCTGAAAGCCGCGGGGCTGGCGGAGTAGTCGATGTCCGAGAACCTGGAGCTGGTACAGGCCGCCTTCGATGCATACTTCCGGGGCGATGAGCAAACGCTGCTGAAGCTGGTCGCAGTCGACATTGTCATCACGCAGTTTCCCGAGCAGGTTGACGTGCGCGACTATCACGGACATGAGGGACTCCGGCAGGTCATGGCCAACTGGACGGGTAGCTGGGACGACTGGTCGATCGAGATTCTGGGTGCAAGGGAAATCAGCGACCGGGTGCTGGCGACTGCGCGCCAGCGTGGGCGAGGACTCGGAAGCGGCGCGCCCATGGACGCTGAGGCCGTGTTCGTATTCACCGTGCGCGAGGGATTGATCGCGCGCTGGCAGATGTTCACCTCTGAGCAGGAGGCCCTCAAAGCCGTGGAGCTAGCGGAGTAGATGTCGCAGGAGAACGTGGAGATCGTCCGCGCGTGGGTCGCCAAGGGAGTCCTCAATGTCACAGAGGCCGAGTTCAATGAGTCTTGCGATCCCGCCGTTGAGCTGATCGCCCTGCGCTCGGGCACGGAGGGGTCGTATCGCGGCCTTGCTGGGTTCCTGCGATTCCAGACCGATACCGCCACAGCTTTCGAGAAGTTTCAGCCCCGTTACGAGGAGTTCCACGCGGTCGGAGACCGTGTTCTGTGCGGGGGAACGATCAGGGTACGCGGGGCAGGAAGCGGCGCCGAGATGGACATTCCGGCATGGCATGTTGTCGAGTTCCGCGATCGCAAGATCTCGCGTTGGGAGAGCTTTGGTTCGAAGGCAGACGCGCGCAAAGCCGTTGGGCTGGCGGAGTAGGGCCCTTTTCGGCCTTCGGGCCATCTTTGAGCGACGTCGCCGGGTTCACGCTGCAACCTCCCGGTCCTCGCGCTCCGACCGTTCACCTAGCGCGAGCCTGAGTAGCTGAAAGCGGCAGGCATCCCGATCGGCTCGCTGCACATCTTGCCGCACACGGCCGCGACGCTCGCGCTGACGGCCGATCCGCCCGTGCCGCTGCACATACGTTGCCGGGCGCCTGGGCGACGACCCAACAACGCTGCTCGGCGTCTATGCGCACCTGCTCCCGCTGTCGGACGCGCGGGCCGCTGAGGTGCTTGCAGCGGTTCTCGTTGACAAGCCGCTGACACACGCCCCGGGCCAGACCCCCTGCATGGCTCTACAGAGCCACGGACGCCAAGCTATGCCTATTTGATGTTGTTGTAGACCGTGAACAGCGGCAGGTACATCGAGATCACGATGAAGCCGACGATGCCGCCGATCACGATGATCATGATCGGCTCGAGGATCGACGTCAGCGCCTTGACCGACGCTTCCACCTGATCCTCGTAGAACTCCGCGACCTTGTCGAGCATCGTGTCCAGCGCGCCCGTTTCCTCGCCGACGCCGACCATGTGCGTGACCATCACCGGGAAGATCGGGGCCTGCGCCAGCGGCGCTGCGATCGTGCCACCGCGCTTGACCGATGCGATCACGCCCTCCATCGCCTCCTCGACCGCCACGTTGCCGCCAGTGCGGCCCGTGATGTCGAGCGCCAGCAGCAGCGGCACGCCCGCGCTCGTCAGCGAGGACAGCGTGCGCGACCAGCGTGCCACCGCGACCTGCTGCACGATCGCGCCGATCTTCATCGGGAGGCGCAGGCGGAAGTGGTCCCACTGCGGGCGCCCCCACGAGGACTTCTTCCACTTCAAGAAGCCCGCGATCGCGCCCCCCGTCAGCATGAAGATCAGCCACCAGTAGCCCGTCACCGCATGCGAGAGGAAGACCGAGACCTTCGTGATCGACGGCAGTTCGCCGCCGAACTGCTTGAAGACGCCCTCGAACACAGGCACGAGAAAGGCGACGAGCGCCATCATCACGCCCACCGCGAAGATGATCACGAGCGCCGGGTAGACCATCGCCGAGCGGATCTGGCGTCGCAGCGAGGCGTCCTTCTCGAGCTGGTCGGCCACGCGCAGCAGCGCGTCCTCGAGCACGCCGCCCGCCTCCCCCGCCTGCGCCATCGCGACGAACAGCGGGTTGAAGACCTTCGGGTGACGCGCCAGCGAGTCGCTCAGCGAGAGGCCCGCCTCGACGTCCTTGCGCACCGCCACGATCGTTTCCTTGAGGAACTTGTTCTCCGTCTGCCACTCGAGCACGTAGAGAGCGCGCAGGATGCTCATGCCCGAGGTGATCATCGTCGCCAGCTGGCGCGCGAAGACGGCCAGCTCCGAGGCGTTGACGCGCTTCTGGCCGGGCAGCTCGATCTCGCGCGAGGCGTGCTTGTCGGCGATCTCCAGCACGATCAGCCCGCGCTGCTTGAGCTGATCTGAGACCGCCTGCTTGGAGTCGGCCTCCAGCTCGCCGCGCGCCTTGACGCCGGCGAGGTCCATTGCCTTGAAGACGTACGTGCTCATCGCAGCGCTCCCCTACGCCGCCGCGCGCTGACCGAGGTCGAGCGACTCCGCTCCCAGCAGGCGCCCGAGCTCCTCCGGCGTGGAGGAGCGCGATTCGGCCAGCTTGCGGCTGATCTGACCGCTGCGCACGAGCGTCGCCAGCGAGGCGTCCATCGTCTGCATGCCCGTCGCCGAGCCCGTCTGCAGCACCGAGTAGACCTGATGCGTCTTGCCCTCGCGGATCAGGTTGCGCACGGCCGGGGTCGGCACGAGGATCTCCGTCGCAACGACTCGACCGGAGCCGTCCGCCGTGGGCAGCAGCTGCTGGGTCATGATCCCCTGCAGCGCCACCGACAGCTGCACGCGCACCTGACCTTGCTGATGGGCCGGAAACACGTCGATGATGCGGTCGATCGTCTGCGCCGTGTCCTGCGTGTGCAGCGTCGCGAACACCAGGTGACCCGTCTCAGCCGCCGTCAGGGCAGTCGAGATCGTGTCCAGGTCGCGCATCTCGCCGACCAGGATCACGTCCGGGTCCTCGCGCAGCGCGGCCTTCAGCGCGTCGGAGAAGCTGTGTGCGTCGGAGCCCAGCTCGCGCTGGTTGACCAGGCACTTCTTGTGGCCGTGCAGGAACTCGATCGGGTCCTCGATCGTCATGATGTGCTCCTCGCGCGTCGAGTTGATCTCATCGATCATCGCCGCCAGCGAGGTGGACTTGCCCGAGCCCGTCGGACCCGTCACGAGCACGAACCCGCGCGGGCGGCGCGTGAACTCGTGCACCGCCGTCGGCAGGCCGAGCTCGTCGATGCTCGACAGGTTGAACGGGATCAGGCGAAACGCCGCGCCGATCGCGCCGCGCTGGAAGTACGCGTTGACACGAAAGCGGGCGTGGCCCGGGATCGAGTAGGCGAAGTCGATCTGCCAGTCCGTCTCCAGGCGCTGGCGCTGGTCGCCGTTGAGGATCGAGTAGACGATCTCGCGCGTGTCCGTCGCCGAGAGCTTCGGGTACTCCTCCAGCGGCGCGAGGCGACCGCGGACACGGACCGTGGGGTGCGCGCCGGCCGTGAGGTGCAGGTCGGACGCCCGGCGCGAGACGACCTCCATCAGCAGATCTGCGAAATCTATATCCATGGGTCCGCCCATCGACCGCGAGGCGCTGACAATCGCGTGCAATGCCCCGCACTGGACAAAGGTTTGAGCGCGCTTGAGGGATCGCCCGAGCGCTGCTATGGGCCGCCTCGTGTGCGGCCTGCCCGCCGGTTCCAACCGGCGTTATCGCTCGGCGCGTGCCGCCCCGCGCATCGCCTGCAGCGGCGCCTCGCGTCCCGTCCACAGCTCGAAGCTGAGCGCGCCCTGCGCGACGAGGATCTGCAGGCCGTCGAGCGTGCGTACGCCCCGCGCCTGCGCCGTCGCCAAAAGCTCTGTCGCACCCTCGCGGTAGACGAGGTCGACGACCGTCTCGAACTCGCCGATCAGCGCCGGCGTGAGGCCGAGCTGCGCGAGCTCGCCACCCGGCTCGGCCGCCTGCGTCAAACCGACCGCCGTGCAGTTGACCAGCAGCTCGGCGCGTGCCGGCTCGCTCACCGCGCGCGCGCCCAGCTCGTGCGCCAGCGCCGCCGCGCGCTCGCCTGTGCGGTTCCAGATCGACACCTCTGCCGCGCCAGCCTCGCGCAGCGCCCAGACAGCCGCACGCGCGCTGCCCCCCGCGCCGAGCACGAGCGCGCGCTTGTCGCCGAGCGGCTCGCCGATCGCAGCGATCAGCCCCGGCGCGTCGGTGTTCTCCGCCGCGATCGTCCCGTCGCCGGCGTACATCAGCGTGTTCGCCGCGCCGATCGCCTTCGCCGCCTCGCTCGCCGTGTCCGCCAGCGCCAGCGCCGCCTGCTTGTGCGGGATCGTCACGTTCGCCCCCACGAAGCCAGCGCCGCCGAGCCCGCGCGTCGTCTCGGCGAACAGCTCCGGCGGCACCGGCAGGAGCTGGTAGTGCCAATCGCCCATCCCCAGCGCCCGCAGCGCCGCGTTGTGGATCGCCGGCGAGCGGCTGTGCGCGACCGGCCAGCCCAGCACGCCCAGGCGATGCATCACTTCTTCTTGCACGCCGGCGGCTTGCCGCCGTTCTTCTTCACCGCCGCGTCGTAGGCGGCGACGTCTTTTTCGAACTGCGCGTAGGTCTTCGAGAAGACCTGCTCGCCGCAGCCGTCCGCGCCCGCCACGTAGTACAAGTACGGCACGTGCGCCGGGTGCGCCGCCGCGTGGATCGACGCCTCGCCCGGGTTCGAGATCGGCGTCGGCGGCACGCCTTTGTGCGTGCGCGTGTTGTACGGCGAGTCGATCTTCAGCATCGACTGCGTCAGTTCGCCCGCGTACGTCGCGATCCCTTTCTGCAGCTCCACCGCGTAGTAGATCGTCGCGTCGATCCCCAGCGGGATCCCTTCGCGCAGCCGGTTGTAGATCACCGCCGCGATCAGCGGCCGGTCGTGTTCGCTCTGCGCCTCGCGCTCGATCATCGAGGCCACCGTGAGCATTTCGTAGGGCGTCACCCCCAGCGCGTGCGCGCGGCGCACGTCGGCCGAGCCGAAGCGCCGGCGGAAGGCGATCAGCTGTTCGTCGACGAGCTTCTGCACCGGCGCCCCCGCGCGCAGGTCGTATGTCGCCGGGAAGAGGAAGCCCTCGAGGTTGCGCGTGCCGCGCGGAGCGCCGTAGTGGTGCGGGCTGAGCAGGCGCGAGCGCTCGCTCGCCGCGAGGTAGTCGCCGCTGAGCGCGTCTTCGCGCACGAGCTCTGCGATCTGGCGGCGCGTGTAGCCCTCCGGAATCACGACCTTCACCGCGATCACCTTCGGCGGCGGCTTGCTCAGCGCGTCGATCGCCGCCGAGTAGCTCATGTCGTGCTTCAGCACGAAGCGTCCCGAGTGAAGCGAGCTGCGCTTGCCCGCGAGCAGCGCGCGCAGGTCGAAGAAGAAGCCCGAGGAGATGACGTCGTCGTGCGCCAGGATCGAGCCGACCTTGCTCGAGCTCGAGCCCTTCGGGATCTGCACGATCACCCTGCCGTGGCCGTCCCCCGCGAACGGCTGGAACAAGGAGAGCAGGAACCACACGAGCGCGATCGCCGCCACCAGCGCCAACAGCGCCGCCACCCGCGCACGCGTCAGGCGCCGGCGCGGCGGCCGGCCCTCTCCCCCGGCTACTCCAGCGCGCCCGCGCCCGCCGCCGCCGCGTCCTCTTCCCCGTCCCGCCGAGAGGCCTGCGCCGCCCGGGATGCCGCTCGCCCGCCGCGCCGGATCGGGCCGCGCCTCATACGCCTCATCGTGGTCGAAGCCGAGATCCTCCGGCGGACCGTCCGCGGGGAGCGCGGCCGGGTCCACGTGCCACGGCGCCGGCTCCGATGGCGGAGGCTCGTACTCTTGATCGTGTGCCGCCTCAGCGATCCGCGCGGGAGCCGGTGCGGGTTCGGCCGGCGGCTGCTCGGCAACGGGCGGCAGAGGGGCAGGCTCCTCCGCGGGCAGCGGCGGCTCGGGCTCGCCGATCGGCTCCGACGGCGGGATCGGCTCGGGCGGCGGGATCGGCGGGATCGGCTCGGGCGGCGGCGCCTGCCCTTCGCGCGCAGCCCGCCGCCGTTCGCGCTCAAGGCGGTCGCGCTCGCGCTCCTGCGCCGTGCGTTCGTACGAGCTCTCTGAACGGTTACCGCGCGCCAAGTTGCAGACCTTAGATGGTTGATTCCACGGTCGTGTGCCGTGTTCCGGGGGTGCGGTGCAGGACCGTGGATTCAACCATCCAGGTGAGGCTGCGCCGCCATCCAGCTCTCGAGCATGTGCGCAGCCGCCCGCGAGTCCTCGCTGGCGCTCGCCGGTCCGTCCAGACGCTGCGCCATCCGCGTCGTGAAGCGCTCGTCGTGCAGCTCGACCGGCACCTCCTCGCCGAGACGGCGGCCGAGCCGCTCGGCGAACTCGCGCGTCTCGCGCGTCTGCGCGGTGTCACTGCCGCTGAGCGACAGCGGCAGCCCGACGACGACGCGCTGCACCTCGCGCTCGCCCACGAGTTGCACGATCGCCGCGAGACCGCGCTTGCTGCCCGGGCGCAGCACCGGCTCGATCGGCGTGACGATCGTTTCCGTCGGGTCGCTCACCGCGCAGCCGCACCTGGCGCTGCCGTAGTCGAGCGCGAGCACGCGCATCAGCCCTGAAGCGCTGCGGCGATCGCCGCCTTGGCCGCCTCGAGCGCCTCGCCGAGCTTCTCCGGCTCGCGCCCGCCGGCCTGCGCGAGCGTGTCGCGCCCGCCGCCGCCGCCGCCCACGACGGCCGCCGCCTGCTTGACGATCTCACCGGCCTTCACGCCACGCTGCACGAGCTCCGGCGCGACGCTGACGAGCAGGTGAGCGCGCCCGTCGGCGCCCGTGCCGAGCACGATCGCCGAGCCCTCGAGCCTGCCCTTCAGCCGATCGGCCACGTCGAGCAGCGCCTTGGCGTCGGGCAGCTCGACCACTGCCGCCAGCACGGGAGCACCGGCGACGTCCACCACGCGAGCCATCAATCGATCGATATCGATCACGCCGTCGCCCCCACTGCCGCCGGCGGCGCTCTTGAGCTTCTTCTCGAGCTCCCTGCGCTCCTGCTCGCGCACCTTGACGAGCTCCGCCGCCTGCTCGGGGCGGGTGCGCAACGTCTGCGCCACCTCGCCGAGAACCCTGTCGTGCGCGCGCAGGAGCTCGGTCGCCGCCGGACCCGTCAGCGCCTCGATGCGGCGTACGTTGGCCGCGCTCGAGGTCTCCGCGATGATCCGGAACGGGCCGATCTCGGCGGTCGAGCGCACGTGCGTGCCGCCGCACAGCTCGCGCGAGTACTCGCCGTCGCCGACCTCGACCATGCGCACGACCTCGCCGTACTTCTCGCCGAACAGCGCCATCGCACCGAGGCGCTTGGCCTCGTCGAGCGTCGTCGTGATCGGGCGCACCGGGTCGTTGCGGCCGATCCACTCGTTGACGCGGTCCTCGACGTCGCGCAGCTCCTCTGCCGAGAGTCCCTGCCCATGGCTGAAGTCGAAGCGCAGCTTGTCCGGGCCGACGTAGGAGCCCGCCTGGCGCACGTGGCCGCCGATGCGCTCGCGCAGCGCCGCCTGCAGCAGGTGCGTCGCCGTGTGGTTGGCCTCCGTGGCATGACGAGCGCGATGGTCGACCGCCGCGAGCACCTGCTCGCCCGGCTCGAGCTCGCCCTGCTCGACCACGACCGACAGCGCCTGGTCATCGCCCAGGCGGAACACCTCCTGCACGCGGGCGCGGCAGTCGCCGTGCTCGCATTCGATCGTGCCGACGTCCGCCACCTGGCCGCCGCCGGGCGCGTAGAAGGGCGACTCGGCGAGCTTCACCAGATAGCCGCCCTCGTGCGGCTCGAGCGCGCCGACCGTGGTGTGCTGACGCTCGGTCTCATAGCCCGTGAAGCGCGTCTGGAAATCCACTTGTCCCGCGAACGCACTGGCCAGCGTGCGCGGATCGCCGGCGCCCACGCCGCCGTTGGCCTCCCCGCTCGTGCCAGGCGCGCCGCCCGCGCGGCTACGCGCGCGCTGCTCGTCCATCAGCGACTCGAAGTCGCCTTCGATCGCGAGGTCCTCCTCGCCGAGCAGCTCCTTGGTCATCTCATACGGAAAGCCGTATGTGTCGTGCAGGCGAAAGACGTCGTCCGCCGGCACGTTCGCGCGGCCCGCCGCGCGCGCCTGCTCGATCAGCCCGCGAAGCGTCTGCAGGCCTTGAGTCAACGTGCGCCCGAAGCCCTCCTCCTCGGAGGCCAGCCAGGTCTCGATCGCCGCACGCTGCTCGCGCAGCTCGGGGTAGACGCCGCCCATCAGCTCCTGCACGCGCTCGGCATAGCGCGTGAGGAAGCCCTGCTTGAGCTCGAGCGCGCGGCCCTGCTGGATCGCGCGGCGCATCACGCGGCGCAGCACGTAGCCGCGATCCTCGTTGGAGGGCACCACGCCGTCAGCCACGAGGAAGGTCATCGCGCGCGAGTGGTCGGCGAGGATGCGCAGCGCACGATCGACCGCGAAGTCCTCGCCGTAGCGCCGCCCCGAAAGCTGCTCGCCGAGCTCGATCAGCGGCTGGAACTGGTCGGTCTCGAACACCGACGGCTTGTCCTGCAGGATCGCCGCCATGCGGTTCAGGCCCATGCCCGTATCGATGTTGTTGGCCGGCAGCGGCTTGAGCCTTTCGCCCTGCTGGTCGTACTGCATGAACACCAGGTTCCAGTACTCCAGAAAGCGCTCGTTCTCGCCGCCCGGCAGGTCGCCGGCCGAACCGAACTCGGCCCCGCGGTCGAAGTACAGCTCCGAGCACGGACCACAGGGACCGCTCGGACCGGCCTGCCAGAAGTTCTCCGAGCGCGGGCACTGGATGATCCGCTCACGCGGCACCCCGACCTCGAGCCAGTGGGAGATCGCCTCCTCGTCGGGGCCGAGCCCGAGCCCCTCGTCGCCCTCGAACACGGTCACCCAGATGCTCTCCGCGGCAAAGGAGAACACCTCGCGCGAGAGCTGCCAGGCGAACGCGATCGCCTCGTGCTTGAAGTAGTCGCCGAAGGAGAAGTTGCCGAGCATCTCGAAGAACGTCAGGTGCCGGGCGGTGTTGCCGACGTTGTCGATGTCGACCGTGCGAAAGACCTTCTGGCAGTCGGTCAGGCGCGTCTCGGGAGGCGTCTCCTGGCCGAGGAAGTACGGCTTCAGCGGGTGCATCCCGGCGACGGTCAAGAGCGCCGAGGGGTCGTGCGCGGAGGGCACGAGCGAGGCCGAGGGAATGCGCTTGTGGCCACGTTCCTCGAAGAACGCCAGGTAGCGCTCGCGGATCTCGTCGGATGTCATCGTGGAAGCATCTCAGGTGGTTGGGCGCGCGCACACGTGCTCGACCCGCGGGCCGGAGGGGGATGGCCCTGAAATCGCGCTCGCGATAGCAATGGTATTTACGGCGTATATACGATCGCTATCGAAACACGAAAGTCGAGGACCCCGTCCCCCCGCCCCACCCGGCGCCGAGTCAGGCTCAGCCCCCGGCTGCGATCGTGCCGTAGCCGACGACCACGTCGCCGGCGTAAAGGCAGGCGAGTTGGCCGGGCGCGGTGCGCTCGGCGGGCTCGGCCAGCGAGATGCTCGCGCTGGCGTGGCGCCCGGCGCGCAGGTCACGCTCGACGCGGCAGGGAAAGCGCCGCCCGTGCGAGCGCACGCGCACGCCGTCGACGCAGGCGCCGTCGCGATGCAGCGTCAGCTCGCTGACGGGCAGGCTCTCGGACAGGAGCGCCGTGCGAGGACCGACGGTGACGGTGTTCTCGCGGGCGTCGGTGGCGAGCACGTACAGTGGCTGCGGCGCGCCGATGCCGAGGCCGTGGCGCTGACCGACGGTGTAGGCGTGCGCGCCGCGGTGCTCGCCGAGCACGGCCCCCTGGCGGTCGACGATCGGGCCGGGCTTCACGCCGAGCCCGCCGTGGCGCTCGAGGAAGTCGCCGTGGCGCGTGCCGGCGAGGAAGCAGAGGTCCTGCGAGTCGGGCTTGCGCGCGACGGCGAGGCCGGCTTCGGCGGCCACCTCGCGCACCTGATCCTTGTGCATCGCGCCGAGCGGGAAGCGCAGGCGCTCGAGCGAGGAGGGCGCGAGCGCGGAGAGCACGTAGGACTGGTCCTTGGCGACGTCGGCCGCCATCCGCAGCATCGTGCCGTCCTCGACGCGCGCGTAGTGGCCGGTGGCGAGCGTCTGCGCGCCGAGCCGCTCGCCGAGCTCGAGCATCGCGTCGAGGCGCACGTTGCCGTTGCAGCGCACGCACGGGTTGGGCGTGAGGCCGGCCCCGTGGTCGGCGAGCCAGCCATCGACGACGCCGGCGCGGAACTCGGCGCGCAGGTCGATCGAGAGGTGGGGCATGCCGAGGCCGTGGGCGAGCTCGCGCGCGCCGCGCACGGCCTGCGCCGAGCAGCAGCTGGCCTCGCCGTCGTTCTCGGGGTCCGACCACAGCTCGAGCGTGACGCCGACGGCCTCGGCGCCGTCGCGGACGACGAGCAGGGCGGCGACGGCGCTGTCGACGCCGCCGCTCATCGCGACGAGCGTGCGGGTGCAGGACGGCGCGAGCCGGGCCTGCTCGCGCGCGGCCCAGCCGAGCGCGCGGTGCAGGGCATCGGCGGCGAGCTCGGCGGCGTGGCGCTTGGCGGAGCTGAGCCCACCGAGCTCCTGTTCGATCCGATCGGGGCCGATCCGTGCGGCGTCGAGCAGTGGCACGCCGCGGATCAGGCCGACGACGGCGCTGCCGGCGGCGATCGCGGCGCCGCAGCCGCTCGCGTCGAAGCCGGCATCGAGGATCCGGCCGTCGGCGCTGCTCTGCTCGACGGCGAGCGAGATGCGCACGAGGTCGCCGCAGGCGGCGCCCCCGGCGGCGCCGGTGTGCGCATCGGCGGGCATGTGGCCGCGCCGGAGCGGGCGTTCGAGATGCTGCTGCAGGCTTTCGGAGGCGCTTCGCACGCTTCCGAGTTTAAGGCTACTTGGCCCGCTTGACTTCCTTGATCGCCTGGCCGATCGAGAAGGCGTCGGTCAGGCCGGTCAGGCTCGACGTGGAGCCCTTGGTGTTGATCAGCAGGATCGTCGGCGTCGAGTAGACCTGCACGGTGTGCGTGAAGGAGCCGAACGAGCCGACCTGGTTCGAGCGGGCGACGTGCACTGCGAGCTTGCCGTGCTGGGCGCGGTTGGCGGCACGCAGTTCGCGGCGCACGGTCGCGTCGACGACGCCCTTGGGGTTCCAGAAGAGGACGGCGACGACCTTGCCGCGCTTCAGCTCGCCTTCGACGACGGTCTGCATCGCGGGCACGCCGCTGGCGGCTTTGCTCTGCTGAGAGTTCTGTGACTGCTGGCTCTGTTTCTGCTGGGCCTGGGTCTGCTTGGCGCCCTGGGACTGCGAAGTCTGGGTCTGCGCGTTCTGCTTCTGCGCGCCGGTCGAGCTCTGCGCGGAGCCCTGCTGCTTGGCGTTCTGCCGGGACTGCGCGACGGCGCCGCGCGCCTTCTGGATCGCTCGCGAGAGCCCTTCGACGCCGGGCGCGGAGCCGTGGTAGACGCCGCCCTTGGATGCGGGCATGCCGCCGCCGGGCGCGCTCTGGGAAGCGGAGGGGCCGGCCGGCGAGGAGCTCGCGGCGGCAGGCGAGCCGGAGCTCGAGCTGGAGCTTTCGCCGCCGGAGTGCCCGCGCAGGGCGACGAACCAGACGGCGATGAACAGGACGAGCGCGGCGAGCGCGATCTGGAAGGGGCGCGAGATGTGCGTCATTGCCCCCTCCTTCGGCAAGTTGGGCGCGAGAGTTGAGCGGCGCAGTGCACGGCGGACGGCTCACGGCCGTGCTGCAAGATCGCTTTCAGCGCCCGCGAGCGAGCGGCGCAGGACGGCTCAGAGCGTGCGCAGCCCGCGCAGCACGGCGTGCACGACGGTGTCGGTGGCGATCCGCTCCTGCCCGCCGTCCTGCATGTCCTTGAGCGCTGTGTGGCCGTCTTCGACGATCGCGACGTAGCGCGCGCCGAGCGCGTCGGCGTGGCCGAGCTGGCCTTTGAGCGAGCGCCCGGCGAGCTCCATCTGCGCGTGCAGGCCGGCGGAGCGCGCGTCGTGCAGCAGGCCGAAGGCGACGCGCCGCGAGGCCTCGCCGTCGAGCGCGATGAACAGGTCGACGGGGCTGGCGGCGGCGTGCACCCCGTCGCCGGCGAGCAGGATCCGCTCGATCCCGGCAGCCCAGCCGATGCCGGGCGTGGGCTTGCCGCCGAGCAGCTCGATCAGGCCGTCGTAGCGCCCGCCGCCGCCGACGCCGCTCTGCGCGCCGAGCGCGTCGGAGGTGAACTCGAAGACGGTGCGCGTGTAGTAGTCGAGCCCGCGCACGAGCGTGGAGTCGACCTCGTAGGCGACGGAGGCCTCGTCGAGCAGCGCGCGCACCTCGGCGAAGTGGGCGGCGTCGTCGGGGTTGAGCTGGTCGAGCAGGCGCGGGGCGCCGGCCATCGCGCGCCGGGTGCCCTCGTGGTCGGCGTCGAAGGCGCGCAGCGGGTTGAGCTCGATCCGCGCGCGCACGTCATCGGAGAGCTCGGCTTCGTGCGCGCGCAGGTATGCCTGCAGGCGCTCGCGGTACTCGGCGCGCGCCTCGGGGCTGCCGAGGCTCGACAGGCGCAGGCGCACCTCGCGCACGCCCATCTGCTCGAGCAGCGCGGCGAGCAGCGCGATCGACTCGGCATCGACGGCGGGATCCTCGGAGCCGATCGCCTCGGCGCCGACCTGCCAGAACTGGCGGTAGCGCCCGGCCTGGGCGCGCTCGTGGCGGAAGAAGCTCGAGAGGTACCAGAGCTTGACGGGCTGGCGGCGCTTGTGCATGCCGTGCTCGACGTAGGCGCGACAGACTGGCGCGGTGCCCTCGGGGCGCAGCGTGAGCGAGCGCTCGGAGGCGTCCTGAAAGGTGAACATCTCCTTGCGCACGATGTCGGTGGACTCGCCGACGCCGCGTGCGAACAGCTCGGTGGCCTCGAAGGTGGGCGTCTCGATCCGCTCGTAGCCGGCGCCCTCGAGCAGCGAGCGGGCGCGGGCCTCGAGCGTGGCGCGCTCGTGCGCCTGCTCGCCGAGCACGTCGTAGGTGCCGCGCGGCGCTTTGAGCTTGGGCGCGCTCAACTTCCGGCGGCGGACGCGTCGGGCGCGATCGCGGCGGCGCGCGGCACGCGCTCGCGCAGCTCTGCGAGGAAGGGATTGGTGTCGCGCTCGCGTCCGAGCGTGGTCACGCCCATGTGGCCGGGGTAGACGACGGTCTCGGGGGCGAAGGAGCGCAGTAGGCCGCCGATCGAGCGCTCGAGCGTGGGCCAGTCGCCACCGGGCAAGTCGACGCGCCCGACGGAGCCCTGGAAGAGCACGTCGCCGGAGAGCAGGGAGACGCTCTCCCGGCTGCCCGACGGGGCGATCGCATAAGTGACATGGCCGGGGCTGTGCCCTGGGGTGAAGACTGTTTTGATATCGAGATCGGCCAGCGTGATGCTCTCTCCGTCGGCGACCGTGTGCTCGGCCTCGTAGCTCTCGAAGGGGCCGAAGCCGGGCGGCACCCAGCTCATCACGTCGGCGAGCACGGGGCGCTCGATCTCGGGACAGTAGACGGGGGCACCGGTGGCGCGCGCGACGGGTGCGACGGCCCCGATGTGGTCGAAGTGGCAGTGGGTGATCAGGATCGCCTCGATCCGCACGCCGAGCGCGTCGATCGCCTCGAGCAGGCGCTCGGGCTCGTCGCCGGGGTCGACGATCACGGCGGGGCGCCGGCCGTCCTCGCCGGCGGGGGCGTCGGGGTTGCTGACGATGTAGCTGTTCTCCTGCACCATGCCGACGGTGAAGGAGCGCACGTCGAGGGCGCTCATCGCGCGCCCGCCTTGCCGCCACCGCCCTTGGCCTTGGCCTGGCGGCGTTTGTAGAGCCAGCTGTCGCTGTAGTAGCTGATCGGCGTGTAGGCGATCAGTCCGACGAAGAAGTAGGCGACGGACTGCCCGGCGCTGGCTTTGAGGATCAGCCCGGAGAGCAGCACGAGCGCGGTGGCGGCGACGAGCGCGCGTATGAAGGCGCCGCGCCAGGTGGGCGGGCGGTTGGTGCGGTCGAGGCGCTGCTGTTTGGCCTTGGCGGCGTCGGCGGCCTTGCCGCTCTTCTCGGCGGCGGTCGGCTTGCGTCCGGTGCGCCCGCGCGACTCGACGACGCCGGCGGCGTTGCCGCGGTGCTTGGTCCGGCGTTTGCGCCTGGTCTGGGCCATCCACGGAGCCTAGTGCGTTTCAGGCGCCACGGACTCGGCGAGGGCGTTCTCGATCAGATGGCGCGCGGGATCGAAGCCGGGCAGCGGCAGATCGGGCGAGAGGCCCTCGAAGGCGGCGCGCGGGGCGAGGCCGACGAGCTCGCCGCTCGCGACGGGCGCAAGCGTCTCGACTTCCTTCACGACCTCGGCGAGCGGCAGCTCGAGCGGGCGCTCGATGTTCATCGAGACCTGCACGACGCCGCCGCCGAGCCCGATCGCGATGGCTCTGACGCCGGGCAGCCCGCGCGCGCCGCCTTCGCGCACGAGCGAGGCGACGAGGCGGGCGTCGTCGATCGTGGCGGGCGCCCGCAGCTGCAGGTTGAAGGCGACGAGCGGCTCGCGCGCGGCGACGAGCACGGCGCCGGCGCTCGGGTGGAGCTCGGCGGGGCCGAAGTCGGGGCGCAGCTCACCGGCGGCGAGGCGCTCGGCGAGGCCGACGACGCCGCCGCGCCTGAGCTCGGCGCGCGTGCGGCCGGGCAGCCCGCCGGCGAGCTCACCGTAGAGGAAGACGGGCAGCTCGAGCTCGCATGCGATGCGCTCGCCGACGACGAGCGCCTCGGCGCAGGCGGCGCCGCGCATGCGCTCGTCGAAGTAGACGAGCGGGACGACGTCGATCGCGCCGACGTGCGGGTGGGCGCCGCGCTCGGCGGGGTCGGCGCTGAAGCGGCTGACGACATCGATCGAGCGCACGACCTCGGCGGCGCCGCCGAGCAGCGCGTCGGCGAGCTCGCGTGGCGGGCCGGCGAGCGTGTAGACGGAGCGGTGGTGGTCTGGGTCGGAGTGGACGTCGAGCAGGCGGACGGAGCTTGCCTGGCCGGCCATGGGACGTGGCGGCGCGAAGGCAGCTCCGACGCGCTCGATGATCGCCTCGTCGCGGCCCTCGGAGACGTTGGGTACGGCGAGCAGGATCGGCGCGGGCACGGTCACGAGATTAGACCGCGCCGAGCCTTGACTTCAGCACCACGGCGATGAAGAGTGTGCGCAATCCGATCGGGAGGTTGAGATGAGCAGTGTCGAGGCGGGCGGTGAGAGCGCGGCGGGCACGCCGCCGGTGGTTGCCGGGGAGTTCAAGCTCGAGGTCGTGGTACTTGCGGTCGCGGACGTCGATCGGGCGAAGGACTTCTACGAGGGGCTGGGCTGGCGCCTGGACGCGGACTTCTCCCCCACCGAGGACTTCCGCATCGTCCAGCTGACGCCGCCGGGCTCGGCGTGCTCGATCCAGTTCGGCATCGGCGTCAGCTCGGCGGAGCCGGGCTCGGCGCAGAGCCTGTACCTGGCCGTCGCCGACATCGAGGCGGCGCGCGCGGAGCTGATCGCGCATGGCGCCGAGGTGAGCGAGGTGTTCCACGAAGGGACGCCGGGCGCCCGCTTCCGCGCGTCCGGCCACGCGGCCGGGCCCTCGCCGGACCCGTACAGCTCGTTCGCCACGTTCAGCGATCCCGATGGCAACGGCTGGCTGCTGCAAGAGATAACGGCCCGGCTTCCGGGCCGCTGAGAGGAGGAGCGATGGCGACGAGCTACGAGTCGGTGGAGGACCTCGCGGAGGCGCTCAGGCGCGCGGCGGCGGCGCACGGCGAGCACGAGCAGCGAACGGGCGAGGCGGATGAGAACTGGCCGGACTGGTACGCGCTCTTCATGGTGCGCGAGCGCGCGGGCGAGGAGCTGCCGAGATGAGCGCGGGCAACGACTACGACGTGATCGTGCTCGGCGCGGGCTCCCCGGGCGAGCACTGCGCGGGGGCGCTCGCGGAGGGCGGCCTGCGCGTCGCGGTGGTCGAGCGCGAGCTCGTGGGAGGAGAGTGCTCCTACTGGGCGTGCATCCCGTCGAAGACGCTGCTGCGGCCGGGCGAGGCGGTGCACGAGGCGCGCGAGGCGGCGGCGAGCGCCGAGGTCGACGTCGAGGCGGCGCTCGCGTGGCGCGACTTCATGGTCTCCGACCACACCGACGAGGGGGCGGCGGCCTGGCTGGGCGAGCACGGCATCGATCTGCTGCGCGGCAGCGGCCGCCTCGCGGGCCCGGGTGCGGTTGAGGTCGACGGCGTGCGACACACAGCCGAGCACATCGTGCTTGCGAACGGGGCCGATCCGGTCGTGCCGCCGGTGCCGGGCCTGCGCGAGCTGGAGGGCGTCTGGAGCAACCGCGAGGTGACGGCGATGAAGGCGGTCCCGCGGCGGCTGCTGGTCCTCGGTGGCGGGCCGGTCGGCGTGGAGATGGGCCAGGCCGTACGCCGGCTCGGCGGCGAGACGGTCGTGATCGACATGGCAGACCACCTGCTCGCGCGCGAGCCGGCTCCACTGGGCGAGGCGCTCGGCGAGGTGCTTCGCGGCGAGGGCATCGAGCTCGTGCTGTCGGCTAACGCGAGCGCGGCGCGGCGCGAGGGCGAGGAGTACGTACTGGAGCTCGACGACGGGCGCGAGCTGAGGGGCGATCGGCTGCTCGTCGCCACGGGCCGCCGCCCACGGGTGAACGGGATCGGCCTGGAGACGGTGGGCGTGGATGCCGACACGCACGGCGTGCCGGTGGACGCGCACCTGCGCGCGGCGGAGGGCCTGTGGGCGATCGGCGACGTCAACGGGCTGTGGCCGTTGACGCACGTCGGCAAGTACCAGGGCGAGGTCGTCGCGTCGAACATCCTCGGGCAGTCGCGCAAGGCCGACTACGAGGCGGTCCCGCGCGTCGTCTACACCGACCCACAGGCGGCGGCTGTCGGCGCCGCGGCGGGCCGCTTCAGCGCGACGGCCTCCCTGTCGGGGGTGGCGAAGACGGCGACGTACACGCGCGCTTACGCCGAGAGCAAGGGCTTTCTGACGCTGCTCAGCGACGGCGAGCGACTGACGGGGGCTTACGCGCTGGGCCCGGAGGCGGGCGAGTGGCTGCAGCAGGCGACGCTCGCGATCCGCGCGCACGTCCCGCTCGAGGTCCTGACGGACACGATCCAGCCGTTCCCGACGTTCTCGGAGATCTACGTCGAAGCGCTGAAGTCGCTGCGCGGCGAGATCGCGGCGAAGTCGAAGACCGTCGGCGCAGGACCGCCGATGGCGGGTTGAGGAAGGAGATGCGATGAGCACCGAGACCGCCGCAGGTAACGCGCCGCGCGAGCCGGCGCTGCTCGGCCAGACGGTCGTCGTGATCGGCGGCAGTGCGGGGATCGGCTTGGAGACCGCCCGCCTCGCCCGGGCCGAGGGCGCGGAGGTGATCCTCACCGGGCGCAACCCCGGCCGGCTGAAGGACGCGGCGGACGAGGTGGGCGCGCTGAGCAGCGCCGCCTTCGACGCGACCGACGAGCAGCAGCTCGAGCGCTTCTTCGACGAGCTCGAGGGCCCGATCGACCATCTGATGCTCTCGGGCAGCGGTCCCTACTACGCACCGCTCGCGGAGATGGACTTCGAGCAGGCGCGCGAGGACATCGACCGGCACGTGCTGCTGCCGATGCGGGTCGCCCGCCACGTCACGGGAAAGGTGCGACCGGGTGGGTCGTTGGTCTTCATCAGCGGCACCGGAGGCCGCCACCGCGGCGTGGGGCTCACGCTGATCGGGGCGATCACGGCGGCGACTCCCGCGCTCGTGGCGAATCTCGCCGTCGAGATCGCGCCGATCCGCGCGAACGTGATCGCCCCGGGCTTCGTCGACACGCCCCTGTCGGCCTCGTTGCTCGGCGAGCAGCTCGACGCCCGCCGCGAGGAGCTTCGGGCTACGCTGCCGATCGGCCGCGTCGTGGGTCCGCAGGACGTCGCGGCGCTGGCGGTGCATCTGATGTCCAACACGGCGCTCACGGGCGCGACCTACGACGTCGACGGCGGGCAGCAGCTCGTCGCGTGAGGAAAGGCGGTCCAGCATGCGCTCCGACATCGTCCCCGGTGCAACGTTCCCGGACTACGAGCTGCCCGATCACATGAAAACCCCGCGCAAGCTCAGCGAGCTGCAGGGCGAAGACCCGCTGATCCTGACGCTCGCCCGCGGCAACTACTGCCCGAAGGAGCACCAGCAGCATCTGGAACTGGCGGCGAACTACCCGAAGATCGCGGTGGCCTACACCCAGGTCGCGACGATCTCGACGGACGAGGACCACGCGAGCAAAGAGCTCCGCGCCTCGGTGGGCGCGCCCTGGCCGTTCCTCTCGGACCCGGACCGGATCGTGCAGAAGGATCTGGAGATCCAGGAGTACACGGACGCCGAGAACGACCCGATGATCCCGCACACGCTGGTGCTGAAGCCGGGCCTGGTGATCCACAGCATCTACAACGGCTACTGGTTCTGGGGACGCCCCTCCTTCGCGGAGCTGTGGCGCGACCTGCGCGAGGCCAGCAGGGAGATCCGCCCGGACTGGGACCTCGACGCGCCGGGGCTGCGCGAGGCCTGGGAGAAGGGCGAGCGCTCGCCGTTCCACGGCTTCGACTGAGCGCCTCGGGCGAAGCTGCACCACGCGCCGCGCGGCGCGTGCCCGGCTCAGTCGCCTGCCGGGAGCGGGGGATCGACGTCGTCGTAGATGCGCGCGGCGGCGAGCTTGCCGGCGGGACCGCGCGCGTAGACGGCGACGCCGGCCTGCGGCGGCAGATCGGTCCGCCCCCATCGCACGACGTTGTACTCGAGCGCGCACGAGCGCCCGTCGTCGATCGCGGCGCAGTGCTCCAGCGGGATGCCGCCGCCGGCGGAGAACAGCTGCTCGTAGAACGCGCGCAGGCCGTCGTGGCCGCGGTGGAGGTGCTCGCCGCCTGCGGGCTCGCGGGCGTAGCCGTCGTCTTCGAAGGTCGCGAGGATCGCGTCGAGGTCGCCGGCGGCCAGCGCACGCTGGTAGTCGCCGACGACATCCGACTCGCGCACGTCGGCGTCGGGCTGGAGCAAGGGCGGCCGGTTGGCATGCCGGCCGGTCAGCGGCCAGCTGCTGAAGTAGATGCGCAGCTCGGTGAGGCGCCCGCGGGAGTCGTGGTCGGCGACCATCGCGTGGGGAAGACCGATCCGCCCGTGCTTGCCGTCGAACTCGAGCACGACCTCCTCGAAGCCGTTGCGCTCCATCACGACGCGCTCGACGTCGGCCACCGAGACGTTGTGCCGCGCGAGCCACGCGTTCGTCTCGGCGACGAACGCTTCGAATGAGCGCTTACCCCTAACGCGTCCACGCACCGGATGCTGCAACTGCGGCTCGCCGGCAAACGAGTCGATCAGCGCGCCGAGCTCGCCTGACATCAATCCGTCGAAGTAGGGGACGATGGAGACCTCTCGCTGCTGCTTCTCTTCGAACTGCTCGAGCACGGGCGCGGAGAACAGCTCGGGGATCCAAGGCATGCGAGAAGCGTCTCACAACGCCGCCCTCGAACCGTCGCGGCCGATGACGGCGGCGAAGCTAAACTGCGCCACCCCGCCGGAGTAGCTCAGCTGGTTAGAGCAGCGGAATCATAATCCGCGTGTCGGGGGTTCGAGTCCCTCCTCCGGCATGCTCGTTTGGCTCTGGAATGCGGGTTTGCGGCATGGGGTCGCGGCCTCGCCAGACGAATTTGGTCCCGAATTGGTCCCGAGGCTGGGGTCACGTCGGAGTAGGTGGAGGTGAGCTTTCGCACGTCTGAGCCGATCTTCCGGGCACGTGTTGCGCCCGGCTCGATCCGGCGGCTTTGACGGTTGGCGACGGATGCCCAGGATCAGCGCTTTCTACGGCATCGGCATCTGGATGTACTGGAACGAGGGCGCCCACATGCGCCCGCACTTCCACGCGCGCTATGCCGGGATCCAGGCGTCGATCGCCTTCGACGGCCATCTCCTCGTCGGATCGCTTCCCGCGCGAGCTCTGCGGCTTGTGAGGGATTGGGCGGCGCTGCACCAGGCCGAGCTCGAGGACAACTGGAGGCGCGCTGTCGACGGCGAGTCTCTGAGAAAGATCGACCCGCTGCCGTAGCATGATGTTCGTGGAGCAACTCGTTGACGTGACGGATGTCGAGGTGATCGGCGACCACCACTTGCGCCTGACTTTCGCGGATGGCGTGGTTGGCGACGTCAGCTTCGAAGGCAGGAACTGGAAGGGCGTGCTCGCGCCCCTCGCGGACGCCAAGTTCTTCGCGCAAGTCCGGGTCGACTCCGAGGCCGGCACGATCGCTTGGCCGAACGGCATCGACTTCGCGCCAGAGCCGCTGTACGCGGAGGCGAAGCGCCGCCAGGTCACGCGCCAGCCGTAGATGCTGCCCGCTTGGCCGCGAGCGCGCCTGGCTAGCGTGTCCTCGCGCGAGCAGCCCGCCGGCTGAGCTCCTTCACGAGCGCCGCGACCGAGCGCTCGAGCTGCTCGATCGTCGCATCCCCCACGCGCTCGATCCCGACAACCCGGTTCAGCCACGCGTTGATCTCACGATGGCTGCTTCTTTCGCGCCGGGCGAGTTCTCCGACGAGCCGGCTGCGCTCTCGGCGCAGCTCGGCGCGCTGCTCGAAGGCCGCGCGCGGCGCCGGCTCCGGCGCGGGCACGGAGAGCCTCGAGGCGGCGACACCGGCAGCGGAGCCAGGAGCGGACCCGCGAGCGGCCTGGGGCGCGCCGAACAGCGTCATCTGCGCCGCGAACTCGGCGCTCAGCGGCACGAAGTCGGGGCTCGGCGAAGGCTCGCTCGCGCGCCGCTCGGCAGGCTCGTCCAGCTCCTCGCCGGGCTCCTCGCGTCGCAGAACGTGGCGCAACTCGCTTTCGATCTCGGCTGCATGGCCGCGCAGGGTCTGGTCGGCCGGGAGGTAGAGCCAGCTCGGCTCGGCTGCCCTGCCCGGCGTCGTGCGCACGAAGCGCCCGACGATCTGGCGGAAGATCAGCGGTGTCTTCGCCGCGCTCGCGTAGACCCCGACGCGCAGACGCGGGATGTCGACGCCCTCGGAGACCATGTTGACCGCGACGATCCACGGATCGCGCGAGCCGCGGAAGTCGGCGAGCTTGCGCGCGGCGCGCGCCTCGGTGTGCAGCACGACGAGAGGCGTGCGGCCCGTCACATCGCTCAAGAGCTTTGCGATCTGGCGCGCATGCGATGCGTCGGCGGCGATCGCGAGTGCGCCCGCGTCGCCGTGCCCGCCGACGCGCAGCGTGCGCAGCTTGGCGTCGGCCTCTTTGAGGATCCGCGGCAGCCCGTCGGGTAGCTCCGTAGAGATCGCCGTGCGGTAGCGGCGGCTCGCCTCGCGACCCGTCAAGACGGTCTCGAAGGAGGACTCGATCACGTCGTCGCCGCTGCGCCAGGAGAGGCTGCCGTCGAACGTGACGAACGCGACCGGACGGCAGATTCCCTCCGCGACTGCCTCTGCATAGGTGTAGGAGACGTCAGGCACGACCACTCCGTCGCCGTCGTAGCGCACGCCCGGAATCGGCGTCGCATCCGAGCGAAACGGCGTGCCCGAGAGCAGCAACCAGCGCTCGGCCGGGGCGAACGCCCGGCGAAAGCCGACGCCCCAGGCGAGGTCTTCACCGAGATGGTGCGCCTCGTCGACGATCACCAGCGTGTCCCGGCGGACCTTCGTTGCCCACGCCGCCGGGTCGCTTGCAACGCGTGCGTAGGTGACTGCGACGCCGTGGAAGTCGCGCGGCGGGTCGGCGCTCTCGGCGTCCGGCTGCAACTGCACGCCGAGCGCCGCGGCGGCGGCCGCCCACTGGCGCGTCAGCGGCGTCGTCGGGCAGAGCACGACAACGCGCCTGCAGACTTGCCCGGCGAGCAGGCCGGCGGCGAGCTCGAGCGCCGGGCGTGTCTTGCCCGCACCCGGCGCCGCCGAGATCAGGAACGGACCGCCTTGCCATCCGGCCAGGCGGTCGAGGGCATGGCGCTGCCAGGCGCGCAGCGATGTCGAGGTGTTGCGCGTCAAACGGCCCGGCATGCTGCGGCATGGGACGGACGGATGCTCGTCCGGCTTCGCGAGCTAGGCTGGGGCAATGCCCACCACCGCACCGATCGAGATCGACGCCGCCCGCGTCGAGGAGCTGACCGCCCGCGAGCTGCAGGCCCTCAACGAGCGCACCGCCGCCTCGGCCAAGATGTACGAGCGCGCCGGCAACTCGCTGAGCGGCGGCGTCGCCTCCTCCTACCAGCTGCGCGACCCCTGGCCGATCTACCTCGCCTCCGGCGAGGGCGCCCGCGTCACCGACATCGACGGCAACGGCTACTGGGACTTCCACAACGGCTTCGGCTCGATGGTGCAGGGCCACGCGCACCCCGCGATCGTCAAGGCCGTGCGCGAGCGCGTGGCGCTGGGCACGCACTTCGCCGCCGTCACCGAGGACACCGTGATCGTCGCCGAGGAGCTCGCCAAGCGCTTCAACCTGGAGCGCTGGCGCTTCGTCAACTCCGGCTCGGAGGCGACGATGGACGCGATCCGCATCGCCCGCGGGCTGACCGGGCGCGAGACGATCGTGAAGATCTTCGGCTCCTACCACGGCCACCACGACGGCGTGATGGTCTCGATCGGCGTGCCCTACGAGGACATCGGCGACCGCGACAACCTCGCCTCGCTGCCATACGGCGCCGGCATCCCCAAGGCCGTCGCCGAGCTGACCGTGCCCGTGCCGTTCAACGACGCCGAGGCGATGGAGCGGCGGATCGTGCGCCTGGAGAACGAAGGGCGCAAGCCGGCCTGCGTGATCATGGAGGCCGCGATGATGAACCTCGGCGTCGTGCTGCCACAGGACGGCTACCTGCAGGCCGTCCGCGAGATCACCGAGCGCCACGACATCGTGCTGATCTTCGACGAGGTCAAGACCGGCCTCGCGATCGCCGCCGGCGGCGCCACCGAGCGCTTCGGCGTGCAGCCCGACATGGTCACGATGGCAAAGACGCTCGGCGGCGGACTGCCCTCCGGCGCGATCGGCGGCTCAGAGCGCGTGATGAGCGTCGTCGAGGACGGCAGCGTCTACCAGGTCGGCACCTACAACGGCAATCCGCTGGCGATGGCCGCCGCGCGCGCCAGCCTGCAGGAGGTCATGACCCCCGTCGCCTACGAGCACCTCGAAGCGCTCAACGAGCGCATCCTCGCCGGCTGCGAAGCCGTGATCGAGCGCCACCGCCTGCCCGGCTACGCCGTCGGCATCGGCTCCAAGGGCTGCGTCACCTTCTCGCCCACGCCCGTCGTCGACTACGAAAGCTTCAAGGTCAACCAGGACGTCGCCGTCACCGAACTCGCCTGGCTGTGGAACATGAACCGCGGCATCTACATGACGCCCGGCCGCGAGGAGGAGTGGACGCTGTCCGTCATGCACACCGACGAGGCGATCGACGCCTACGTGCAGGCCTTCGACGAGATGGCCGCCGCGATCACGCAGTAAGTAAGCGCGTGATGACCCCTGGCGACGCCCTCGGCGTAACGGCCGACGCCAGAGCGCGCCTCGACGAGACGCTCGCGCTCGCCTCCCGCCACCTCGACCCCTCGCTGGTCGACGTGCTGCGAATCCTCGGCTTCGACAAGGAGTTCGTCTCGGCCAAGGGCTCCCACCTGTACGACACGGCCGGCCGCGCCTACCTCGACTTCCACACGGGCGAGGGCTTCGCCAGCCTCGGCCACAACCACCCGGGCGTGCGCGAAGTGCTGCAGGCGACGCTCGCCGCCGACCTCGCCGACGGCGTGCAGATCCACTACTCACCGCTCGCCGGGATGCTCGCCGAGGCGCTCGCAGAGCGCCTGCCGGCTGCGCTCGAGGCCGTGTTCTTCGCGAGCACCGGCGCCGAGGCCGTCGACTCAGCGATGAAGTTTGCGCGCGCCGCGACCGGGCGCCCACGGCTGCTCTCGTGCGAGTCGAGCTTCCACGGCGTCACGCTCGGCCCGCTCTCGCTCGTCGGCGACGACTTCTTCAAGGAGGGCTTCGGACCGCTGTTGCCCGGCTGCGCGCGCGTGCCGTTCGGCGATCTCGACCGGCTCGAGGCCGAGCTGCGCGTCAAGGACGTCGCCGCCTTCTTCGTCGAGCCGATCCAGGGCCGCGAGGTGACGCTGCCGCCCGAGGACTACCTGAAGGCCGCGCAGGAGCTCTGCCGCCGCTACGACACGCTGTTCGTCGCCGATGAGATCCAGACCGGGCTCGGGCGCACCGGCAAGTGGTTCGCGCTCGAGCACTGGAGCCTCGAACCCGACTTCGTGCTCGTCGGCAAGGCGCTCAGCGGCGGCTACATGCCCGTCGCCGCGATGGTCACCACGCGCGATATCTACCAGCGCGCCGTCGGCGCGCTCGAGCGCAGCTACGTGCACCAGTCGACCTACGGGCGCAACCGCCTGTCGATGGCCGCCGGCCTCGCCACGATGCGAATCATCGAGCGCGACGGCCTCGTCGAGCACTCCGCGCGGATCGGCGCGCTGCTGCGCGACGGCCTGCTCGAGCTGCAAGGGCGTCACGAGATGATCGAGCACGTCCGCGCCTGCGGGCTGATGGTCGGGATCGAGCTCGGCGCGCCGAGCTCGCGTGCCGCGCGCGTGAACTGGCGGCTGATCCACATGGCCAGCGAGGGGTTGTTCCCGCAACTGATCGTGATCCCGCTGCACCGCGACCACGGCGTGATCACGATGGCCGCCGGCAAGAACGACGTGATCAAGCTGCTGCCGCCGCTGACGCTCTCCGAGCAGGAGGCGCAGACGTTCCTGCACGCGCTCGACGTCGTGCTCGGCGACGTCGAAGGGTCGGGCAGCAAGAACTGGGGCGTCGTGCGCGACATCGCCGTGTCCACGCTGCGCCGCCGCGCCACGCCGCAGAAGAAGCCGCCCGAAGCCGCCGCGGCCGCCAGCGACTCCACGCCGTCTCGCGGCACCCCCGTCGACGTCACGCGCGATGACGTCTGCCTCGTCACCGGCGCCAGCGGCTTCATCGGCGGGCGCCTCGCGCAGCGGCTCGTGGCCGAGGGCAAGCAGGTGCGCTGCCTCGTGCGCACAAGCAGCGATACCTCGCAGCTGGAGCAACTCGGCGTCGAGATCGTCGTCGGCGACCTCGGCAGCGAGCGCTCGCTCGCACACGCCGTCGAGGGCTGCAACTACGTCTTCCACTGCGGCGCGCTCGTATCGGACTGGGCCACGACGCAGGAGATCACGCAGACCAACGTGCACGGCACCCGCAGCCTGCTCGAGGCCGCCGCCGGCGCCTCCGTGGAGCGCTTCGTCCACTTCTCGACGACCGACGTCTACGGCCACCCGAACGCGAACGGCGCGGCGACCGAGGAGACGCACACGGCGAGCGGCTTCAGCAACTGGTACGCGCAGAGCAAGCTGCTCGCCGAGGCCGAGGTTCGCCGCGCCGAAGCCGAGCGCTCGCTGCAGGCCGTGATCCTGCGCCCGGCGACCGTCTACGGGCCGGGCTCGCGCGAGGTCGTCGGCGAGATCGCGCGCGCGATCCGCTCGCGCCGGATGCTGCTCGTCGGCGGCGGCCGCGCCATCGCCGGGCTTTGTTATGTAGACAACCTGATCGACGCCGCCGTGCTCGCGCTGCACCACGAAGCCGCGCCTGGCCAGGCTTTCAACGTCAGCGACGGCCTCGACGTGACCTGGCGGCAGTTCACCGACGGGCTGGCCGAGGGCCTCGACTGCGCCAAGGTCCGCCGGAGCGTGCCCTACTGGGCCGCCAGCGGCGTCGGTTTCTCGCTCGAGCACGGCTACCGCCTGCTGCGCCGCACGACCGGCCTGAGCGCGCCGCCGCTGCTCTCGCGCCAGGCCGTCCAGGTGCTCGGCTGCAACCAGGATTTCAGCAACCGCCTGGCGCGCGAGATGCTCGGCTGGGAGCCGCGCGTGGATTACTCGACCGGTATGCGGGAAACCGTAGCCTGGCTACGCAGCGAGTATCCCGAGCACAGCTGAGCCGAGCCCTACGTAGTTCCCCGAAGGCGCTTTGGCTGCAAGCTTGCGACCAGATGTTTCGCCGCGCCCGAATCGTGAGAATTGGATTAATATCGCTCCGCAGAACTCGCAAGGTGATCCGGATCGTTCCCCGAAACGTATGTCCATCATGGACCCAACCGCGGGAGGGCACAGCGACGGCGAAGCGCCCGGCCAGGGCAAGATCGTGCTCGCGCTGTCGCGCAGCCAGATCGCGATGGTCCTGCGCGCGGCCGACGCCAGCGGCGCCCCCTCCACCCTGCTCTCCGGCCTCGAGGCCGGAGCCGGCTCTCCCCCGGCCAGCGTGGACGAGCTGCTGAAGCTGGCCGAGGCCGACGAGCGCCGCCTCTCGCGCTCGCTGCTCTCGGGCTTGCTCGTGCTCGCCTGTTTCCCGCTCGACGGCACCCAGTTAGGCGTGGCGGAGCTCGCGCGGCGGCTCGAGATGAGCCCAAGCGCGACGCACCGCTACATCAGCACGCTCGTCGCCGCCGAGCTGCTCGAACGCGACCCGCAGACACGCAGGTACCGCTTGGCGCGCAGGCACTCAGAGCCCGGCGGGCCGTCTGCGAACGGAGCCTGAGCGGCGTACATATAGTGCGCCCATGGGGACACGCGAGCCATCGGCACAGCCGCAGAGCGCGGCGATGCCCTCCCCCTTCCCGCCGATCGCCGAGTACGCGTTCCTCTCCGATTGCCACACCGGTGCGCTGCTCGCGCCCGACGGCAGCGTCGACTGGCTGTGCGTGCCGCGCTTCGACGCGCCGAGCGTGTTCGGCGCGCTGCTGGACCGCCAGGCCGGCGACTTCCGCTTCGCCCCGTTCGGCGTCAACGTGCCCTCGGCGCGCAGCTACGAGCCGGGTACGAACATGCTGCTGACGACGTGGAAGACGCCGACCGGCTGGGCGATCGTGCGCGACGCGCTCGTGCTCGGGCCGCGGCGCGGCGAGGACCTGGTCACGCCGCACACGCGCCCGCCGACCGACGAAGACGCCGAGCACCTGCTCGTGCGCGTCGCGATGTGCCTCGACGGCGAGGTCGAGATGGAGCTGACGTGCGCGCCCGTGTTCGACTACGGGCGCGTGCCCGCCAGCTGGAGC
>DATINR010000202.1:0-13684 GCA_035473995.1 Solirubrobacteraceae bacterium
CAGGCTCAACCTCTCTCTTCACTTGGCGGTGAAGGAGGCAGCCTGAGCCGAGGCACGGACGGGTTCCCCGGCCGGGGAACCCGTCCAAACCTCAAAGAGCTATCGAGCCCCCAGGTGTCGGGAGCACTCGGAGACTGGCCACACTAGGGCTCGCCGGCAGCCACCATCTGACTGCAAACTTAGATGTGTTTGGCAGGTGTGACTCCACCAAACACCGAATAACTTCTTGTCAAAGCGTATCACCGCATGCGCGCCATGCGAACGCCTCTGGACACTTCAGCGACGTCTCCCGACAGCCGGGACGATCCCGAACTGAGCGCCCTCGCTGTCGCGATCTGCATCACATGCGCGCCGCGGCGATACCGTGACGCCCATGCAAATCGAGCAGGGCGCGGCGGGGTCGCCCGTATTCCCTCGCGGCAGCTCAGGCGCAGTCGCCGAGGGCCGCGGCGAAGCGCCGGGTGCTCCGGCCGTCGAGATCGAGGGCCTGGCTCGCCACTACGGCGAACGCGAGGCGCTGAGCGGCGTGTCGCTGTCGCTTCAGCGTGGCCTGACGCTCGTCGTGTTCGGCCCCAACGGCGCCGGCAAGACGACGCTGCTGCGAATCCTCGCGACGCTGCTGCGCCCGCATGCCGGCAGCGTCGCGGTGCTCGGCTCCCGTCTTCCCGACGAGGCCTGGGCAGTGCGCGGGCGGATCGGCCTGCTCGGACACGAGCCGCTGCTGTACCGCGAGCTGACGGCGCGCGAGAACCTGCGCTTCCACGCGCAGTTGCACGACGTCGCGGCGGCGCGCGTGGAGGAGCTGCTGGAAGCCGTGCAGATGGGCCATCGCGCCGACGAGCCCCTGCGCACGCTCTCGCGCGGGATGGTCCAGCGCGTGGCCGTCGCGCGCGCAGTGCTGCACGATCCCGAGCTGCTGCTGCTCGACGAGCCGCGCTCGAACCTCGACCCCGCCGCGGTCGAGCTGGTCGATCCGCTGATCGGATCCGCCTCGGGGCGCACGCGCGTGATCTGCAGCCACGACCCCGGCGGCGGGCTGGCCGAGGCCGACGTCGTGCTCGGCCTGCGCGCGGGTGAGCAGGCGCTGCTCTCAGACGTGCGCGAGGTCGACGCCGAGCAGATCGCGGGGCTGTACCGGTGAGCACGGCCGCTCCCGGCGCGCGGCGTGCCGCCGCGCAGCAGGCTGGCGCACAGTCGGGTGCCACCGGCGCGACGCCTACGCCCGGGCGCCCCGCGGACCCGACTGCACCGGCAGGCCGTGCGCGGCCCGCCGGCACGCTGTCGGTCGTGCGCGCGCTGCTGCGCAAGGAGCTGCTCGTCGAGCTGCGCACGCTCGAGTCCGTGCCGGGCATGGCGCTGTTCGCCGTGACCACGTTCGTCGTGTTCCACTTCGCGCTCAACCGCAACTCGGTCGACGGCGACCTCGCGGCCGGCATCCTGTGGGTGACGCTGCTGTTCGCGGCGATGCTCGGTGTCAACCGCCTGTTCGTCGCCGACGCCGACCAGGGCGGCTTCGACGGGTTCCTGCTCGCGCCTGTCGACCGCAGCGCGATGCTGTTCGCCAAGGCGCTCGCGCTGCTGGCCTACCTCGTCGTGCTCGAGCTCGTCGCCGTGCCCGCCTTCGGCCTGCTGCTGCTCTCGCCGCCGCTCGGACACGCGCTGCCCGAGCTGATCGGCGTGCTCGCGCTTGCCGACGTCGGCATCGCCGCGATCGGCACGCTCGTGGCGGCGCTCGCCGTGCGCACTCGTGCGCGCGATCTGCTCGGACCGCTGCTGGCGCTGCCGTTGCTCGTGCCGATCGTGATCGGCGGCGCGCGCGCCAGCTCGCCGCTGCTCGCCCTGGGCCACGCAACGGGCCCCTCCGGGCGTTGGCTGTTGACGCTCGGGCTCTATGATCTGGTGTTCGGGCTGATCGCCTACGCCCTGTTCGACTATCTGCTTGAGGACTGAAAGAGGCCTCGTTGTACGGCAAAGGCTTGCGCGCTCTGAGCATCTCCACGGTCGCCGTGATGGCGGTCGCGCTCGGGCTCGTCTTCTTCTGGGTGCCGCTCGAAGCCGACCAGGGCTTCCTGCAGAAGATCTTCTACGTGCACGTGCCGCTGGCGATCGTCTCGCTGTGCGGCTTCGTCGCCGGCGGCATCTTCGCGATCCAGCACCTGCGCACGCGCGAGCAGAAGTGGGACTTCCGCTCCTACGTGGCGATCCACATGAGCCTGATCTTCGGCGTGGCCACGCTGATCACGGGCTCGATCTGGGCGAAGGGCTCGTGGGGACACTGGTGGGAGTGGGACGAGCCGACGCTCGTCTCCTTCCTGATCGTGTTCCTGCTGTACGCCACGTACCAGCCGCTGCGCTTCGCGATCGAGGACCCCGAGCGCCAGTCGCGCTACGCCTCGGTGTTCGCCGTCACCGCGGGCGCGTTCGTGCCGCTCAACTTCATCGCGGTGCGCGCCTCGACGCAGTTCCTGCACCCGCGCGTGCTCGGCGCCACCTCGAACCTGCCCTGGCAGATGTCGCTGACGTTCGTCGTCTCGCTCGTGGGCATGGCGCTGCTGTTCACGACGCTGTGCAAATACGAGCTCACGGTCAAGCACACGCGCGCGCAGCTGCGCGCGCTGCGCCGCCTGGCCGAGCGCCGCGACGGGACGGCCACGAGCGCCACGCCGCCGCCGCGCGGGCGCAGCGCGGCGCCGAGCCTGCACGCCACGGCGATGACCGCCCATTCGCCTGGCACACGCGCGCCGGAGCGGCTCGGCTGATGCCCGCGCTGCTCGCCGAGCTGCCCGCGCTGCCGCTGCACGAGGCCGGTAAGTACGTCGCCGGCGCCTACGTCGTGCTGTTCGCGCTCGTGCTCGTCTACGTCGCGATCATGGCGATCCGCCAGAGCCGCCTCGAGCGGGACCTCGGCGAGCTGCTGCAGCGCGAGCAGGAGGCCTCCGAGCAGCAGGGCGACGGCTCGCGGGGCGGCTCCTCGCAAGCCGGCTCGGGAGCGGCGGGCGGTGCGCAGACGGACCCCTCGCAGCGGGAGTCGACGCTCGTATGAGCGGCGAGCTGCTCGCGCTCGGCATCTCGCACAAGACGGCGCCCGTGGCGCTGCGCGAGCGCCTCGCGTTCACCGAGCCCGAGGCGATCGAGTTCGAGCGCCAGGCGACGGCGACGCCCGAGGTGCGCGAGGCGGTCGTGATCTCGACGTGTAACCGCACCGAGGTCTACCTCGTCGTCGGCGACCCCGTGCGCGCGGAGTCCGACGTGCTCGGCCTGCTCGCCGGGCGCGCCTCGATCCGCCCGACCGAGCTCTCCGACGCGATCTACTCGCCGCGCAACTGCGACGCCGCGCGCCAGCTCTACCGGGTCACGGCGGGCCTCGAGTCGATGATCGTCGGCGAGGCCGAGATCCAGGGCCAGGTCAAGCGCGCCTTCGAAACGGCGATGGGCGCGGGCTGCACCGGCCCGCTCTCCAACCGACTGTTCGCCGCGGCGCTGACGGCGGGCAAGCGCGTGCGCACGGAGACCGAGATCGGCGCCACGCGCGTGAGCATTCCCTCGGTCGCCGTCGACCTCGCGCTGAGCGTGCTCGGCGGCCTCGAGCACCGTCACGTCGTCGTGCTCGGCGCAGGCGAGACGAGCGAGCTGACGGCGCGGGCGCTGAACGAGCAGGGCGCAGGCACGATCTTCGTCGCCAACCGGCACGCCGACCGCGCGCTCAGCCTGGCGCAGCGCTTCGGCGGCAGCGTCGTCGGGCTCGACGATCTGCCCGAGCAGCTGCTGGCGGCCGACATCGCGCTCTGCTCGACCTCCTCGCCGCACCCGATCGTCGGCCGCGACGAGCTGGAGATCGTGATGCGCGAGCGGCACGGGCGTCCGCTGCTGCTGATCGACATCGCCGTTCCGCGCGACGTCGAGGCGGCGTGCGCCGAGCTCGCGGGCGTCAGCCTGTACGACATCGACGACCTGCAGGCAGTCGTTGCGCGCAACATCTCCACGCGCGAGGGCGAGCTCCCTCGCGCCGAGGAGATCGTCGAGGAGGAGATCCACCGCTTCGCCCGCTGGCTCGGCCAGCTCGAGACGCTGCCGACCGTCAGCGCCCTGCGCGAGCACGGCAACGACCTCGTCGAGCAGGTGCTCGCCGAGAACGCCGGCCGCTGGGAGTCGGCCTCGCCGCGTGACCTCGCACGGATCGAGGCTGTCGCGCGCGCCGTCATGAGCCGGCTGCTGCACGAGCCGACGATCCGCCTGCGCAGCCTCTCCGAGGAGCGCGGGCACGCGAGCCTCGAGCTCGTGCGCGAGCTGTTCGGCCTGCGCGAGGACGAGTCCTCGCCGCAGCAGCCGCCGAACGAGCTGGCCGAGGTGCACGACCTGCCGGCGCGCGCCCCAGAAGGTGTGCCCAAGCGGGCACGCCGCCGCCGCGAGGGCTGATGCGCCTCGGCACCCGTGGCAGCGCGCTGGCGCTGGCACAGGCGCAGCTCGTCGCTTACCTACTCGGAGCATCGGCCGGGACCGTGGAGATCCTCCCGATCGTGACGCGCGGCGATCGCGAGTCGGCCGGCGTCGACGACACAGCCGGCGCGCTTGCAGGCGACGGCCCGGCCGGCGAGCCGCCGCCCGGCGAGGACAAGTCGCGCTGGGTGAGCGAGTTGGAGCGCGCACTGCTGAGCGGCGAGATCGACGCCGCCGTGCACTCGGCCAAGGACGTTCCGGGCGAGCTGCCCGAAGGTCTCGAGCTGGTGGCCGCGCCCGCGCGGGCGGCGCCCGAGGACGTGCTGTGCGGCGCCGCCGGGCTCGACGCGCTCGCGCCGGGGGCCCGTGTGGGCACGAGCAGCGTGCGGCGGATGGCGCAGCTGCGCGCCGCGCGCGAGGACCTCGACGTGGTCGCGATGCACGGCAACATCGACACGCGCCTGCGCAAGCTCGCCGACCCGGCCCAGCGTCTCGACGCGATCGTGCTCGCCCGTGCCGGGCTGCAGCGGCTGGAGAACGAGGACGCAGTCGGCGCGGTGCTCGATCGGGAGCGCTTCGTGCCGGCGCCGGGGCAGGGCACGCTGGCGATCGAGGTCCGGGCTGCGGACATCGACACGCAGCGGGCGCTCGGACCGATCGGCGACGCGCGCGCGCTCGACTGCCTGCTGGCCGAGCGCGCGCTCGCGCGCGAGCTCGGCGCGAGCTGCGACACGCCGCTCGGCGCCCACGCCGTCATCGCGACCGAGCGAATGCTGCTGCGGGCGTGGATCGGCTTGCCCGACGGGTCTCACTGGATCGTGGACGAGCTGATAGGCGCCGCGACCCGCCCCGAGGCGCTCGCACACGAGCTGGCAGAGCGCCTGCGCTCGGTCGGCGCCGGCGAGCTGCTGACGCAAGCGGAGCGGGCGGCCTCGTGAGCGGCCGTGTCTACCTCGTCGGCGCCGGCCCGGGCAACCCGGGCCTGCTCACGGCGCGCGCGCTCGAGCTGATCGCGGCGGCCGACACGATCCTGTACGACCGGCTGATCCCGTCTGCCGCGCTCGAGGGCGCCCGGCCGGACGCAGAGCTGCTGTACGTCGGCAAGGAGGGAGGCGGCGCGTCGGTGCCGCAGGAGCAGACCGAGGCGCTGCTGGTCGAGCGGGCACAGGCAGGACGCACGGTCGTGCGCCTGAAGGGCGGCGACCCGTTCGTGTTCGGCCGCGGCGGCGAGGAGGCGCTCGCGTTGCGCGCCGCCGGCATCGCCTTCGAGGTCGTGCCCGGCGTGACGGCCGGCGTGGCCGCGCTCGCCTACGCCGGCATCCCGGTCACGCACCGCGGCCTGGCGCGCGCCTGCGCGTTCGTGACCGGGCGCACGGGCGATGAGAGCGAGCTCGACTGGGCGGCGCTGGCGGCGTTCCCGGGCACGCTCGTCTTCTACATGGGCGTCGGGCGCCTGGCGCAGATCTCGGCGGCGCTGATCGAGGCGGGCCGCGCGCCGCAGGAGCCGGCGGCCGTCGTCGAGGCGGGCACGCTGCCGACGCAGCGCACCGTGCGCGGCACGCTGCAGACGATCGCCGAGCGGGTTTCGGACGAGCAGGTCGGCTCCCCGTCGATCACCGTCGTCGGCCCGGTAGCCGAGCTGGCCGACGAGCTGGCGTGGGTCGCCGCGCGACCGCTGGCCGGCTTGACGGTCGCCGTCACGCGGGCGCGCGCGCAGGCGAGCGGCCTCGCGCAGAGCTTGCGCGAGCTGGGCGCTGAGGTCGTGCAGGCGCCGGCGATCCGGATCGAGCCGATCCCCGGGCCACCGCTGGATCCGGCCGCGTACGACCTGATCTGCGTGACGAGCCAGAACGCGGTGGGCGCGCTGTTCGAGCGCCTCGCCGCGGGCGGGCGCGACGCGCGCGCGCTCGCGGGCGCGCGGATCGCCTCGATCGGACCCGGCACAGACCGCGAGCTGCAGGCGCACGGGATCGTGGCCGACGTGACCGCCGAGCGCTCCGTCGGCGAGGGGCTGGCCGAGGCGCTCGCCGACGTGCCGGCGACGCGCGCGCTGATCGCGCGGGCACGCGGCGGGCGCGAGGTGCTGGCGCGGGCGTTGCGCGAGCGCGGCGTCGAGGTCGACGTGCTCGAGCTGTACGAGTCGGTCGCCGAGCCGCTCGCCGCCGAGACTGTGGCCGCGGTCGCGGCGGCCAACTACGTGACGTTCACGTCGTCCTCGACGGTGCGCAACCTGCTCGGCGCGATCGGCGAGCTCGCGCCGCACACGCGCGTCGTCTCGATCGGCCCGATCACGAGCGAGACGCTGCGCGAGCACGACGTCGCGGTCGACGTGGAGGCCGGCGAGCACGACGTCGACGGCGTCCTCGCGGCGCTCGTCGCGGACGCCGCGGCACGCGCTCGATGAGCCCAGAGCGATGAGGCTCGCAGCGATGAGCGCTCCGGCGGCGGTGCTCGGCCGGCCGCGTATCCATCTGCGCAGCACGGACTCGACCAACGACCGCGCGCGCGAGTTCGCGCTGGCAGGCGCGCCCCATGGGACGCTCGTGACGGCGGGCGAGCAGACGGCCGGGCGCGGGCGCCAAGGCCGGCGCTGGTCGGCGCCGGCTCGCAGCGCGCTGTTGATGTCGCTGCTGCTGCGCTGGCCGACGTCCGATCGCGCTCCGGCGCTGCTGCCGCTGATCGCGGCGCTCGCCGTCTGCGACGTGGCCGGTGCGGATGCTCAGATCAAGTGGCCGAACGACGTCGTGTTCGCGCGCGAGCGGGACGGCGGCGAGGCGGGGACGCTGGCGAAGGTCGCGGGCATCCTCGCCGAAGGCAGGCCGCAGGAAGGCTGGGCGGTGCTCGGCATCGGCCTCAACGTCGCCGTGCGCGTCGAGCAGTTGCCGGCAGAGCTGCACGCCACGGCGGCGACGCTCGGCCGCGAGCCGCGGGACGTCGAGCCGACGCTGCAGCAGTTGCTCGCGGCGCTGCAACGGCGGCTGGCCGAGACGGCCGAGCGGACGCTCGATGCGTGGCGCGCGCGCGACGCGCTGCGCGGGCGCACGATCTTCTGGAGCGCAGGCGAGGGACGCGCCGAGGGCGTCGACGGCGCCGGCCGGCTGGTCGTGGAGCTGCCGGGCGGCGGGCGAACGACGCTCGACGCCGGCGAGGTGCATCTGCGACTCGGCGGGCCGGGAAGCAAGCAGCGCTAGCCGCCGGCGGCGTGCTCGGCGAGCCACGCGTACAGTTCCGGCGCGGTCGTCGTGCTGCGGATCGTGTAGCGCCACGGCTCCCTGCCGGGGGTCGTGAAGTCGGGGTCCGGGTGCGGCTGGGTGAAGAACACCCCGAAGCGGCTGAGCAGATAGGACGAGAACTCGCCGGGGATACTCGCATCGTTTGTGTGAAACTGGCCGTAGTCGCCGAACGGGACGGCGAACGCGAGCGGCCGGTAGCCGGGCAGGTGCGCAGCGAGCCGCGCCTGGCCCTCGGCCACGTCGCCCTCGGCCCGGTAGCGCCATTCGCCGTATGACTCGAGGTGTTCGCCGGTGGGGTAGCGGCTCGGGTCGTACTCGCGCCAAGCGTAGAACGGCTTGAGCATCGCTTCGCCGTTCGCTTCGACTCCGGCGGGGATCGTGACGTGTCCTTGATCGGCGTGCAGCTGCACGTCCCAGCGCCCGCTCGCCTGCATCCGCGCGAGCTCGTCCCAGCGCAGGTATTTGGGATTGCGCGCTTCGGTTTCGCCGGTGATGACGAACTCGGTGGCGACGTCGCCGAGCGCGGCCAGCGTCCCGTCGGAGCCGCGGAACCCATCCAGGCGGGCGTCGTCGAAGCACAGCAGGATCGGTTTGTCGGGCAGCACCACCGCTTCTCCGTGCCACCACTTCGCGTACTGCGCGATCGAGATCGTGTGATAGCCGGCGCGCGCGAGCATCAGCATGATCCGCGCGAACTCATCGGGGGTGGCGTTGTAGGAGGTGCACCCGCTCGTTGGGCAGACGCTGTGAAACAGCAGCACGGGGACCGCGTTCGCGCGCGCGGGCAGCGGCCGGAAGGCAGCTTCGTCCGCGGCCGAGAGCGTCAGGCTCGGTGTCGGCAGCGCTTCGCGCGCGGCTTCCGGCGATCCGCTGACGACGGGCGCCGGACAAGCACCCGCGAGGATCGTCGGTTTGGCGGCATTGTCGCTGGGAACCGTGACCGAGTAGCCGACCGTGCCGCCGACGCACACGCTCACCTGATGGCCACCGGCGATCGCCGTCTCCGTGACGGTGCTCGCCTGGCCTGCATACGGCCCGGCGGCGAGCAGCGTCGTGAACAGCGCGCTCGTGGCGGTGCGGGTGTCTTCGAGGGCCCACGCGGGCTGCTTGGCGCCGTAGCCGTTGGAGTACCAGCCCTGGATCGGTTCGGTAGCGCCGAGCACGCTGCGCGCGGTCAGCCCCGACGCGTCGGCTTGGCGAATCGTCAGCGTCGGCGTGCCCGCGGAGTTGGTCACGTACGTGTCGGGGCCGCTGACCCGCACGGCCGAGCCGGGCGCCATGTGCCAGGTCTGCGCATACCGGTGCGATGTGGAGCTCGCGAGGTCGTCGAGCACGAGTGCGAGGCCCTGACGCAGGACGAGCACGGTGCGATGGTGCGAGACGCCTGCATAGAGCCCGCTCACCCCGCTCGCCCAGGTCGCGCCGCCGGCCGAGCCGTGGCTGCCGGCGACCGCCGAGCCCTGTGCCTGGTCCTTGCCGTCGACGACCACCGTGTTGTCGGAGCGGGTGCCGTGGAAGTACTCGAGCCACGGTTCTTCGGTGTACGTGTACAGGCCGGAGGCGGGCAGCAGCGTGCTGCCGTTGGAGTACATCGTCACGCCCAGCGCGTCGAGGTCGGAATGGCTCGTGCGGTACGTGCCGGCGTTGAACGTGAGGTAGGTCTGGTTGGGCAGGTTCGTGCTCGCGCCGAGCGGAGAGCGCATGACGAACTGGCCGGAGACCGGGAACAGCACGGTGCCGTCCGGCGGCGGCGTGCCTTTCGCGCCGCGCGTGAAAGCGAAGTCGAATTCGGGGTTGGCAGCGGCCATCGGGCCGTACACGTTGGGGTCCTGGGCGGGCATGTACGTCGTCGCCGTGGCCCCGAGCATCGGCAGGTATCCGTTCGGCTGGGTGATGTCGGCCGTGTAGCGGAGCATCTTCGCGGCCGCTTCGGAGTAGGGCGCGGCCAGCGTCGGCTCGTAGCGCTCGGCCCACTGCGCGATCTGGTAGACGAGGCCGAGCACGTACACCTGGTAGAAGGGCGAGTTCTCGACCTCGACGCCGTCGGCGTCGATCGTGTTGACGAGCATCGCTTTGAGGCGTTCGAGCGCGAGCGTGCGCCAGCCGACGGCGCCCGGCATGTGGGGGAAGTTGTCGGCCAGCAGCAGCAGCGCGGCACCCTCGTTGAAGCCGTGGTTGAAGTCGGCCTCGAAGTGGCGCGCTTCGGCGAGGAAGCCGCCGAGCTTGGCCAGCGAGCGGGCGAGGCCTTCTTCGAGGTCTTTGGGCAGCGCGCCGGCGATCTTCAGCTTCACGTACAGGTTGACCAGCTCCATCGCGCGATAGGCCGAGGTGTGGTTGTTGTCGAACGTGACCCTGCTTTCGGCACGCGTGGCGTCGTAGGCGGCATACGAGCGCAGGATCGCGATCAGCTTTTCCAGATACGGCGCGTAGCCGGTCTTCTCCCACTCGTACAGCAGCGTCGCCTCCGGGCGCAGGCCATAGAAGTAGAACTCCCAGAAGGCTTCGTGGTAGGGGTCCTCCTGCCAGGTCAGGGGCCAGCCGAGATACGGCAGCGGATAGCCGCGCGCAGGCCACACGTCGCCGAGCAGGTCACGCGCGCTCGCTTCTTCGCCCTCGTTGAGCTCTGCGTAGGCGCTCTCCTCGCCGAACGGCAGCGGCGCAGGATGCAGCGTCGGGTTGGACACGTGCACGGTCACTTCTCTGAGCACCGGCGCGGCGGCGTTCGGTCCCCACACCTTCACGGCGACCGTGTGCGGCGCATTGCTCTCGGCCGCCGTGTACCACGTGTACTGGTAGGGCGTCTCGCCCGGCTTGGCATAGCGATACTGGCCGTCGACGTCCCACTCGACGCGATCCGCCGGCAGCCCGGAGAGCGTGGCGGTCACCTGCACCGTTCCCGAGGTCGTGCCGCTCGCGCTGACCCCGCCGACGCTTGCCTGCACGTAGTTGCCGTGCCCGTCGTCCACTGGCCCTGAACCCTGCGCGGATACGCTCGCGCTGCCGTGCGAGTTGGTCGAGGTGACGCTCACGGCGAGCGTGCGGCCGAGGTCGGCGAGCACGGGCACGTAGGTCGAGCTCGTCGCGCCGGCGATCGCGGCGCACGGAGCGGTCGTGGCCGCGGCGTAGTGGGCTTTGACATGGCTTCGGATCGGCGCCCGCGGGTAGGAGGCGACCTCGTCGATGTCGCCGGCGAAGAACCCGCCGTGCCCGCCCGCGCCCGCGCCGATCTCGGTCGGTCCGGGCTCGCTGCCCAGCGGCGCGCTCGTTTCGCGCGAGCCGACCTGCGCGCCGTTGACATACAGGCGCATCGTCTGTCCGTCGTAGGTCGCGGTCAGCAGGCTCCACACTCCGAGCGGCAGGCCGGGCGCGTAGTGGACGGTACTGGCCAAGCCGTCCGTCCAGCGCTCGAACCCGAGACCGGCGTTCGACAGCCACACGCCGGTTCCCTGACGCCCGGCCGACGTCGTCTGCTCGCGCGAGAGCAGGAAGCGAAAGGTCCCGTCGATCGACCTCGGCCGTACCCACAGCTCCAGCGCGTACGGTCGTGTCCCCGCATAGTCGGGCGCGCCGGGCACGCTCAGCACGCTCGTCCTGCCGTCGAAGGCGACTGCCGAGTCGGCTTCGCCGAGCAGCGCGCCATCGGCGACGGTCCCGTGCGCGCCCAGATAGCTACCGGCGGCCGTGCCCAGCGAATCGGCGGCCGTCGCCGTCGCATCGTCCATCCGCCACTCGTCGTCCGCGCCGTCGGCGCGTACGAGCGTCGAGTAGCGCAGGCAGCGTTGCCATGCGTATTGCACGCTGCTGGGCGCTTCGCCGCCGACGAGCGGGGCCGCGGGCGCGCTGACGGCGACGCCCAGGTGGCCGGCGCCGAGCGTCGCCGCACCGGCGCTCGGCGCGATCGCAACTGCACATGAGAGGCATGCAAGCGCCGTCAACCCCCGCAGACGCACCAAGCGGTTGTACAGGCGTCGGCCCGCTCCGAACGCGCAACCAACGGATGTCGTAGCCGCTCAGTCGTCTGTGCCGGGGCCGCCAAGCGACGCCCGGGCGGGCGCCTCGGCCCCGGAACGGGCGCGATGCCCGTTGTCCTGCGGCGAGGAGGAGCCCTCGGCCTGAGTCGTCTCGCTCAGCGCGCCGTTGGCCTGTGCCGACCGATTGTCGCGCTTGGCCGCTGTCGCACCCGCCGCGGCGCTGCGGTTGGCGCCGGCGCGGGCGTTGCCCGAGCCCCCTCCCTTGCGCCGCCGGCGCGAGTTGCGCGCGCGGCGCTTGGGGAAGTTGCGCAAGAGCTCGCGCGCGAGCGCGGGCGGCTTGCGCGCCATCCGCGTGCGCGCGCCGCGCAGCGCCTCCTCGGCCTCGGGCGTGTGCGCGAGCGCGGCGGCGAGCAGCGCGGCGGCGAGGCGGCGGTCCTGCTTGCGCGCGGCATGGATCAGCCGCCGCGCGTTGCGCGCATGCGCGCCGCCGGCGGAATTGACGAGCAGGCCGAGCAGGCGCTTGGTCTCGGGCCAGCGCTGCACGGCGTACTCCTCGTGCACGTCGCGCGTGTACTCGGCCAGGCGCCAGATCCAGGCGTTGGCCTGGTCGCGGCGGCCGATGCGCCGCTCGACGAGCGCGCGCAGCATGATCTTGGTCGCCTCGCGGCGCTCGTCGCGCGGCCAGCCGCCGATGATGTCGATCGCGGTGTCGAAGGCGTCGGCGTCGCGCAGCGCGGGAATGTCGGCCAGCGCGCGCAGGCGCAGCTGCGGGTTCTTGTTGCGCTGCACCGCGGTGATCAGGAAGCGGCTCTTGAGCTCGCCGGTGCGGTCGAAGTGCAGCATCGCGCGCGCCCTCCGCCAGCCGTTGGGGGCGACGCGCGCGCCGGCGAGCGCTGCCCACACGTGCTGCTCGCCGTAGTCGAGGTGCTCGACGGCGATCCGCCACAGCTCGCGCTCGAACACGGCGAACCGCCGCTCCTCCTCGGCGCACACGGGCAGCACGCGGCGCTCCACGCGCATGCGCCGCCCGCGCCCGCGGCGGACCGGCCCGACGACGATCGCGCCGCCGCGGTAGACGTCGCGGTCGAGCAGCGAATGCAGCGTGACGACGGGATCGTCGTGCTTGGTGGCGGGGTGCACGAAGTCGACGACTAGGCCTGCCTCCTTGCCGGGGTGCCGGCGCGTGACGCGCCCGACGCGCTGCTGGTAGATGCGCTTGGAGGCGGTCGGGGCGAGGTGCACGCAGACGGTCGCGCGCGGGCTGTTCCACCCCTCGGCGAGCAGCTGCGCGTTGATCAGCACGTCGATGTCTCCGCGCTCGTAGCGCGCGAGGATCTCGGCGAGCTCGCGCTTGGGCGTCTCGCCGGAGACTCCCTGGGCCTTGATCCCCTCGGCGCGGAAGGCTTCGGCGAGGTTGTAGGCGTGGCGCACGCCGGCCGCGTAGACGACGCCGGGGACGCCGTTGAAGCGCGTCTTGTAGAGGTTGGCGACAGCCAGGTTGAACGGCTGCTGGTCGAGCAGTTTGGCGAGCTCGTCCTGGTCGAACTCGGTGTCGACCTCGCCACGCCTGAGCGGCACCTTGGCGATCGTGCGCACGCCGACGCCGGGGGAGATGCGCACGCAGCGCAGCGGCGCGATCACGCCGCGGCGGGCGGCCTGGGCGAGGTCGAAGCGCGAGGTCTGCGTCGGGAACAGGTCGGTCACGTGGCGGGCGATCAGCGCGCCGGTGGCGGTCATGCCGATGAAGATCGGCCCGGTCCACTCACGGATCGCCCCGCTCGTCTTCTCGCCGAGCGCGGTGTGCGCCTCGTCGCAGATCACGATCGTGTAGGCGCTCGAGATCTTGCCGGCGTTGCGCACGAACCACTGGTAGGTCTCGACGGTCACGGGACCTTTGGAGGAGTCTTCGCCCTTCAGCAGCGGTTTGGAGATGCGCTTGGCGTAGCCACGGTCGCGCAGCTCGCCGTTGAACTGGTCGACGAGGTTGCGCCGGTGCGTGAGGATCAGCACGCCGCCGGTCTGCGAGGCCTCGACGAAGCCGAG